>QMQO01000004.1 GCA_003650545.1 Candidatus Woesearchaeota archaeon | reverse complement strand
TTTCTTTACTTTCTTTTGTTATTTCTTCTTTTTTGATTTCTTTTATTTCTTTTCTTTCTTGAGGTTTTGAGATTGTGACAAACTTAGTTTCTAAACTTAGCATTTTGGCTTGAACTTCAGCCTTTGTAAGAATCTCTTCGGCAACCAGATCAGCTATAATGTTTTGTTCTAAAGCTAGATTTTTGCTGTCACGAAATGCTTTTGTGATCATAAACGTAATAGTGTCTCTTGTATAGATTACTGTTTCAATAGCAAGGTTGAATGCCCATCTGTGAGCTTGTGCTAGATTACTCTTATATTCTTCTTCATCAATAGCCAAAATCTTTTTGGTGTAGATTGTGCCGTTTTCGTAAGCAGCAACTAAATCTAGACCAATTTCCATGGGTTCTATACCAAGTCTTGCAAGGATCCCAGCAAGTTTCTCTGAAATAATGTCTCCTTCGTTTGCAACAACCTTATCTTCTTTAATAGCAAGTTTACCACCCTCAACACTGGTCTTAATGCCAACAGAGCCCAGCTCTCCAATGATTGGACCTGGTGCGAAATTGGTTGGACCAGCCTGAACTACTATGCTTCTGGGCGCTTTTTGACCAGGTTTTGCGGGTGCGGATGATTTGCTTTTTTGTAGGGTTTTATAAAGAGAAAAAGGATTCTCGTTTGTAAAGAGTAAGCCAGGCATACCAACAAGATTGTCTTTCAGTTGTTCTATACCTAGTTTATCCTTAATGCTATCGATCGCTATCTTGATTAAACGACGCTTTGCTACAATTAATACAACTTTTCCACGCAATTGCTCACGCATCTTTTGGAGTTGTTTTGTCGGAAGATTCTCCATGTTAACGATGCCAATTACGCTATATTTATTAATAAAATCTACAAGTTTCTTTACAATTTCTTTCTTTGCTTGTGATACATGTGCCATTTTAATGTGGTATTTTAACAGGTTTAGACATTGTTAGTTTGACTAGTACTTCTTTTATGTTATTTCTTTCGTTTGGAAGGTGATGTATTACGCTATTATATATTGTAAGAATGTTATCAATCAACTCAGTATCATTCGTATCTTCAGTACCAACAGAGCACTGGATGACTGTGCTTTTTTTGGTTGAGATTTTAACGGTTTTTTGTAATTTATCGTACAACTGTGTTAGTGTTGCTTTTGGTGGGATAACACAGCCTGCCTTTGGATTAGGCATTTTTCCTTTTGGGCCTAGAACTCGGCCAAATGTTGTAGCCACTTTTGGCATGATGTTTGCTTGGGCAATAAAAACATCATAATCGCGAGAAATTTTCTTTATCGTTTTTTTGTCGAGTTTGTCAAACTCATCTTGGATTATTGTTTTATCACATGTTTTTATTGCTTCATCTTTTAATTCTGGACCTACCAATGCACAAACCTTAATTCTTTTTCCAAGGTTAAAATGCAATAGAACAAAGAATTCTAATTGGTTTTCAGGCTTTTTGATGTCGAGATTCTTCAATTTAATGATTAAATCAACACGCTGCTTAAAGTTACGTTTTGGAGAATTCTCTTTTAATTCTTTTATTGCTTTCTCGATGTCTTTCTTATTCATAACGAATCACTCCACCCTCCTACTAAGCATGCTCAAAAGTGAGCCGCAAGCAGTAGTTTTCGGGACCTCTCTTGTTATGTAACGATAGCCAATAACTATACAGAAAATATGTCTATTTATAAATGTTTTGCTCGTGTCTCGTGTCCGGCTACATTCTATTTAAATATGAATGGCCAAGACCAAAGCTCTATGGCATACTCTATGGCATAGATTGGCATATTTAAAATTATTCTTCAAATATAACAGCTTGAAACTTGAATATCTTTGCATCTTTGTCTTTCCATGCTTTGGGATTAAGACCTGCTTTTTGGCATACCATCTCTAATGCTTGCTCTTGTGTACAATTGTACTCTGTAAATACCTGTGGTAATAATAGACCAGAACTCTCAGGATGCTTTATGATAAGACCATCTTTGCCGATTTCTATTTGATTTGGCAATTCTTCTTTTTTTCCTGTGATTTCCTTTGGTGTTGTCAGTATAGAGATCTCTATTTTTATATCTGAAAGCTCTGTTTGCGCTAATGATGGAAATCTTGGATCTTCAAATGCAGCTGCCCTTGATGCCTGAATGATCGCTTGATTAAGTGGCATTATTGGATAAGGAAAACCGATACAACCGCGTAGCTGACCATTCTTTTTTAGTGTGATGAAAACACCTTGCGGAGATCTATATTTCTTTTGCTCATCTGTAAGCCTTGGCTCTTCGTTTAAGAACTTTGTTCTAATAGAATCGCGAGCTAGTCTTAGTAGAGCATTTTTATTATAATTCATCTTTTAACTTTATCAGAGAACTCTTTTTTGAATTTTTCAGCGTCTTTTATAAGACGTTTAAGTGCATCTTGCAATGTCTTTTTAGCGTCATTTCCATGTGCGACTTCTAAGATTATTCTTGGAATACCAACAAGAGGGTGGTCTATCTTATAGGCTGCTGCCTTGACTTTATTGTCTTTCCATAGCTCTTTTACAAGAGCATTGCATAAGCCATGGCTAGCTTTTTTTAACTCAAGTACAAGTCTGCTCTTTGATTCCTCTACAACTTTATATTCCATTTTTCTCTTTTAAGGGATTGGAGAGGCTTTATAAATTTTGCTAAAAAATGTAAAGCTAAATCTCTGCACCCTTGTTCTGGATACAGTAATATAATAATATATATAAATGTGTGTTATTTATTAATATTTTAAGGAGGGGGAATATGTTAAAGCTTCCAATTGAAGATGTAATCGCTAAAATCAAGGAGAAAACAGGCTTGGGAGAAGAAGAAATAGAAGCTAAGATTAATAAAAAAATGGATGAGTTATCAGGCCTTATTTCAAAAGAAGGTGCTGCTCATATAATTGCCAATGAGTTTGGTATAAAGCTCTTTGAAGAATTCACAGGCAAACTTAAGATAGCTAAAGTGGTTGTTGGGATGAGAGATGTTGAGATTGTAGGAAAAGTGCAGCGTGTTTTTGAAAAGCGTGAGTTCCAGACAGAGGAAAGGAAAGGAAAAGTAGGGAGTTTTATCATTGCTGATGATACGGGTAGTATCCGAGTTGCTTGTTGGGGAGATAAGGCAGATGTTTTAGATGAGTTGAAAGAAGACGACATCGTTAAGATAAAAGGTGCATATGTACGCGAGAATAATAACCAAAAAGAATTGCATTTGAATGAAAATTCAAAGCTAGAAGTAAATCCTGAAGGAGAAGAAGTAGGGGAGGTTAAGAAGTATACTGCATCTAGGAAGAACATAAATGACTTAAAAGAGAACGATAGAAATGTAGAAGTTCTTGCAACCGTTGTGCAGGTTTTCGATCCTCGCTTTTATGAGGTTTGTCCAGAATGCAACAGAAAAGTAACGCAGATAGACGAAAGCTATCTTTGCCCCGTGCATGATAAGGTTATCCCTAAATTTTCATATGTGACTAATATTGTATTAGATGATGGTACTGAAACAATAAGATGTGTGAATTTTAAAGCACAAACAGAGAAATTGTTTAACCTAAAAGAAGAAGAAATTATTAAATTGCGAGACAGTGTGCAGGGATTCGATATCTATAAGAATGATTTACTTGGTCAAACCATTAAAGTAGTCGGTAGAGTTACAAAAAATGCTGTTTTTGATAGGTTGGAGTTTGTTACTCAATTAGTATTCAGGGACGTCGATCCTGAGGATGAACTTAAAAGATTAGAGATGCAGAACAAGATTTAATTCTTTAATTCTAACAATTCTTTAATTCTAACTGATGTTTTTGCATCACTCTCTTTTTGTATTATTCTCTAGATTGCATTTTCATTTGACAGTCTCCCTCTTAGAAAGTTTTAAATGTTTAAAATTAATTTTGATTTTATTATGACAAAAAAAAGAAAGTTAGCTTATAATTTTTGGCAACTGAACAAAAGGTTCACAACAGCTGAAAAAATTCAGTTGGTTTTGTCCTATATTCTTAGGCTGAGCATTATTATTGCCATTATTGGTTTTTTGATCAAGCAGCACTGGATTGCGATTTTTGTTTCTCTTTGTGCTTTAGGATTGTCTTTTATGCCTGCAATGATAAGGAAGAACTATAAGATTTCTCTACCGATGCCTTTTGAACTAGCGATTGTGGTTTTCGTGTATGCCTCTGTTTTTTTGGGTGAGGTTCGTGGTTTTTATACTACATTGTGGTGGTGGGACATAGTGTTGCACGGATGTGCAAGTGTTATTCTTGGTTTATTAGGATTTATAACTTTGTTCATTCTTTATTATGAAGGACAGATAAGAGCCAGTCCAAAGTTAATCGCATTTTTTTCATTTAGCTTTGCTTTAGCTATCGGAGCGTTGTGGGAGATCTTTGAGTTTAGCATGGACATTGTATTTAAGATGAATATGCAAAGATCTGGCTTGATGGACACAATGGGGGATCTTATAGCCGATGCAGCATTTGCTTTAATAGTTGCTCTTGTTGGTTATTTCTATCTAAAAAGGAAGAGAAAAGAAGGTTGGTTTCATAAAATTTTAGCAATGTTTTTTAAAACAAATCCACAACTCATACGAAAGGAATTTTTTGCCAAGTCAAAGTACTTCTTCAGGAGAACTAAATGACTTTATAAAATGCTTCTTTATTGATGCTTCTTTATTGCTTTGCAAATAAATGAATAAGCGAAATGCTTATTTTGTTCTTTCTAACTTTGTGCTCCTTCTAGCTCTGTGCCTTACAAAAATTATAAATAAAGTTAAATTTTTCTCATTTAAGAGTTTTTAATTTTAGAGAGGCTAAAGATCAACAATGAACTGGAAAACACACATTGCGTTTGGTTTATTTGCAGCATTAGTTAGCTTTCGCTTATTTAAGATGAATTGGCTAATGACAGGTATTTTTTTTGTCGTTGTGACTATTGCGACTTTGATGCCTGATATAGATAAACCTGAAAGTAAATTTGGCAGACGAACGGGCATATTATCTAAAATTGTTAGTTTGTTGTTTGGCCATAGGGGGATAATGCACAGTGTATGGCTCTTGGTTGCTATTCCGGCTGTACTCTGGTTGTTTATTAATAGAATTATAGCCTGGGCATTCTTCATAGGCTATGGTGCACACCTTCTATCTGATAGCTTAACATTGATGGGTGTTAATTGGTTTCATCCATTTAGGTTCCTTAGAACACATGGTATGATTGAAACTGGAACTATAGGCGAGACAATTGTTTTCCTTATCATGGTTATTGCCAATGTTGTTTTTGGGTTGCATTTGTTTGGTTTGTTTTAGACTAATTTCATAATAAATTTCTAACTTCTGCTACTTAGTTTTGAAAAATATATATTAAATATAATTAGAATATATATGAATATATATGACAGAGCTCACTGGACACTGGACATGTGCGGACATGATTTATAAAGGATGTTGTTCTATGATATATTGGTTTGATCAAGCTACCCGGCCTCTGGCGCCTTAACTGAGTGCAAAATAAGGAGGTTTTGAAAAAAAATCCGAATAGGAAACGGGTGATACTATGTCAGAAAAAAAACTACCTGAAAAAAAGTTTCGTGCTGGTGTGATATCAGCAACAATCTGGGAAAATACTTCAGTTAATAAAGCTGGACAGCCAGTAACATATAAGACTGTTTCTTTTGATAGGCGTTACCTTGATAAAGACAATAAGTGGCAGTCAACTAATAACCTAAGAGCAATGGACATCCCAAAAGCTAGAATTGTATTGCAAAAGGCATATGAGTACTTAGTTCTGTCGGATGATAACGATAAGGTAGAAGAAGTACAAATATGCTAATTTAAAGACAAATTTAGAAATAAGTACATAACCACAACAATTGTTGGGAATCAATGTATTTTTATTTTTTATTTTTAATTATATACAATATATGTTATATAAGGAATATAAAGTAAGGTTGATATATTATCTGTCCTTTATAACAATAAAACTTAAAAGAGAGGTTGATAACTATGGTGTTAGCAAAGGAAAAAATTATTGAAAACGAAATCAAGCCACATGTTGGCAGAATTAAAAAAATGGTTGATGTCCCTATCGAGAAAAAAGAAAAAAAAGTGCCGACTATAATGGATTTACCGGGTGTTGGTGCTGCTACAGCTGAGAAACTAGAATCTGTTGGTTATTCTGACTTGATGAGCATAGCTGTTGCTAGTCCTGGCGAACTTATCAATGCAGTTGGTATCGCAGAAGCTCAAGCTAGAAAAATGATAAATGCAGCCCGTGGAATGTTAGAGATGGGCTTTGAATCTGGTGTTGATGTTCTAAAGAGGAGAGAGAAAGTTATCAAGATTAAATCTGGTAGCAAAGCTTTTGACGATCTGATAGGTGGAGGCTTTGAAACAGGCAGCATCACAGAGTGTTTTGGTGAGTTTGGTTCAGGGAAAACCCAGTTAGCACACATTCTTGCTGTTAATGTGCAGAAACAAGATCCAAATGCAATTGCTGTTTATATAGATACTGAGAACACATTTAGGCCTGACAGAATAAAACAACTGGCAGAGGGTGCAGGTCTAAGCCCTGAAAAAGTCCTTAAAAACATAATGGTCGCAAAAGCATATAATTCTGATCATCAGATGTTGCTTGCTGAGAAAGTAGAGGATTTGATAAAAAAGCAAGGTATGAACGTTAGACTTGTTGTTGTTGATAGTCTCACAGCGCACTTTAGAGCAGAGTTCATAGGTAGAGGAACTTTGGCTGAAAGGCAGCAAAAGCTTAACAAGCACGTACACGCTTTACTAAAGCTTGCGGATGTAAATAACTTACTTGTTTATGTTACAAATCAAGTTAGTGCAGACCCTGCTGCTTTTTTTGGTGATCCAACAAAGCCAATCGGTGGTCATATAGTAGCACATGCTAGCACTTTCCGAATTTATTTAAGGAAAGGTAAGAAGGGTAGTAGGGTTGCTAAGCTAATAGATAGCCCTAACATGCAAGATGGTGAGTGTAGCTTCTATGTTGAGACAAATGGTCTAAGAGATATTTAGTTTTTTTTTATTAATTGTATTTTTTTCATTCTTTATTAATTAAGTTATAAAGATTTTATCCCTCTGTTTTTGTTCCTGAGTAGTCACACATCTTTATATTTCTTTTAGAACTTTCAGAAATTACTAAAAGAAGGGGGTTGAAATCAGAGTTGGGTGAGAAATTTATAGAGTTAGGTAAATATGTAAAGATGTAGAAAGAGGCTTGATGAAGCTTGGTGCTTGATGAAGCTTGATACTGTAAAATTAAGTGTGTGAAATAAAATGACTAGTGACTATAGAAAAAAGATAATTCGACTTAAAAATGTATGGAAGATTTATCAGATGGGAAAAGTACGAGTAGAAGCATTACGAGGCCTTAACTTTTTTGTTAGAAAAGGAGAGTTTGTTGCTATAATGGGTCCTTCTGGTTCAGGAAAAAGTACTGCTGTTAATATGATAGGTAGCTTAGATTTACCAACTCATGGAAAAATTTTTTTAGAGAGCCATGACATTTCTTATTTAAGTGAATCTGAGCTTGCACAAATACGCGGAAGGAAGATAGGTTTTGTTTTTCAACAATTTA
Organism: Candidatus Woesearchaeota archaeon; assembly: GCA_003650545.1. GTDB lineage: Archaea > Nanobdellota > Nanobdellia > Woesearchaeales > B72-G16 > B72-G16. The sequence continues at coordinate 56,352 of QMQO01000004.1, read as the reverse complement.
ATTTGATCAATACACTGAATGCAATGGAAAATGTGATGCTGCCTATGATTTTCCAGAACAAATGTTTGGCAGACAGAAAGAAAAGAGCACAACTACTTTTGGAAATGGTAGACTTGAAAGATAGAATGTTTCATAAACCAACAGAATTAAGTGGTGGAGAACAACAAAGAGTTGCTATAGCTAGAGCGCTTGCAAACGATCCAGATGTTATCTTGGCAGATGAACCAACTGGTAACCTGGATAGTAAAACAGGTAAAATTGTAATGGAATTTTTGTGTAGGTTACACAGGGAGAAAAAGAAAACTATTGTTTTGGTTACTCATGATCAATACTTGGCGAATGTTGCTCAAAGAATCGAGTATTTAAAAGACGGTGTTATAATTGAAAAAAAGAGGTAGCAAACCTGAAATGAGGAGAATGTTATGAAATCAAATATGAAGCTTATAATGGTGTCTGTGATTCTTTTATTTTATATTGTAAGCGTGCATGCTATAATAATAACAACAGGCGAAACGGTTGCAGCACGCGGCAGTGATGTTGTTAGTGTTACATTGTTAAAATATGAACCCATACCTGCTAGACCTGGAAACTATCTAGATGTCTATCTTAAGTTTGACACACTGATTGGTAGTGTTGCAAAAGACGCAGCTGTTTGGTTCGAAGAGAAGTTTCCATTTTCGATTGTAGACCCAAGCAAGAAGATACAGAGCATTGGATTTTACTCCGGGGTAAATGATGCTATTGTTAAGTTTAGGTTATATATAGATCCTGCAGCTCCACCTGGAATAAATACAGTAACGTTTAGATATACTCCAGATCAACATTTCCCAAATCAATGGAGAACTGCAGAGTTTGATGTGGATGTGCAGCTAAGCGATATTATTCTGTCAGTTGATAAGGTTCAGACATTGCCTGAAACAGTTAAAGCTGGCGAAATAGCTGAGCTTAAGATAGTATTAACAAATAATAAGAACTCTGCTTTGAGAGATGTATCTGTTAAACTTGATTTAAATGAGTTGCCATTTAATGTTATTTCTTCAACTAATGAAAAAGTTTTTCCATTACTGCTGAGCAAGAAGACCATAGAAGCAAACTTTAAGATTTTGATAGCAGGTGATACAGACTCGGGCGTATATAATTTACCCATAACAATAACTTATTCAGATGATTCTGGAAAGAGCTACACAAAAAAGCTTGTTGCAGGAGTTATAGTAGATAATATACCTGACTTCTTGATTAACCTGGACGAAAGCTCGCTTTATAGAAAAGATAAGCCTTATTCTAAACTGCCGACAGATAAGGTGTTGTTAAGTGTTACAAATACAGGTTCTAGTCAGATAAAGGCCTTTTCTATGGAGCTGTTGGATACAGAGGATTATGTTGTATTAGGTAATCCGTTGATGACACCAACTAATCTGGATCCCGATGATTATGAAACACAAGAGTTCACAATACACGTTCAAAAGCCAGTAAAGCAGTCTAAGAAGGTTCCAATGAAAGTCAAAATCCGTTATAAGAGTAGTTTTAACAATAAATTTGAGAGTACAGAAACGGTTATGCTAACTTTACTGACGAGAGAAGATGCTTATAAGTTCGGATTAGCAAAAAAACCTCACACCACTTGCATTTTTATCTTAGTAGTGATTCTTGTGATTATGGGCTGTCTTGTATACAGAAAGTGGTTTAAAAAGAAAAATAAAACATGATATTTGATTACTTTTCAATTGCTCTTAGGAATCTTATACATCGAAAGTTGAGAAGTTGGTTAACTGTTTTAGGCATAGTTATAGGTGTTGGAGCTGTTATTGCTTTGCTAGCAGCAAGTGATGGATTAGAAACTTCAGTTAGACGATCTTTCGAGACATTTGGAGCAAATAGAATCTATGTAATGAGTGGGGCTGGTGTGGTTGGTGCAGTTGCTAGTATTAACACCCTAACAGAAGATGATGCTAGAACAATTGAAAATATTGGTGGAGTAAAATGGGTTTTGTCGTATACACAAAACTCAGCCAATGTTGAATTTGGCAGGGAAAAAAAATTTCAAAATTACATAATCGGACTTTCTACAGAGGATATTACTAGAAAATACGAAGATTTTTCATTTAAGATCGCTGAAGGACGCATATTTCACGATGATGAAAAAAATGCAGTTATCGTTGGACCTTTGTTTGCTAAAAATTTCTTTAAAAAAGAAGTTAAAGTAGGAAATGAATTATTAATAAAAGGCAAAAGAATACCTGTGATTGGAATTTACGAACCGATTGGGAGTGCACAAGACGATAGTATGATCCTAATACCTAGCGAATTATCTGATGAGTTGTTTGATAACCGTGATGAGGTATCTTATATAGAAGTTCGTGTTCAAGAAGGAATCGATGTTGATACAATTGCAACCAATGTTGAACGAAAATTGAAGCGAATTAGACGCGATGAAAATTTTGAGGTCTTGACGCCAGATCAACTCTTAAAGACATTCGGCTCAATTCTTATAATATTAAAAATTGTACTAACGGGTGTTGCTAGTATCTCTATACTAGTTGGGGCAGTTGGTATAATGAATTCTATGTTCACAAATGTTTTAGAGAGGACAAAAGAAATAGGGATAATGAAGTCTGTTGGCGCTAGAAATGTTGATGTTCTAACGGTTTTTTTGTTTGAGGCTGGGATTGTTGGTTTTATAGGAGGGGTGTTTGGTGTGATATTAGGAATCGTTCTTGCTGAAGTGATAGAGATCTTTACTGTTAATGCAGGCTACTCACTTGTTCATATCTCTGTAGGGCCTTGGTTAGCTGCTTTTGGTATACTGTTTGCTGTTACAGTTGGCATATTATCTGGCCTGTTACCAGCAATGAACGCATCTAAGTTAATCCCGGTTAAAGCATTGAGGGTACAATAATGAAACAAGGTTATTTCCACGTTGTTTGGAGAAACATTCAAAGCAGAAAGTTAAGAAGTTGGCTCACAGTCATAGGTATTGTTATAGGGATCACTGCTATAACTTCTTTGTATTTTTTAGGGCAAGGGCTCGAGAACGCGATAATTGCACAATTTCAGAATTTTGGTTCAAGACAAATAATGGTTGTACCTAAAGGTTTGATGGGCCTACCTATAGAAGCTAGAGGTTTAACATTAGATGATGAGGATGCTTTACAATCTATAAAAGAGTTTGACTACATTCGGGGGGTGTTATTCCAGTTTGGTAAAATTTCTTTTAAAAGGATAGAGACTTATTCAACTGTTCTAGGGATTCCTGAAGATATAATGGAAAGAAGAATGCGTGATCTTAATATAGAAATTGTAGATGGTAAAAGCTTAGAAGAAACTGGAAAATTTTCTGCTGTCATTGGTAATAAAGTTGCAACAGATTTATTTGACAACAAAGAGATTAAAGTTGGTAACTCTATATTTATTGAAGATGTAAAATTTAAAGTAGTCGGGATACTAGAAAAAACAGGCAGTAGATTTCAAGATAGACAAATTATCATTCCTTTTAGGACTGCAAGAGAGATTTTTAAAACAAATGATGATGTCAATGTTATTGTAGGGGCTGTAAGGAATATTGAAGATGTTCCGGTTATTAAAGAAAAAATAGAACACATTTTAGAGAAAAAAAGAGGAGATAATGACTTCATGGTTATAACACCGGATGAAATACTTAGACAGATCAATACTATTCTCGGCATAGTTAGATATATCGTTATTGGGATTTCAGTGATAGCTTTACTTGTTGGTGCGATTGGTATAATGAATTCTATGTTTACCAGTGTTCTACAAAGAACACGAGAGATAGGTATAATGAAAGCGATAGGAGCTAAAAACTCTGATATTATGTTGATATTTTTGATAGAGTCCGGTTTTATAGGCCTTACAGGCGGTGTTATTGGAATATTTATTGGTAGTGTTTTAGCTTTGATTGTACAGTATGTTGCAACATATTTTGATGTTGGTTTATTGAAAGTTCATATAGACCCAATCATAGTACTTGTTGTTCTATCAATAGCTTTAGGTTTGGGCGTATTATTTGGGATATTGCCAGCTTATAGGGCAGCCAAATTACGACCAGTGGACGCATTAAGATATGAATGAATAAATTTATAAAATAACAACAATTTTGATTAAGAATGATTAAAGCGATTTTATTTGACCTTGGTGGTGTGGTGTTATGGCCTCCAAATTTTGATGTCATAAGAAAAGAGATGAGCAAGATATTAGGTTTACCTGTGTTTGTAATAAAGCCTGTTGTAAAAAAATATTGGGATTCTTGGAAAAAAGGCGAGATAAACGAAATGCAGTTTTTACAAGGCATACTAAGTGACTTGAATCTAAGTAAGGGTTATATACCAAACCTTAAAAGAATCTATCGTGATATTGTTATAGTTAGAAAATCTGTTTTAAAGATTATCTGTGATTTGAGAAAGAACTATAAGGTTGGTGTTCTTAGCAATCATTCAAAGGAGTGGATAGAATTTATTGAGAAAAAATATAAACTAAGTAAAAATTTTGATGATTTCTATATTTCTTATATGGCGAGGTCTGCTAAACCAGATTGTAAATACTATTATTCTGTATTGAAAAGAATGAAGGTTAAAGCAAAAGAGTGCGTTTTAATAGATGATAAATTAGAAAATCTAACTGTTGCAAGAAAAATAGGTATGAAAGGAGTACATTATAGAAATGCAGAGCAGATGAAGAAAACATTGAAAAAACAAGGGGTTGTGATTTAACAGATTAATAACTAAAATGAGAAAAAAAAGAAGTGCTCTATTAAGAATGAATGTTGCAAATATTATAAGAATTTTAAGAAAAGAGTATCCTAAATATAGATCGCCTTCTTCTGCAGGTTGGTACAAAGAGCCTTACCTAGTTCTTATTTCTTGTATTATAAGTTTAAGGACAAAGGATGAAGTGACAACTGCAGCTGCTAAGCGTTTGTTTAAGCTTGCTAAAACACCAAAGAGGATGTTGAAAATTCCATTATCAAAGATTAGAAACGCCATATACCCTGTTGGTTTTTATAAAACAAAAGCTAGAAGGATAAAGGAGATAAGTAAAAAATTGATAGAAGAGTATGGCGGCGTTGTGCCGTATAGAGTGGACGATTTATTGAAGTTTAAAGGTGTTGGTAGGAAGACAGCTAACATAGTAGCAAGCTATGGTTATGGTATACCAGCTATAGCTGTAGACGTACATGTTAATAGACTGGTTAATAGATTTGGTTGGGTTAAGACTAAGACACCAGAAGAGACAGAATTTGCACTGATGAAGCTTCTACCAGTGAAATATTGGATAGTTGTTAATAAATTGTTGGTTGTATGGGGACAGAATGTATGTAAACCAGTTAATCCAGATTGTTTTAATTGTAAGGTCTATAAATACTGCAAGAAGGTTGGGGTTCCTAAAAAATATTGGAAGTCCAGTTGAGATATTTGAATGAGCTATAGTGATAATATCATATTAATCTTAACGATAATCTTAATGATATTAGCAATATTATCAAATTTCTCTTATTCTATCTCTTTTAAAAGCACATCCGCTTTTTCCTATATTTTTGGCTTTAGTTAGAAGTGAGATTGATGAGTTTCTCAATAAGAGTTGTTAGTTTTAATTGCAGTTAATTATATCAGTTAATTATATATACAACAAGAAAAATTATTTTTGTTATGATTAGGGGGAGTTTTATATTTCTGGATAAGGTTGGTTACAAAACAGAAAGAAATATCTGGCTCCAGGGAATACATAGCTGGAATGACTTTCTGGCTAAAACGAAGATTGATGGTATGTCGTTGATGAGAAAAAGGTTCTACGACAGTAAGATCTTGAAAGCAAAAAAAAATTTGTATAATGATAATTCATGTTACTTTACAAATATTTTGCCTTTTAGTGAACAATACAGACTTTATAATTATTTCAAGGATCAAGCATGCTTCCTTGATGTGGAAACAACTGGCTATTATGGCGATATTACGATGGTCGGTCTGTACAATGGTTACGATACAAAAACGTTAGTGCGTGGCTATAATCTCAATAAAGATTTATTATTACAAGAATTGAAGAAGTATAAACTAATAATAACATATAATGGTGCTAGTTTTGATTTTCCAGTTATAAGAAAGTACTTTAATATTTATCTTAGGCAACCACATGTTGATCTGAAAATTGTTTGCCAGAAGCTTGGTTTAAGAGGTGGCCTAAAATATATCGAAAAGGCTTTACAAATAAAAAGATCTGACGATGTAGAGGGAATGAGAGGAGAGGATGCTGTGTATTTATGGTGGCAATGGAGAACAACAAGAAATAGAAAGTATTTGGATTTACTAAAGCTTTATAATGAGGAAGATGTTATTAATCTAAAAACAATAGCTGATAAACTGATTCCTGTACTGTGGAAAAAAATCAAAGGTTGTGTATATGACTAGAGCATTATACTTAGACGATTGTTATCTAAAAGAATTTGACGCTAAGGTTGTTAATGTTGAGAATGGAAAATTTGTTGTGCTAGATCAAACATGTTTCTATCCTACCGGTGGTGGTCAGCTTCATGATGAAGGTATACTTGTACGTAAATTTGATTGTAGAGAGTTTAAAGTGGTATATGTTAACAAATCTGGAGATGAGATTAGCCACGAAATAGAAAACCTAGAGGGTGCCAAACTTAAAGAGGGAGATGAAGTTTTTGGTGTTCTTGATTGGAAGCGTCGTTATAAATTGATGAGGGCTCATACCGCTGCGCATATATATAGTGAGATTATTCATAGAAATACTAATGCTTTGATTACCGGAAACCAGCTTGGTCTTGATAAAATAAGGATTGATTTTAATACAGAGAAGTTTGATAAAGAAAAACTGAAAGGTTTTATAGAAGAAGCAAATAAGATTGTTAAGCAAGACTTACCAATTAAAGTTTATTATCTGAGTAGAGAAGAAGCAGACAGGATTCCTGGTGTTTCTAAGTTGGCTAAAGGTTTGTCATCTTCCATTTCAAAGGTTAGAATTGTAGAGATTGAAGGTTTTGACATCCAAGCCGATGGAGGAACACATGTCTGTAGAACAGGAGAAGTTGGCAAATTAGAATTTTTGTCAGCAGAAAACAAAGGAAAGGATAATAGGAGGATTTATTTTAGACTGGCTTGAATTTTGTTTAATGTTATTTTTAACTTTTTTTCTATACATCATGATAAATTCTTCATATTTTTTTAATCATTGTGTGTTCTTCTAAAATTGTTTTAATTATTTTTAGCTGATTGTAGAATTTAATTGTCAATATTCAATACCCCGTCTGCTCTCTATGCCATTCGCAAAAGGATGCTTGACTTCTCTCATCTCTGTGACGTAATCTGCAACGTCTATTAACTCATCCGGAGCGTCTCTGCCAGTGAGAACAATTTCAACATTTTCTGGTTTTAGTTCAAGTAATTCTAGAATGTCCTTCACTTTTATTAAATCTGTTTTGATAGCACAGTTTACCTCATCTAGAATCAGCATGTCATAGTTCTCTTTTTGTAGTATGTGCCTTGCGTTTTCTAAGGCAAGTCTTGCATGAACTCTTTCATCATCGTCTATTTGGAAGCAGAGTCTACAATCACCACAACTTATTTCGTCACGGACAGTATGACCTTTAGGGCAATTAAAACTTGTTAAGGAGAGCTGAGTGTCAGATTTAGGGCAGCCCTTGCCGAACTGAACAATGTTAAAATTATCTAAAAAGTTATCTGCTGCAATTAGTTCACCTGTGTAAGCGCCTCCTTTAAGGAATTGTATCATGTAAACTCGGAGGCCCTGGCCTAATGCACGCAGAGCAAGACCAATTGCGGCTGTTGTCTTTCCCTTGCCAGATCCAGTGTAGACATGGATAAGGCCGCGCTTTGTCTTAATAGGGGTTTCAATTTTTGTGTTTAAAGATTGCATTTTGGGCAACCACCTACGTATTCTGAAGAAACTTTAATTGATCCTTTTGGCACTTTTTCCTTTTTTACTTCTTTTTTTCCAGCCTCAGATCTGTTGACTTGTTCGATGTTAAGGATCTGTCTCTCCCTACTTCCATACCTATATACAGTTATTCCTTTGCAGCCTAATTTGTAAGCTAGCATGAATGCCTTTTCAACATCTTGTGTTGTAGCATAACTCGGGAAATTTACTGTTTTAGAAACTGCGTTATCCGTATATTTTTGGAAGGCTGCTTGCATTTTAACATGCCATTCTGGGGAGATGTCATGTGCTATTACGCAAATTTTCTTTATTTTTTCAGGGATACCTTCGATATGCTGTATAGAACCTTTCTTTGCAATCTTTTTCATTAATTCGTCAGAATAGAAGCCTTCTTTTTTGGCTATATTCTTAAAAACAGGATTGACCTCCAGGAGTTCTGTATTATCCATGATGTTTCTAATATAAGATATTGCAAACACTGGCTCAATGCCACTAGAGCAATTTGCCATGATACTCAATGTTCCTGTGGGTGCTATGGTTGTGATAGTTGCGTTTCTTAGTTTCATATCAACACCTTTGAAATATTTACTTTTTTTATCGTAAATACTATCCTTGAAGTTGGGGAATGTACCACGTTTTTTTGCTAATTCAACGGAAGCTTTTCTTCCCTCATCGTGTATAAATTTTATCACTTCCTCTGCAAGTGTCAGTGCTTTTTCTGAGTTATAGGGAATGCCTAAGAGGTAAAGAGCATCAGCCCAACCCATTACGCCCAAACCTATCTTTCTATTACCTTTAACCATCTGCTCTATTTTCTTTAACGGATATTTATTTACATCAATAACATTATCCATGAAGTGTACTGCAGCATGAACTGTCTCTTTAAGCAAATCATAATCAAATTCATATTTTCCATTATTTTTCTTAAGCATCCGTGACAGGTTTATACTACCAAGGTTGCAAGATTCATAAGGTAATAATGGTTGCTCGCCGCAGGGATTAGTGCTTTCAATTTTTCCTATGGCTGGTGTTGGGTTGTCCTCATTAACCCTGTCTAAGAAGAGAATTCCTGGTTCACCATTTTTCCAGGCCATTGTAACGATTAAGTTAAAGACGCGTCTTGCGTTAAGTTCAGCAACAACCTTGTTATTTTTTGGGTTTATAAGCTCATAATTTTTGTTTTTTTGGACGGCTTCCATAAATTCGTCTGTAATAGCAACAGAGATGTTGAAGTTGTTTAGTTTGTTTGTTTTTTCTTTAGCAACTATGAACTCCATTATATCTGGGTGGTCTACACGCAGAATACCCATATTTGCGCCCCTCCTTGTACCCCCTTGTTTGATTGTTTCTGTCGCTGTATCAAAAACAGTCATAAATGAAACCGGACCAGATGCAACACCTTTTGTGGAGAGAACTCTGTCATTTCTTGGTCTTAATCTTGAGAATGAAAAGCCTGTTCCCCCACCACTTTTATGTATCAACGCGGTATATTTGAGCGCGTCAAATATTCCTTCCATACTATCCTCAACAGGAAGCACGAAGCATGCAGCAAGTTGACCAACCTTTGTTCCTGCACCTGTAAATGTTGGACTATTTGGGAGAAAATACAACTTAGTCATTAGTTCGTAGAATTTTTCTTCTGTGTCTTTGACTTTTTCAGGGTTAACGCCATATTTTTTATCAGCAGACGCAATGTGCTTCGCAACTCTCCTAAACATCTGGCCTGGTGTTTCTATAACCTTCCCTTCATTATCTTTAAGAAGATAGCGTCGCTCTAAGACTTTTATCGCATTTAGTGATAGCTTTATGTCGTCTTCTACACCCATCATTGCTTTTGCTTTTCTAAGCTTGCTCCTTTCATGTCTATAAAGAATATAAGCTTTAGCTGCTTCAGAATGGCCTTCTTCCATCAGAACTTTTTCAACAATATCTTGGATATCTTCGACAGAAGGGATGTTCTTTGCGCTGAACTTTTCGTAGATCCTTGCAGTGACTATATTGGCTAATCTTTCGCACTTCTCTCTTCTCGCTTTGTCCTTAACAGCCGCCTTTTCTGCTTTAAAAATTGCTTCTACTATTTTTTCTTTATCAAAATCCACTAGGGTGCCATTCCTCTTTTTAATTTTGTTTACTTTTGCCATCATTATCACCTTTTTATTCATTTAGATTTTTCTTTTTTCAGTTTTCTTATTTCACGATCAAAAGAATCTATATCGTCAAAAGATTTGTACACCGAAGCGAATCTGACATAGGCGACTTTGTCAAGCGATTTAAGTTTCTTGATTACAAGTTCTCCAATAATTTTACTTGGAACTTCATTTTTTTTATAACTTTTAATCTTTGCTTCAATCTGGTCAACAATTTTTTTAATACGGCCAGGAGAGATCTGCCTTTTTTCACAGGCTTTTAATATTCCTGCAAGTACTTTCTGTCTGTTGAATAACTCTTTAGAACCATCTTTCTTGATTACATAGATGTTGCTTGTTTCAACACGTTCGTATGTTGTGAATCGTTTCTTGCATTTTACACATTCGCGCCTACGCCTGGTAACATCCTGGTTGCTGGTTTCCCTTTTGTCTATAACACGGGTTGTTTTGTTGAAACAATAGGGGCATCTCATTTTAATAAACACAACATGTCGTATGGGTCAGAAAGAATACACCCAAAATATTGATTTTCGCATAAATTAGAAAATTAAACTTATATTTAAAGATTTTGTTTTGGTTATTTAGTTGTTTTTGTTAATTAGGAGTAGTTATATTTTTAAAACAGAACAAAGAACAATCATGGAACGATCATGAAGTTGATAGGCATAAATAGATAAAATGGCTATTTTTAATTATTTTATTTTTAATTATTTTATAATCTGAGTATATTTTAGAGTATAAGAAAGCTTATAAAGATCTCATGTTACACCCAGAATGTGGGAGATAAATATTTTGTCAAGAGAGAGCTAGCGGAGTTTTTTCGTTATGATGGTAATTTAGATAGAATTAGTTTGGATAAGCTTGTAGCTGTGGCTTTATCTAAGAGGAGTAAGGGGGACTTCATAGGGCCAATTAATATTGCAAACATCCTTGTAGAACATGGACAATATGATCATGCTCTTAAATTTTATTGTGTCTATGATCACCCAGAAGATCTAGTATATATGAAAGCTACAGAGCTTTATAAGGATTTTCTCTTTGAGATCGAAGAGAAGCCAGAAAACCTTAAAATTAGCGATTTTGGAAAGAAAAAAATAGATGGCGCAATTAATCTGTTAAGTAAGTTCTACCTTAAAAAAGACGAATCGGTTAACTATATCGCAAGTTTCTGTTATAATGCTTATAGGGATGGATGCTGTGATTTTGTTATTAAAAGGTTTATTAATACTATTAAAAAAAATACTTCAAAGAGAACTGCTAAGAAGAAGCTCAGAGCTTTAGGTGATAAACTTCTAAATTTTGGTTGTCATGAAGAAGCCTTAATGATCTATAAAAAAATAGAAGACAATTGTCGCATTGGTTTAGCAGAACACTTTCCATCTCTGGTTAAATTTTTCACTTCAAATAATCCAGAAGAGGAAATCCCTGAGTATGATCTGAGTTGGATACGTAAAAGAAGGGGCTTAACAATGGAGCGGTATGAAAAAGTGATCATGAATTATCTGGAATTGTCTTTAGACTAAAAGTTTTGGACTTTCTAAGTTTAACTTTCTAAGTTTATCTAGCCAACTTTAACTTATTTTTCTTTATGATGTTTAATTTTGGAGATTCAAAAGCCTCTTGTTGTAACAAAATTTCTTGAAAGATCTGGTCTCAGCCTTCTAAATATAAAATTCGATTAAATTCCCTGGGTGTTTCAAAAACTAAAACAAAGATATAGTAAAGATATTATCAGTGGGGTTGAACAATGTGAAATGTGAGACCCCACTGCCTTATCGATACTACAAGCCCCTGGAGGGAATTGCACCCTCGATCTACTGCTATCAATTGCTGAATGCAATACGAGGCAGTCGCAATCGCCATGTAACAGTTACAGCTACTATGCCACATTATAGCTACTATGCTACAGGGGCATGGGGCATAAAATAAGCAATCATCAAAGATTTTTAAGTATTTCTTCTTTTGTTTTCAACCTTTGCTGGCATTTGTTGCATACATAGTGGCGTTTGCCTTTTTCGTCTTTTATAACAGTGCCTATAATCTTCTTTAAGAAATGTTCTTCAATTGTTTTCTTGCAGATCTCGCATTTCATTTTCTCATACGGCTTTTTTTTTATTTTAGATAAGAATAACCTTTATAAAGCTTTCTTAATTCTAAATAATTATAAATATTAAATAATTATAAACATGACTCTGTTTTTAAGTGTTTCAAATTTTTGGCCAAAAGATTTAAAATGACCCGTATAGCTGTTGTTAAAAAAGATAAATGTTCTCCAGCAAGGTGTGGGGAGCTTTGTCTTAAAAAATGCCCTGTAAATAGGACAGGTAAAGAGTGCATCGTTTTAGTTGATGGTAAAGCGTTTGTAAACGAGGAGTTATGTAATGGTTGTGGAATTTGTCAGAAAATTTGTCCGTTTGAGGCTGTGCATATAATAAATCTACCCGAAGCTCTGAAAGAAGATCCTATACATCGCTATGGGCCAAACGGTTTTGCTTTATATAGCCTCCCAACACCGGTGTTTGGTAAGGTTGTAGGTGTATTAGGTAAAAATGGAATAGGAAAAACAACAGCTATAAAAATTCTAGCTGGCGTTCTTAAACCGAATTTAGGAAAAGATACTGAAGCAAGCTATCGTGACTTAATAGAGCGTTTTAAGGGAACAGAAGCACAAAAGTTTTTTGAGGCAGTTCAGAAAGGAAAAATAAAAATTGCGTACAAACCACAAGCCGTTGACTTAATTCCTAGAACTGCTAAAGGTAAAGTAAAAGAATTACTTAGAAAGATCGATGAGAAAGGTGAATTTGATAGGATTATTAATCTGTTTGAGCTTGAGAAAATTCTTGATACTGATATTGATAAGATCTCTGGAGGGGAACTTCAAAGAGTTGCAATAGCTGCAACCTTTCTAAAAAAAGCAAACCTATACATTTTTGATGAACCAACAAGCTACTTAGATATCAAACAACGTATCAAAATTAGTAAGCTTATAAATAATTTGGCGAATGAAAGCACAGCTGTATTAGTTATCGATCACGATCTTATAATTCTCGATTATATGGCTGACCTTGTGCATTTAATGTATGGTAAAGAGGGGTGCTTTGGTGTTGTTAGCATGCTAAAGACAACAAGGACTGGAATTAATGTATTTTTGTCAGGCTATCTCAGAGAAGAAAATGTTCGTTTTAGAAATTATGAAATTAAATTTGAGGCTAGAGCACCCGTAACACAAAAAGAGATGCCCGTTTTTACATCATGGCGAAACATAGAAAAAACTTTAGGTAGATTTGAATTAAAAGCAAAGAAAGGTGAAATATTAAAGCATCAGGTTGTTGGTGTTCTCGGTGAAAATGGAATCGGTAAGACTAGTTTTGTGAAGATTCTTGCAGGGATTATTAAGCAAGATAAAGGGGAGGTTACTGAGACTGTGAAAGTAAGTTATAAGCCACAGTATCTGCGAGGCGATAGCCGAGAAATAGTGAAGTCTGTGCTTAAAGACGTTATTGAGAAATATGAAACACAACTATCTATTCCATTAAAATTAGAGTCCTTGATGGATAGGCATCTTAACCAATTATCTGGTGGAGAGCTGCAACGTGTTTCTATTGCGTTAACATTATCAAAGGATGCTGATTTGTACTTGCTTGATGAACCTTCTGCTTATTTAGACGTTGAGCAACGCTTAACAGTTTCAAAAGTGATTCGCAGTTTGGTTGAGATAAGTGGTAAATCTGCTATGATTGTAGATCATGATTTGTTATTTATTGACTATTTATCAGATAACCTTATAGTATTCGAAGGTGTTCCTGCTGTTAGGGGTGAGGCAAATGGCCCCTTTGTTATGGAGCAAGGGATGAATATGTTTTTAAAAGATTTGAAAATTACTATGAGGCGTGACCCGGAAAGTATGAGACCGCGTGTTAATAAGCAGGGGAGTCAACTTGACCAGCAACAAAAAAAGGAAGGAAAGTTGTACTATAGTTAAAAGTTATACAATAGTTAAGAACCGTTACTCAGCTGTTGTCATAATTTTAGCAGTTATGTTTTTAACCACTTTTATCTACTTAAATGTGTTTAGGACAACACTTTATAATTATAGCTTCTATGATAAACAGTATAACGAGAATGGTGCTTATCTTAAATATGGTAAACAAGAGGTGGCAGAGTTTACAATTGGGTTGTTTAAATATTTCAAGGACGATAATTTTTATTATAACCACAGCTTTTTAAGCCAGCAAGATATAGATCACTTAATTGATGTCAAGAATCTTATTGGTAAGGCGAACTTTTATTATAATACAACCTTGATTTTGGTTGTTTTATTTTTCATTGCATTATTGCTAATAGATAAAAAGACTTTTGTGAAAAATGCTTTTATTGTGTTGGTTTCAACAGGAATTACTATTTTTATTATAACTTTGATTATGTTTCTTTTAAGAAATGATTTTTCAAATTATTTTTTACAATTCCATGCTATTTTCTTCAGGAATAATCTCTGGATGATGGATCCTGCAAAAGACACTTTGATTAATTTATTTCCGCAGTTGTTTTTTTATAATTTTGTTAAAAGGTTAACTCTTTATGGTTTTTTTAATGGTGTTGTGTTATTTTTTTCAGGATTTGCTATCTGGTTTGTCTATAAAAAAAAGTTATTAGTTAGATAGCTAATAGCTACGAAAGTTTTATATATTTTTCATGCTTGCTTGTTGTGAAAATGGTTACAACAGATTTTCTGAACGTAGATCTTATGATTATAGTGCTAAATCTTGTTCTTGCTGCTATATTTGGCTATGCAATTGGTTATTTTAGACATGATAAAATTCATGGCGCTGGTGCGAGGACATTTACATTAGTTTCTCTTGGTTCCTGTCTCTTTACTATCATCTCTGTTTATGGTTTTGTTGGAGGAACAAGGGTGGATATCAGTAGGGTCTCAGCCGCTGTTGTTGCAGGTATTGGTTTTATAGGTGCAGGTGTCATCTGGAAGCATAAGGAGATACACGGAGTTACTACAGCTGCTGGTATGTGGGTGGCTGCTGCTGTTGGCATTTCTCTTGGTCTAAAACTTTACTTGCCTGCTGTCGTTGTCACTATTATAACCATGTTTATACTGAAGGCAAAACACGCTAAGGTTGACAATAAAAAAAATGCTAGTTGAAATTCTCTAGTATTCTTTTCACATTAAAAAAATACATTAAAAAATTTATCTTATTTTTCTAGCAAAGGTTAGAAAACCACTAGGTACGATACTTTCTGAAACTGGCCTGGCAATCTTACCTTCTAGTTTCCATTCTCTTTCTATAAGTTCACAGGTTTTTATGTACAAGAAATTATTATGTTGCTTTATTTTATTCACAATCGCTTGGCTTTGGGTAATGTTAGGAGAATAACTGACAATGAAGCCGCCAACTTTAAGCACTCTGTTGGCTGTTATGATAGCCTTTTCAGGATTTGGAATGTCTAAAGTAAAAACATCAATATCCTGTTCGTTGATTTTGTTACTTTTGGTAATGTCAGCCTTTTTTACTTCTACATTTGTTAGTTCTAAGTCTTTTATATTTTGTTTCGTAACAGCAAGATTTTCTGTGTTGATATCGTATGTAATAACTTTTTTTGCATAAATTGCTAAAAAGCATGCTAAGCTACCTGAGCCAGAACCAGCGTCTAGCACAATCGAGTTTTTGTTTATACCTGTCTCTGTTATTATGAGGCCAATGTCTTTTATAGGGATCATCTGGCTAGTACGTTTTAGGTTTTTTAGCTGATCTATTAATGTTGGATCGAGTAAATAGTATTCTTGATTTTTTAATACAACTTTGCCTGTCTTTTGCAATTGTGATTTTTTGATTGTTCCAAACTTTGTTGAGAAATCTCGGTTTAAGTTAACAATGTTATGTAACTCTTGTTTTTGAACTGTTACTTCCCTCTTCAAATCTTTTAAGTACTCTTTTCTTTTCTTTTTTATTAGAAGTTTTTTAATTTTCATCTTAAACTCCGATTTAAAATCTTAATTTTAATATTTCAATATTCTATTCCTTTAGATGCTGGAACCTTTTTTTTCTTTGTATTGATTATGATGTTTACATAATCAGCACGCTTTTTTAAGGATGCGGGGGCTTCTCTTCCTGTTATATAGACGCGTGTTGGAGTGGTTATCTCATCAAGAAAATCAATGACATCTTTTGTTTTTAGCAGACCTATCTTACACGCTAGGTTGATTTCGTCTAGGATAAGAAGGAAAGGCTTTTTCTTTTTATAGATATTCCTAGCAAACTCTAGACCATGTTTTGCGCGTTTTTTGTCTGCTTTACTTGGTTTTTTTAGATTAACCCAGCCCGGTCTGCCAAATAAATACATCTCAAAATTTTTGTGTTTCTTAGAGAACTTATATTCGCCAGTATAAGTGCGACCTTTCATAAATTCGATGCAGATAACTCTTTTACCTTGGCCAATTGCTCTTAGAGCAGTCCCAAAGGCAGAAGTAGATTTACCATAGCCATGTCCTGTCCAGAGATATATGAGGGCTTTTTTTGACATTTTTAACTGTTTTATTTTTAGATTAATAAATTTAATGCTTTTTTATACAGCACTAGTTCTGGACTAATTAGAAACATAACAATTTTTCTATTCTTATTTTTTATAAATTAATTAAAAAAGAGCAGGCGCCGGGACTTTCGTGTTAATACAATTCGAACCCGGAATCTATCGGTCTCAGCATGTCATAGCCTGTGCTCCACAGACCGAACGCCGATCCTGCAGCCGATCGCCTTACCGGATTTGGCCTTGGGCATTATATGACAAAAAGCCATTATAATTACGCCTGCAAACGGTAAGGTTAATTGTCGCCTGCTTACTTTTTGATTACTTACTTTTTGATTATTTTGTTACTTATATAAAGTTTATGAAATAATGAAATAATATACTGGGCCCGGAGGGATTTTCGGAAGAAAATTCGAACCCCCGATCTACAGCTTTCTTAGCTAAGGCTAAGCTTAGAAGGCTGTCGCCTTATTTGCCCCGTAAAGTCCAGGCTAGGCTACGGGCCCCTAGAGCTAACTAAAAATAACAGCTTTTTAAATGTTTTGGACTCTTTTTTAAATTCTGTTTTATTTTGGTATTATTATGACGAGTTTCAATAGTCCTCTCTTCTAAAATGTATTACAAAAACAGCCTTGGGTTAATATTAATACCGTTAATATTAAATTTCAAAAGCTTTGAAAAATCTTTATCATATACTAACTTATGTATCTGGAGAGAACTTAAAAAATATGAATGTGTTTTATTTTCGCAAATCTTTATAAATCTTTCTAAATTCGTAATATTTGTTTGCATGCAACTAAGCGTTTATCTTCGCTACGCTTATAAATGTTGGTTCGAGAATTGATTATAAATCTAACGTAAACATAAAATTATAACCTTAAAATTATTATTGGAGATACAGATGAATTGGTATGATGAGATGTGTCTGGCTTATTAGATATGGAGAGATCTCTCTTAAAGGAAAAAACCGAACTTATTTTGAGCACAAATTAACTCTAAATATAAAGAGATGTCTAAAAGCTAACAATGTTAAGAGTGAAGTAAGGCGTGTTAGGAATCGCATTTTAGTTAAGTCTGATGAGGATTGCTCTTTCTTAAAGAATGTATTTGGAATAGTAAGCTTATCAAAAGCGATTGTGACTGATGCTAATCTAAATGAGATGGAGAAGGCTATTGAGTTAATATTACCAAACTCAAAGCAGACATTTAGGGTCACAACAAAGAAGCTAGACAAGTCATTTAATCTGAGCAGCACAGAGGTTTGCGCGAAGCTAGGAGATTATATCTGTGAGAAATCAAAGGCAAAGGTTAATCTAAAGAGATTCAATGTCGAGGTATGTGTTGAGATCTTTAATGGCAAAGCTTATCTTTTTAATAATAAAATAAAAGCTGCTGGTGGATTACCTATAGGTGTTGAAGGTAAAGCTTTAGCATTGATTGAGAATAAAGAGAGCATTAGAGCTGCTCTTTCTGTTATGAAGAGGGGTGTTGCTGTAATTCCGGTTGCTTTGAAACAGAAAAATATATCAGAGTTAAAGAAATTTAGCTGTGGAATGAGAATCGATCTAGAATTTATTTCTGATTTAAATGAATTGGATGAAAAGGCAGCAGAGCGTGGTGCAAAAGCTTTGGTTGTTTCTGATAAAGTAAATAGTATTAAAGATTATAATACAAGATTGTTGATACTAAGACCTTTGGTAGGAGAATGAAAAGAATGAAAATTTATATTAAATCATACGGGTGCAGTCTGAACACTTCAGATAGTGAAACAATGGCTGGTTTGTTAAAGCAGGCAGGCTATAAGTTAGTAAATAAAGTTGAAGAAGCAGACGTAGTTATCGTTAATACATGTATAGTCAAAACGCCAACAGAGACAACAGTACTAAAATTTATTAAAAAGCTTATTGGCAAACAAATTATAATAGCAGGTTGTATGCCCCAAGTGACTCATTATCGCTCTGTACTAGAAAAATATTCTCTTGTTGGTACAGATAATATAAAAGAGATTGCGTACGTTGTTAAAGAAACAACAAATGGCAACAGAGTAGTTTTAATTGATAGGAATAAAATTGATAGGAATAAAAATAAACGATTGAATTTACCAAAAATAAGAATAAACAAAGCGATTGAAATAGTTCCAATTGCAAAGGGTTGTCTCGGTGACTGTAGCTATTGTATTGTCAAGCAAGCTCGAGGGTCTTTGGTTTCTTATAAAAAAGATTTTATTGTTTCTTCTGTTAAAAAAGCCATCGCTGAAGGTGTTAAAGAGATCTGGTTAACATCACAAGATTGTGGTGCTTATGGTAAAGATACTGGTAATAGTTTACCTAAGCTTCTAAAAGCTATACTAAATATTCCTGGAGATTTCAAAGTGCGTTTAGGAATGACGAATCCTAATTTTGTTTATGAGTATTTAACAGATTTAATAGAGATTTATAAAAATGAAAAGATTTTCAAGTTTCTACATGTTCCAGTGCAATCTGGCAGTAATGAAATTCTTAAAAAAATGAAACGAAATTACTTAGTTGAAGATTTTAGGGCTATTGTGCAGACATTTAGAGAAGAGATTCCTGAGCTGACTTTGGCGACTGATATAATTGTTGGTTTCCCTGGAGAAACAGATGAACAATTCAAGGAGAGTTTAGTTCTGGTGCAAGATGTTCAACCGGATGTGTTAAATATCAGTCGGTTTTTTCCAAGGCCCGGTACAATAGCAGAGAAAATGAAGTGTCTACCTGGAGGATTAATAAAAGATAGAAGTAGACAGCTAACAAAAACCTTTGGCGAGATTTCTTTTGAGAGAAATAAGAGGTGGCTTGGTTGGCAAGGTAACGTAATTGTTGATGAAATAGGCAAGAATGGTAGTTATGTAGGAAGGAACTATGCTTATAAGCCTGTTGTTTTGACAACTGGAGAAGAGTTAATTGGAAAAGTTATAAAAGTTAGAGTTAATGATGTAGGCAAACATGATTTGAGGGGAGAATTGTTATGAAATGCACGAAATGTAACAAGAAAGCTGTGATCGATTCGCCTAGGTTGTGCGAGAAGCATTTTATTATATATTTTGAGACAAAAATTAAGAAAACTATTTTGGATTATAAACTGATAAATGAGGGAGAAAAAATAATTGTGGGAGTGTCTGGAGGAAAAGACTCCTTAACTTTGCTGTATCTGTTGCAGAAATGGTATGAAAATGTCGAAGCCATTTCAATCGATGAGGGTATTGGTAGCTATAGGGAAAAAACTTTGAAATATGCAGAAGAATTTTGTAAGAGGAATAGTATTAAATGGAAGGTCTATTCTTTCAAGCAAGAGTTTGGTAAAACCTTAGACGAGATGATTCAGAAGTTGAAGCATCCGTGTACGGTGTGTGGTGTTTTGAGAAAGTACTTATTGAATAAGTATAGTAGAGGTTATGACAAACTAGCTATAGCGCATAATATGGACGATGAAGCAGAAAGCATTTTAATGAATTTTTTGAAGAACAATCTCGGAATTTCATCAAGACTTGGACCATTAGTTGGCACTCTTAGACATAAAAAATTTACACTTAAGGTTAAACCACTATATTTTTGTTCTGAAAAAGAGGTCATCACATACGCTAAAATAAAAGGTTTTTATCATTTTGTTGGGGGTTGTCCTAATATTGCACACTCTTTCAGAAATAAAGTTAGAAGCGAACTTAAAAAATTTGAGAATAAGTATCCTGGAAGCGTTAAGGCGTTGGTGTACGATTTCATTAAGCAGCTCCCTAGACTTAAGGTGTATTTTAGGACAGACCAACAATTAAAAGAATGTGAAAAATGCGGGGAACCCACATTGAAGAAATTGTGTAATGCTTGTCTATTGCTTGAAAAGTTAAAGATGTTAAAGAAACAGTAATAAAATTAAGAAAAACAGTAAAATAAAATTAAGAATTATTATCCGTATTAACTTCTCTTGTAGCACTGATTTGATCATATATGCACATCTTTGTAATTTTTTATTTGATTAATTTTTGGATTTTTGAAATAATCCTGTTAATTCACTTTTATTCAGATAACGCCACTTTCCTACTTTAAGATTTCTTATGGAAAGCTTACCGATCTTTATTCTACGCATATAAACAACATGGTAGTCTAGTTTCTTAAAAATGCGTTTTACAATCTTATTGGTGCCCAGGTGGATTGTGAGTTCACAGATATCTTTGCTTATTTTTTTTATTTTTCCACGTACTTTTTGTTTTTCTATTTTCACTCCTTGATGGATTTTTGCAATTATGGCTTTTGTAATTGGTTTATCTAACTTTACATAATATGTTTTTGGAATTTCGTAGCTTGGGTGCATGATTTTGTTTGCAATCTCACCGTCATTTGTTAGTAAAAGAAGACCTTCGACATCGCGATCTAGCCTCCCTATTGGGTAAATCCGTTCAGGGATGTCTATTAGCTGTATTACTGTTTTTCTGTTGAATGGATCAGAAAGGGTAGTGATATAGCCGCGAGGTTTATTTAACATGATATATACTTTTTTTGGTTTTTTTATAATCTGTTTACCGATAATGATTTTTGATTCCGGAGGGATCTTTTCACCTATCTTTATTTTTCGGTTATTTACTATTACTTTTCCAGCTTTTATCAATTCTTTAGCTTTTCTTCTAGAGCAAAAGCCAGAATTAGCTATGATCTTTTGGACACGTTGCGGCTGCATACATATCATAGAAAGTCAAAGTTTTTATATTTTCCTTTTTATATAGTTTTCTATTCTTGATTGAGTTTTTGATGGTGATTAACCAAAAACTATTTATATGATGTTCTTCATAGAATGATGTTTAAGAGTTTCGTGGAGGGATAATATGATTGTTGAGCAAATCAAGAATAAATTAATACAGAAGGATATTTTTACAGATATAATTGGCCAAGAGCAGGCTAAAAATCAGATGAGAAGCGCACTTTTTGTTGGCAGACACTTTATAATAGTAGGACCACCTGGTATTGGGAAAACAACAATGGCTAGAAACATAGCTAAATTGCTGCCAGAAATCGATGTGGTGAAGGGTTGTTCATTCCATTGTACTCCTGATAATCTTATCTGTCCAGAATGTAAGTCTAAGGCTCGAGCTAAAAAAGCATTAGTTAAAGAAAAGGTACCAGGAGAATTGAGGTTTATCAGGATACAAGGTAGTCCTGATTTGACAGTGGAAGATCTGCTTGGTGATATCGATCCAATAAAAGCAATGAAGTATGGACCTTTATCAATTGAGGCTTTCTCACCAGGTAAGATCTTTAAGGCTAACAATGGTATACTATTCTTTGACGAGGTTAATAGAGCTCCTGAAAAGTTGCAGAATGCGATGCTACAAGTATTACAGGAAGGAAAGGCTACAATTGGAAGTTATGATGTAGATATCCCTGCAAACTTTATCTTTATCGGTACGATGAATCCCGAGGATTTCACAGGAACAGAGAAGCTTAGTGATGTTTTCTTGGACAGGTTTGATGTTGTGTATATGGATTATCCAGAGACATTGGATCATGAGCGAGAAATTTTGAAAAGTAAGAAGATCGAGCTGGCTAATTTTCCTTTAGGATTGCTGAACGCAACTATACAGTTTGTGCGAGAACTTAGGGAGAATGATAAACTTGAGAGAAAGCCTTCTGTTAGAGCAACTCTTGGTCTTTATGAAAGAGCACAGGCAAACGCTGTGTTAGCTGGAAGAAAGAACGTAATTTACCAAGATGTAAGCGAAGCAATGCTTTCTGTGATCAGCCATAGGATAAAACTTAAGCCAAGCGTTAAGTATTTACAAACTCCAACAGAGTTCTTAAAGGAAGAAATACAAAAGTTTGCAGAAGAGCATCCTGAATTTAAGAAAGAAGGTCATGTAGGGTGACTGGAAGCTAGCAGGTGAAGAGGTAAGCTGGAAACAGAAAAAAATAGAGATAGCCAAAAAAGAAAAAATTGAAGAGTTAGCAGGAAAGTTAAGCAAACAAGAAGAAAAAAAATTAATGCATTCTATTTTAGAAGCGAAAGAAGAGAAGATTGAGGAGGGTAAGATAATAAATGAGGCTGTTAACCAAGGATTGAGTAGTTTTATGCCTGATTTAATGTTTGAGAATCTTGTCAGTAACTATAAGATGGCAAAGCAGCTTTATGGTGAAATTTTACTGAGAATGTTGGCGGGTTATGATGCAAGTTATCTTGAGAAGAATATTAATGTTCCTGAGTTTCAACGTGAGCTTAAAAATAAGTTGAAAGATAATTTTGAAAAGTTAAAGGATTCTGGCCTTGTTGATAAGCAAGGCTTTATAACCAATAAAGGATTCAAGTTAGCGTCTATTGTGATGTACATGGAGGAGCTTGATGATTTATTACCTCAGGGGATGTATGGTGAAAGAGTTCATAAAAGGACGTATATATATGGGGGGGTGCAAGATATTAAGGATTATTATAAAGGAGGTAGATATAAGGATTTGGCTATTAGGAGGAGCATCAAGACAGCGATTAGACGGGGCCATAAAAAACTTGAGATTGAAGATCTTAAATTGTTTGAGAGGCAGTCAAAAGGTCAGATCGAGATTATTTATGCAATAGACGCCTCAGGCAGTATGAAAGGGAAAAAAGTAGAGGCTAGTAAACGAGCTGGGGTTGCTCTTGCATATAATGCTGTGATGAATAAAGATAAAGTTGGTCTTATCGTGTTTGGCTCCGATGTTAAAGAGGCAATTAGACCTTGTTCTGATTTCAGTATGTTGCTTGAAAGGATAGTTCGTGTTCGTGCATCCAAAGAAACTAATTTCGTGGAAACTTTGAAAAAAGCAATTGAGTTGTTTTCGCAAGAGGAAGTGACAAAACATTTGCTGTTGTTGACAGACGCTGTGCCGACAATAGGTACAGAAGAACAAATCTTGGAGCAGGTTAGTATAGCAAGGAGCAGTGGAATTACTGTTTCTCTTGTAGGCATCGGCCTAAAGGACAAGGCAAAGAAGTTGGCCGAGCAGATGACTCTCCTTGGGGGTGGAAGATTATACGTTATTCGTGATCTAGAGAATGTTGATAAATTGATTCTAGAAGATTATTATAGTGTATATTAGAAAAATCACATCATATTTTTGTTTTTATTTGTTTATTTGTTATATAGAGAAATAAAGAAATATTCTCAATAAATGCAGAAAGCATTGTCAAAAATAGGTTGGTTATAATGTTAGTTATTTATTAGTTATTATTGTTATTCAATAAACAATTTTTTGCTTTCTGTTATAACGGGAATGCCGCGGATGATGCAGAGTATAACGGTGAGGTAGACAACTATTTTTGTTGCAATATTAACATATGGCAACAAGATGGCAATAAAATTTACTTGTGTATAATTTTGCATGGTGATGATGAGAATTAATAAGAAGAAACTTACAGCTTTTGCTGCACCATAAAAACCGCGCATGAATAATGATGTGATGATAAAGCCACCCAGCTTTGAATATTTTATCTTATAGGGTGTCTTTCCAAGAGACATTGCATAACTTCTGATGGAATCTGTGATAAAGCCGCGTGTTAAAACAATTATTGGTATCCATATTGGTATAAGACCTAAGCCGGTGAATACGATCCATAGAACGTTTTCAACAATTCTGTCGGCTGCAATATCATACACTGAGCCAATCTTTGTTTCGCACTTCAACTTTCGAGCTACATATCCATCTAATGTGTCCAATAGAAGAATTATCACTATTAGACCAAGGCTGATTAAATTTGTAATGTTTTTATTTAGGTAAAGGAATATAACAAGCACGAATAAAAGAATTAATCTTGTGGTGGTGATTATGTTAGCTGGACTAAATAACGCTTTGTAGTAATTTCTTTCTGTTTTTGAAAAAGTTTTCATAGCTTTTTACTAACAAAAACATATATAAATAGTTTATTGTTTTCTTTAATTTCACAAATGAAGATACTGGCGTTTACAGATAATCATGGAAGTTTTACAGCTATAAAGAAGGCTGCGGCGCTAGCAAAAAAGAAAAAAGTAGATGTGATTGTACATTGCGGGGATATATCAGTTTTTAGCAAAGATCTAGACAAGTTAATAGACGAAGTCGGTAAGATAGGTTTACCTGTTCTAATTTTACATGGGAATCACGAGGAAGCAAGTGAGATGAAAAAAGCAGTGGAAAGGAATAAACACAATATTTTCTTTTACATAAAGCAGCACTTTCTTTGGATGGCGTAATGTTTATTGGCTATGGCGGCGGCGGTTTTGCTCTAAAAGATCCTATATTTCAAAAACAAGCTAAAGTGTTTAAAAAAGCTATAGAGGTTGCTAGAAAAAAGATTCCCAACTTGAAAATTGTGTTTGTAGCTCACGGGCCACCATACGGTACTAAGCTGGATAAAGTAATAGATAGCCATGTTGGCTGTAAGGATTATGTTGATTTTGTTAAGAAAAATAAAATCGATATAATGTTCTGTGGACATATACATGAGTGTGAAGGAAAACAAGATAAAATAGGCAATACCTTGATTGTAAATCCTGGACATTATGGTATGGTTTTTGAAACATAAGAAAACATAAGTTAGAGCACTTCTAACTCAAGAATTATGCGGTTTCAAAATCTGGAATTTTCTATATTCAGGTCTGAAAGTGTATAATTTGTGGTGGTTTTTAAAAATGCTAGTAATCAAAAATAGACAAGATACGACTTCTATGACTACTTTTCAGTAACGAAACATTTATATATTAGTAATATTACTACTATTATATATGATTGCAAGGTTAAAGGGTTTATCTTTCTGAAGATAATCCCCCACAACTCACCCTTTAACCTTCATTTTTTTAAAATGAATAGCGAAAAACCAACAGATGAGAAATACAAGGATGCTTTGCCATCACTTTTAATGAGAAAATTACTTTCTTCGCATTTTATTCAAAAATATCAACCTGAAATAGACGCATTCCTTGACAGTTTATATCAAACTAGTCATGGTGTAGAATGTTGCGATATTTTAAATAATGTTCCAAGAGACAAGTTAAAACTTGAGTTATTAAAAGGTCTTCAAAATTATATTTCACAAAAATCAGGAGATATAGAACAAGTCGTTGATGAGTTTTTTCAAGCAGAAGATGTTAAAAATAAATTATTTGATATATTTGAAGACGTTATTATTAAATAGCTATCTTTTTAGCAATAAAACTCTACTTTCTTTTTTTTCATTAACAATTTTATAGTCAGAAAGCTCTGATAAATCCTCTGCAAAAGATTTAATTTCTTGGTGTTGGGGCATAGATTCTATTCCTAAACGCTCTCTGCTATGACCAACCCAAACATATGCTTTAGCTTCGACATATACTGGTTGATATTTTTTAATGATTGCTGCATAGCCAGCTGGATTAAACATGTTGATGCCTTTTACTAATGTTAATCTGATGACAGTGTTGCATTCAAAATCTTTTAGACTAGCTAAAGATTCCATTATCCTTAACCAACCATCTCTAATCATTGGAGAACAGACTTTTTTGTAAGTTTTTTCATCTGGTGCTGGCAAAGTTATATATAATTGTGTTGGCTCATGTTTTTTAGCTAACTTTTTAATCATATCTGGAATTGTTCCATTTGTAACTAAGAAAGCTGTCATTTTCCGTCTCTTTATTTCGTCAATCAATTTAGGTAGTTCTGGATATGAGCACGGTTCTCCACTTAATGAAATAGCAAAATGTAATGGTTCTAATGCTTCCTTAAATTTCTTAGCATCGGTTGTATCCATAGTACCTTTAAAGCCTTGTATGTATTTAATGTGCTCTCTTATGCAACCGTCAACAATTTCTTCTGGGCTATCTACAGGACCTTCCCATTTTGCTTTTGTCCAGTCTATGTCCCTCCAGCAGAAATAACAACGATGGCTACATGTCTGTAAAGAAGGAGTCATCTGAATGCAACGATGAGACTTAATACCATAAAATGTGTTTTTGTAGCAAGTGTCTTCATTTCTAATTGCCTTTTTGCACCAAAGACAGAGTTTTATAGCAGAATGATTGCCAACTATTCTATATCCTTGTTTTTCTAGATCCTTTTTTTTGGCTTCAGATATCATTACCTAGTAGAAAACCCAAACAAATATAAAGTTTTCATTTTTTTAAAGTAAATATGGAAGTGCCAGAAGCTGTTGAAATGTTAGAGAACTCTAATGTTTTTAAGCAGTGGAAAAAGCAAAACCCAGAATCTTATTTAACATATGCATTTATCATGATGGAAAAGAATCATGAGACAGATTGGCAGCTTGGCTATTATAAAAAGAATAACGATACAATCACGTCATTTACTCTTGGTGCAGAAATAAGTGTTAGTGAAGACAACGAGATTATCAAACAGAATAATATTATTGAGCAATTAGATGTCAAAAAGATAAAATTCAGCTTGAATGAAATCCTAAAAGTGTGCCAAGAGCTTCAATGCAAAAAGTATCCACAGGACAAACCAGCTAAGATAATTGCTATTTTGCATGTTTTGCATGATTTTGGCCAGGTCTGGAACATAACGTATTTAACAGAAAGAATCAACACGCTTAATTTTAAAATTAAATCGGATACAAAAGAGATTGTTCATGATGAATTAAAAGCTTTAATTGAGTTTAAAAATTAATTTTTAATTATTTTTGAATGAAACCTTTTTGTTTCTAGAATAAATTGTTAACCTCATCATATACTCTAATATATATATTTCTAATATATATATTAGAGTTTCATATTCTTTAAATAAAAAATATTTTTTTGAAATTTTAATTCTTGGTGAAATTAAAAAAGGTGATGGTTTGAAATTAACAATATATACAATGTCCCAGTGTCCAAAGTGTCCTGTTGCCAAAGAGATTTGTTCTGTTGTTGCTAAAGAGCAAGATATTGAATGTTCTGAGGTTAGAATGGATGAGGATGATAATCGTTATGATGCTTATAGCTTACAGATAGTTTCAGCTCCTTCTATTGTGATTAATGACGATGTAGTATTTAGAGGAGTGGTACCAAGCAGAGAGGAACTTTTAAATGAAATCAATAAAAGAAAATAAAAAAATAAGTTATGAGACAATTATGAAGAATACATGCTTGACTGAGTTTATTCCTGAAGAAGAGGAATAAATTTTTCATTGTTAGTTTTTTTAAGAGTTATGTGTCTTGATTTTTTTTAATTAGTTTATGCTTTTTTATTCATTTGTCTATTTATTTACTTTTTTAGCTTTCCTCAGATTTGAAGAAAAATATTGAAATATTGTATGTTGTTCTTTATATATTAAAACTGGATGTTCTAAATCAGTTCGACTATCTTTATTTTACTCTTTAAGCCCGAAATGATTTTGGCTTTTTTTTTAAATTTCTTTGAAAAAAACTTTATTATTTCACGATTTGCTCTGTTTTTATCTGGAGGGGCTGCAACATCTAATCTAAATGCGCTCTTTGTTTCATCATAACTAAGAAGTTGTGTTTTAGAAGCGTTTGTTCTCACAATAATTTTTATTTGAGAATTAGACGATACCATTTTAAAAAATAAAAAATAAAAAAAAGCAGAGACTTTACTTTTTCTTTTTCTTGGCCTTTTTCTTTTTAGCCTTTTTCTTTCTCTTTGCCATATATAGCACCTCTTTTATTATTAGTTTTGATAAAATAATAGTAATAAATTATAGTATTTAAATGTTTTGTTTTTTAGGAACTTTAATTTTTTTAAGAAAAAATTCAGAAAAAAAATTAACTAATATTTTTTTTATTTTTACCGACGACGATTCAGTTTTTTTATTATCTTTCTAAGATTTTTATGTTTCCGAGAAAATATTTGTTTCCAAAAAAAATAAGAAAAGATAATTAAAAGTTTCAAAAAATTAATTTTATGTGTATTCGCGCCATGTGTGCTTACACTTCTCGCACCTTAAAAATTTTGTTTCGGGTTCATCGCTTGCCCTTGTTTGAATTGTCCAATAATACGCTTTGTTATGACCGCATTTGTCACACTTTGCGTCTGTTAATGGAAGGGTTTTTTCTTCTTTTTTTATGTCTACTACATCAAATTCTTTTTCTTTCTTTTTCACTATTTCAACAATCTTTGCATCTTTTATTTCTGTTGTTGTAAAACCACAAGAGCAAACTAGTTTTTTTTTATCACCATCTTTTTTTGGAACGAGTATCGACCCACATTTTGGACAAAACATCATTTTTCTTCCTCCGAGTTTTTTGAGTTTTTTTTGAGACTGCTGCTTTTTAACAGGTACTTTTTTGGCAAAAGCCATAATCACCAAACAAGCAAATAAAGTTTACTGCACCTATCTTGACATAACCAACATATGGGATACGGAAAGATGCTGTGCCAAGTTTGTAGTCTGTTATTTGATCTTCTGTTATGTCTGTCTCGTCAATGAACTTAATTGCACCTGGTGTATCCTTGCTCGTCTGGATTATCATGTTGTTTTGAATAATTCCGTAAAGTTGGTTCGAATCTGAATTATGGTCTCCTTTTGTTTGAAAATGAAACTTGCCATTTTTATCTTGCCATTTGTTAACCACACGATGAATTATCGGGTCTGGACGGGATTTTGTCTGGAATATGAGGATATCTCCAATGTTTATATCTTTTGGCTTTTTGCCGTGCACAAACATGATATCGCCCTTGTTAAAACCATTGGTGAATATGAAGCTGTTAAATTTTTCTTTAGAGATGTTTCTTTTTTCATACCAGCCGCCACATAATCTCCAATATTCATCAAAATTTTCTTCTAGGTTGGCTTTATGCTCAGGAAACTGACCGCAGATGCCACAGCCAGTTATTTTGTGTTCCATACTCCCCGAGACAACAGCGACTATAGGGTGTGAAGTAGAAAAAATAAGACCTAGTAAAGGAAACAGTACGAATTTTATTAATACGATCGCAATTATGATATTAGCGATCCAACTCCAAATACTATCTTCATGCCAAAGAAAATACCAAATTTTTTTAAGAAGGGTTTTTGGCTTCTTTCTATTTTCACTATTCCTTCTATCTTCACTATTATTTTTCATTATTTTTGAAGATTATCAAAAGTAATTTAAATATTGCGGTTTTTATTGTTCTCTATGGCATTTTGCCCGAAATGTGGATCAAAGAGAGTTTTGGATGTATTGTGTGAACACTGCTATAAAGAAGAGCATAGCCTTTTGGATAGTTTTAAGGATATTCACCTTGTTGTGTGCTTTAGTTGTAGCAAGTTTCAGAGTGGAAACCGTTGGATTAGATTTACAGATTTAAAGCATGCTCTTATGTCTAAGATTAAAAACAAGACAAAATTTACACCTGGAGCTAAGATAGAAGAGTTTATAGTTAAACCTATACTGCCAGATTTCAAATCAAAACCAGGTGTAACTATAAATGGTGAGACGGAAGTTGTTATCAAAGGGAAGGTTCATCCTAAGCAAAAGACATTGTCCAAAGAAAGGTATATTGTTCCCATTAAGATCAGTTTTACAACGTGTAAGATTTGTAGTAAAAAAGGAACACAATATTATGAGGGTGTTTTACAATTAAGGGATATTGATGAAGAAGTTTATACCTATGTAAAGCAACAGTTGAATAAGGCTGGAAAGCGAGGAGTTTTTGTCACAAAGGAATTAAAGGTCAAGAATGGTTATGATTTTTATGTAACAAACCAAAATTTTCTTAAGAAGTTTGGTGTTAAACTAAAGAAGAGATTTAAAGGTGAGGTGAAGGTTTCTGTTAAGTTATATGGTAGGAATAAATTGACTTCTAAGAATTTATATCGGGTTACTGTGTTGTTTAGACAGAAATAGATTTTTTCTATATCTTCTTATAATTTCTTTTCTATTCTTAATGTGTTTAGATATCTAAAGATTTTAAACTTTATAATTCTTAAATTTTATATAAATTAAGTCCGATCTCTCTGTCAAAGTAACGGTCGATATCTGTATCTATCGGAAATATTGTAATTTCACATGTAGCTGAGACAATGGCATACTTACAATGGCCGCCGAATACCTGGAAATTATCATCACTTACAGTGATATGAACATGTAGGTATGGATCACCATTCATTATTGAGATATTACCATTTAATATTGTTATCTCGTAACTGCCTTCTATCTCTTTGCTTTTATATTCTTTTGTTGTTAAATTGTATAAACCCAACTCTGCCTTGTTTATAGCTCCGAGACCGAGGATATATCCTGCTTTGATATTTTCGTGTTTGCATAGATTTGTTAATTGCTCTATAATCTCCTCGCCCTTCTCTAAGCGTACGATGTATTTGTTGTCTGATTTTTTAAATTTCATTTAATATAACAATATTTGCTCTGCCTTTTTTAATCTTTCTTATTTTTCCCGCATTTTCTAGCTCAGCAATCATCAGGCTGATCTTCGCTTCAGATAATGGAAATTCTTTTCTGATTGCTTTCTGTGTTGTTCTACCACCTTCTTTCTTAATGAAAGCGATGATCTTATCAGGCGTTGCATCACTTTTAGTGAATTGTTTCAATTCCTCTATTGATTTTTTCGTTTTTTTTTCAATCTTTTTTTTCTTTTTTATTAATAAGTATATTATAATAATAAATAGTATTATAATGGTAATATACAAGAATTCGTATCTGATTTTAGGCTCGTCTTCAAAAATAGCGCCTATTGAGATGTTGCTTATGTCTGCTAATTCGTCTTCTAGACTGGGAAACAATATTAGATCTATTCTGTAAGTGCCTTCATTAGCTATGGAAACTATCTCTGCAGCAAAAAGATCATTGTATTTGGCTGTTATTGTATAATTGCCTGGTTGAACTTGAAAAGTGTATTGGCCAGATTCTGTAATTGCACGTTGTATAGGAAGAGTGTTAATTTCAACTATTGCGTTATCTATCTTAGTTAGTGAATCATCATAAACTTTGCCAGATAGTGTGGCTGCTGCTGTTAAATTAGCTAAAAAGATTACCAGTAATGTTGATAATAATATCTTTGATTTTATCATTATTTTTATGATAATTGAATTTCTTTTTTAAAATTTATGATTGCAAATTAAAATTATGTTTGTAAAGCTTAATTCTTTAAAATTTTTGTGTTGTAAAGCTTTAATCCGTGTTCACATTACCCATCAAAAAAGTATCTTTATAAACAAGGCTGATGTTAGAATTGTTATTAGCTTATCGTTATATGGCTTACCATGGCTTATCATTAATATTTTGCCTTTTTAAAATTAGGATAAAATAAGTGGAGGGATAAAATGAAAGTTAAAGATTTTCACACCAAAAACAGAAGATTTTTGGACATGAATAAGGTTTATGCAATGTTGATGGTTTTTGTTATTATAGTTAGTATGTTACCTTTTACGTTAGCACAGGGTAACATAGCAACATCCGACATGGACGCATTGAAAGGTGAAGAGTCACCAGTCTCGATCGTTAAACAGGGCATTAGGACGAAAAAACCTATTATCAATCAGAATATTAAAGATGATGTGGATATTCAGGATGATATAAGACAACGCATTGAAGCTAAACTACAGGTTGTTGAAGAATGCGTGAAAAATCTTATTGAAGAAAAAGGTCTTTCTGAAGAAGAAGCTAAAAGAGCTTGTGGATTAAGAGCTGTAGTAGCAAAGAAAATCGTGGAACGAGTAAGAGAAATTAAGAAATTTAACATGACTGATTTCCGCGAGTTTCAAAAACAACAGCTCATGGTCTCTATAGAAAAATGTAAAGAGCTTGGTTTACCAAAAGAGAAATGCGAGGAAAAGCTCAAACTGAAAATTAAAAACATAGAACGGTTGAAAGAAAAAGATCTAGAGCGTTTGAGAACAATAGAAGAAAAAAAACTTGTAGTAGCTAAAAGGCTAAACGAATTAAAAGAAGACAAGTATTTTAGTAAGTTTAAAAATAAAACAAAAGCTAGATTAATTGTTAAATCAAAACTGGAGGCTGCAAAAAAGAAGTTTAGTCATGCGAAAGAATTGTTCGAAGAAAGAAGAGAAAAATTTAACCTAGCAAAAGAAAAAATAGAAGCCAAGAAATTGGCTCTGCAAGCTTGTAAAGATCAAGAAACAGAAGAATGTGAACAGATAAGAGAGCAAGCAAAGGAAGATGCAAAGAATTTTTTAGGTAAAAGTGCAGATGTGATACTTGCAGCATTAGAGAAGGTTAGGGCAAAGATAGAAACTGCTGAAGATTTAAGCGATGAGGAAGCAGCAGAACTTCTTGCGAAGGTAGACGAAAGAATAAAGATAATAGAAGAAGCTAAAGAAATAATAGAAACGTCTGAAGATAGATGGGAGATAAGAAAGGTAGCTTCACAAATAAGGGCTGCTTGGAGAAATACTAAACCAATTGTAGAGAGAGCAACTGGTAAGCTAGTTAATGCTAGAATAGGTGTTGTCGTCGTGAGAGCAAGGCAGCTTGAAGCTAAGCTAGAGCGTGTTCTAGGAAGAATGGTGATTAATGGTAAGGATATAGAACCGATAAGATCGAAGATAGATGAGTTTAAAACCCACATGGATGCAGCTAAGGCTGATTTCAAGTCTGCGGAAACAAAGTTTAAAGAAGCTAAAGAAGCAGAAGATGCCGATTCAAAAGAATCAGCATTAAAAGAAGCAAAGATGTTTATATCAAGCGCAAAGAATCATCTTAAAGAAGCTCGAGAGACTATGAAAGCAATCTTACTTCAGATCAAGGCTCAGGGAGGCGAGACTGAGCTTGAAGAAGACGAAGAGTTAGGGTTGGTAGAACCATCTGCTGAGATTGAAAATGGTTTGGAAGAGGAGGAAGAAGAGACGATTGAGGATGAGGAAGAAGACGTTGTAGTAGAAACAGAAGAAGGAACAGAAGAAACAGAAGAAGAGGTCGAAACAGAAATGAGTGAAGAAGAAGCAGAAATAACAACAGATGCTTCCTTAAATGGGACAGTGACGATAGAAGAAACAGACAACACAAGCGAGATTACAAGTGTAAATGAGACAGAATAATTTTAATTTTTTTTTATTTATGTGATTTTTATTTCGTAAATGTTAATAACACTTTTTAGTGTGTTAACAAAATCATACAAAAATCAAAACCAAAACCTTTAAAAATAAACTTTAATTAACTAATGTTAGGTGAGATAATGAAGAGATTTATTACATTGCTGATTGTTGCACTTATCATAGGTTTGATTATAACAGCAGGTTGTGTAAAGAAGACTGTTAAGCCTGAGCCTAAGCCAATTGTTACAGAAGATAAAGATGTTGAGGAGATTTCTGGAGGAATTAGTGATATATCTAATGTAGATGAAGAATTGGATATTTCGGATCTTGAAAATCTTGAGAAGGAGCTTCAAGATATCGAAGAATTGATATAAATTTTATAGAACTGATATAAAATTTTATAAACGCTTTTTAATTCTTTTTGAATATGTGAGGTTTTTATAAATGATTGAGTTAGATGGAAGCTATGGTGAAGGAGGCGGAAGTATAGTAAGACAGGCCTTAGCGTTATCAACATTGACAAGAAAGCCATTTAGGGTTACAGATATAAGGAGAGGTAGATGTAAATCTGGCTTAAAAGCTCAGCATCTTCATTGTGTTAAGGCATTGCAAGAGTTATGCGGAGCTAAAGTTAAAGGCGTAAATCTTGGTTCGCATGAGATAATTTATATTCCTGAGAAAATTAAAGCAAAAACCTTAAACATAGATGTCGGTACGGCAGGGAGTATAACGTTATTGATGCAATCTTTGTTGTTACCTTGTATTTTTGCAAATAGGGTTATAACAATCAGAATTAAAGGTGGTACAGACACTCGATGGAGTATGCCTATCGATTATTTTAAAGAAGTTTTACTACCACAGCTAAATAGATTTGCTGAAATTGATTGCAGGTTGGAGAAGCGAGGCTATTATCCTATGGGTGGAGGAAAGGTAACTTTAAAGATAAAACCTAAGGTGAGTGTTGGCGATTTTAGCGAATTTAAAGAGTTTTTAGGTAGAATTCACGATAAGCACTTTGTGATTAAACTAGTGAAGCAAGGTCAGCTAATACAGATTAAAGGGGTTAGTCATGCTGCTAAAATTCTGGAGAAAGCTGATGTAGCTGATAGGCAAGCGAGAGCAGCAAAGATGGAACTTAATAAGTTAAATGCACCAATTAAGATCAGAAAAGAATATGCTGATGTGTTGTGTGCTGGTTCGGGTATAACATTGTGGGCTGTTTTCTCTCTACAGGATGATGAAATAGATCTTAACAATCCGATTAGGATTGGTGCAGATGCGTTGGGTGAACGTGGGAAACCCGCAGAGAAAGTAGGTACTGAAGCAGGAAAAAGACTAATAGAAGAGATCAGCTCAGGAGCTCCAGTTGACAAGCATTTGGCTGATAATCTGATTCCTATATTGGCCTTAGTTGGTGGTAGAATGAAAGTTTCTGAGATAAGTGATCATACAAGGACAAATATTTATGTTGTTGAGAAATTTTTAGATGTTAAGTTTAAGATTGATGAGGAGGATAAGATTATCAGAGCAAATATTAATGACAATTAGAAGATTTATTTTAGACGATCTATTCAATCTCTTTTAGTTTTATGTCGTCATATAGGTCCTGTATTTTTAGACCTACTAAATATTTCTCGTCTTTCTTGAACTTTAGTTTACGATACATCCGCCTGATCTGCATATAAGTTTTTTTCGCCTCATTAATTTGGCCACGCCTAACCTGAGCTGCACAAAGTTTCATTGCAAGGTCAAGCTCTTTATGTTTACTTGGTTTTGGTTTAAATGCAAGCTCAGCTTCCCTTTCTACATAACCTTCCAACTTTGGTTCTACAACAGCTTTGCCAAGCTCTGCCTGCTTTTTCTTGATTTCTTCGTCAATATCCCATAGAACTAAACGAAGCTTGCGTATATTTTCTTTTAATTCACGAGCTTTTTGTATTTTATCCTCTTTTTCTTTGAGGTATTTAAGCTCGTCTTTTATCTTTTTTTCTGTATTTGTGATATTTTTCAGTTTTTCTGTAATTAACTCATTTTTGTGCTTGACGTCTAATTCGGTCTTTTCGATGTCTCTTTCTTTGTCTTGTAGTAGTTTCTCTTTCTTAGCTAGAAGATCTTTGTATTCGGCTATTGTTTTTTCGCGTTCTTCAAAAGAAGCATTGATTTTTTGTATCTTTAATTTATCTTTTTTGAACTCACTTTTTTCACGGGATAATTCCTTTTTCATCGAAGCGATTTGCTGTGTAGTTTCTTTCAGTTTTGATGTTGCAGCCGCAATCTGTTTATCCAAAGTTTGTATTTTTCCAGATTTTGATTCAATTTTTGCTTTTATCTGTTTGTCTAACTTTTCTAGTTCTTTTACTTTTTCTATCTTTGCGTTTTCAATGGCTTTTTGCAAGACTGCTAATTTATTTTGCATAGAACGTTCTTTAGTAGCCCAACTTTTTTCGGCGTTTTTCAAAATGCTTTCTTTTTTTGATAGTTCCTGTGCTTTTTTTTCTAATAAAGCTTGTTGTTTATCAAGTTCATTCTTCCTTTTTGTGAGCATATCTTTTATTTTTAATAATTCGTCTTTTTGAGTCTTAAGCTTATTCTCTTTTTTTAGTATGTCAGCTTCAATTAATTTGGCCTCTTTTTCAATGTCACGCAGTAAAACTTTTCTTTCTTTGAGTTTTTGGTCTGTTGATTCGCGTATAGCTTCTAGCTTATTTATATTAGTTTCAATTTTTTTCTGTTTCTCAAGCCATTGCCTCTCTAACGAATCAACAACCTGTTCGCGCTTTAGAAGACTGCTATGCCTTAGATGAAGTTCGCGAGCTTTCTTTTCAAGACTAGATTTAAGAGCGATGAGCTCTTTATGGTTTTTCTCGAGTAGATTTACTTTTGCGAGTAAGACATCTTCCCTTTTTTTAAGTCTTTTTTCTTTTTTTAGGATATCCGCTTCAATTTTTCTAGATTGTTCTTTAACAGTGGCTAGAGTTTTTTTCTTTTCTAGAATTTCTTTATTTAATTCGTTTTTAGTCTTTTTTAATTTTTCAATCTGAGTTATAATTAGATTCAGTTTGTTTAATGCTGTGGCTTGTTTTTTTTCAAGCAGAGATTCTCTCCTTTTAATTTCTCTACGTTGAGAAGCAATCTCTTTTGTTTTCTTATTGATTTCATTCTCTATTTCTCTTTTGAGTTTTTTTAAGTTTTGAAGATCCTTATTGTATGAAGAATATTTTCTCTGAATTCTTTGCTTTTGTTTCTTAAGGAGTTCTTCTTGTTTCTTGAGGGCTCTCTCTTTATACATTAGACTTTTTTCTAACACTTTTAAGGATTGGGGCTTTATTTTTGCCATTGTGTAAGTACGATTATAGTGTACATTTATATACTTTTGTTATACTTCTGGAATAGTTACTTTTCAGATTTTGTTTTTTTTGATGCAGAAATAGATAGGCCAATTTGAATGTTAGAGCAGAATAATTTTTACTTTGTTTATTTTTGTTTGGTACCTTTTGTATCTTTATAGAAACATCGAGAAACATCGTTTTATAAACTAAGAAAAAAATGACTGTTACAAACTGTTACAAACCCTGGCTATGTGGCTCTGGCACTTTTCTAATTTAGGAATCTGACTCTATACCTGCTCTCCCGTCTATACCTGACTCTCTATATGGGAATCTTGCATGTCAGAGTGTCAAAAAACCATGAGAATTCTGGTTCGTATTCAGCCAAAGAAACATAAACTTTTTAAATCGTTGCTTTTGTCTAATTACTATGGCAGAAGATTTAAGATGTAGTTCGTGTAAGAAAAAGATATCAAATATAAAAGGTAGCACTAGGTTTATGTGTCCACAATGCGGTAAAACAGAGATAATTAGATGTAAGCACTGCCGTGAGATTGTTGCTAAATATAAATGTCATAATTGTGGTTTTGAAGGTCCTTGATTTCGATTTTAAATAGGCTATCATTAAATTGAGAATATCATTAAATTGATAATCATCTATATGAGAACTAACTGAAGATGGCAAATGTTATAATAACACTAAAAATTATGCCTAAGTCTACTGATGTGAATCTAGATGAAGTAGAGAAGAAAGCGACTGAATTGATTGCTAAATTTGGTGGCGACGTTGGAAAAACAAGTAAGGAACCTATTGCATTTGGGCTAAGATCATTAAATATTATATTTGTGATGGACGAAGCTAAAGGAAGTACAGAAGAATTAGAGAATTCTATTAGTGAATTAGATGGAGTTAATAGTGTTGAAGTGATAGATGTTAGGCGAGCGATAGGCTGAGGATTCTTGCTACTGATTTTAAAAATGTTCTTGTTGCTTTTTTAAATATCTGTATAATTAGTATAATCAGTGTAAGTCGCTTTTTAGAAAATCTTGATATATCAGCTGATGCACATCTTACATACAATGTATGGTGACGCAGACAATGCTTTGTACAATTTACTTTTGTGGTGATTCGACCTCATTCTCTGTTTGAATCTTTGGATGAGCCAAAAACGATCTTCTGATTTTCTTCATTTGAGAAGACTTTACTCTTTTAACTGGCTGGCTAATATTTCCAATATCCACACAAAATTTATATACGAGTCGTACTTTTCATTTAAAAACACGATTTAAAGAGGTGAAATCATGCAAATAAGACGACTTGTTAAAACTGGTTCTGCTTCTTATACAATTTCTCTGCCTAAAGATTGGGTTGAGAGAAATAAACTAAAAAAAGGGGATATTCTTTTTGTAAAAGAGAATTCTGCTGGTGAAGTCATAGTTACGCATAAAGAGAAGCAAGATGAGCAAGAGATTAAAGAGATAACAATCGAGATAGATAACAAGGATATAGGAACGATCCGGAGAGAGACAATATCTGCTTATATTAACAACTATCATTTGTTTAATTTCATAGGCAAAACTCTAAATGAAAAGCTGCCCGAAGTCAGAAAGATATTAGATAATTTTCTTGCTTTAGAGATACAAGAACAAACTACCACAAAGCTAAGTGCAAAAGATTTTTTGAACCTAGACGAATTTTCTGTTAATAATACAATAAGAAGAATGGACATGCTAAATAGGAGCATGTTGCTTGATTGTAAGAAAGTCTTTAAAGGTGAGAAAATATCTGAAAGTTTGAGATATCGCGATTTTGAGCTGGATAAGTTATTCTTTTTGATGTCTAGATTGATAAGGAGCGCATTGTCTAATCAGCAGAAGGCAAAAGCTTTTAAAATAACAAATGTAGAAGCTTTATCTTTATGGAACATTGCTAAGAATATAGAAAGAGTTGCTGATAGTACAAAAAATCTAGCAAAAGTGTTGGAAGAGCATGACAAGAAAGATATTAGGAATTTTGAGAATATGTTTGCTTCGCTAGGCGACTATTATCTGAAAACAATTAAGGCATTTTTTACAAATGATCGTAAGTTGGCTGATCGAGTGATTGCAGAGAAAGAAGATATTGAGAAAGAGATAGACGCATTAAAGGTTACTGCTAAGAATTATAAAGTGATTGACAATTTAAGACAACTTGCAACTAATATAAGAAATATTGGAAAGATTGTTCTGGATTTTGAATAACTAAGTTTAGAACTCTAAGAAATTTGAATGCATTATAATAATTTTCTTCCAATAAGGATTTGTTAAGTGTAACTGACATCTAA
Organism: Candidatus Woesearchaeota archaeon; assembly: GCA_003650545.1. Classification (GTDB taxonomy): domain Archaea; phylum Nanobdellota; class Nanobdellia; order Woesearchaeales; family B72-G16; genus B72-G16. The sequence goes on along the minus strand of QMQO01000004.1, from coordinate 17,157 downwards.
GCTTGTGGCTTTTTCTTGTGGCTTTTTAGCTGTTCAAGAAGCAGTCCTCTCTGAAAAACAAAAATACTTAAACAAAAAATTATTCGTAGCTAGGCACACACGAAGTGTTCTTGCAGACATATTTGGTTGCACACCTAGGTGTATATTTTGAACAATCAGCATCTGTTTGGCATTCTCCTGGCATTAATAGTCCCATGCACATTGGATCAATATCTATCTCAACTTCACCAGTATATGCATTGATTTTACACTTGCCTAGACAGATTTCATTTTGGATTATCCAGTATGGGTCTTCAAAGACAATACATTCGCTTTTTCTTGTTAGATTGTACCAACAGCCGGCTTCTTGTAGTTTTTGTTCTGCTGTTTTACGATCGAGTTTTATAAATCCGGGTACCTTTAGATTTTGAATACAATTCTTGGTATCATCGTCCCAGCACTTATCAGGGCCGCAATCACAACCAGGTGTTATTACTGCAGTGCATGTAGGATTGATCTTTTTAAGTGTTATACATGAGTCGACGCAGTTGTCAGGAAAGTCTTTCCAGACCCCGCCTTGGTTTTCACAGGCAAGCTGCTCTTTTGATTTTTTTGGGGGGTTAGGTATACATGTTTCAGTATCATCGTCCCAGCACTTATCAGGACCGCAATCACAACCAGGTGTTATTACCTGTGCACATAGCAGATTAGGATCTGTTACTAGTTCACAAGAGTCAACACAAGCGTTTGAGAATTCCCTCCACGTTCCGCCTTTTATCTTACATTCTAGTTGAGCTTCTGGTTTTTTAGGTGTGGATGCTGGTTCAGTTGTAGATGTTGATTCTGGTGTTATAGGTTGTTCACATCCAGCTACTAAGAATAAAACTAATGTCAGAATTGTTATTGCTACTAGCATTGTCTGTTTCATTTATATTACCTCTTTTAAGAAGGGTATTCTTTCATATATAAATAGTTTTATGATTTTAATTGGGCTGAAGTCTTCTTAGTATTTCGATCAGTTCTCTTTTAGGGATATTACTTCTCACAGAATGCAATGAAAAATGTGTGTTGCTGACCTTGTATTTCTTTTTTTTTATTTCTCTTACTATCAATTCTTTTTTTGGTATACTGAGTTTATTTTTTTTGCATAATGTATGTATATCATAGAAAGGCCATGCCTTTAGTTTGCTTTCATCTGAAATATTTTGTAACAGTAAACTGAGTTCTGGTTGTTTGTTGTTTCTTACAATTTTTTCTGCTAGTTTTTTATCAGCAAGCTGTCCTGTCCATAGTGGACCAGCATCTTTATACATCTGGTGTTGCTTTAAGATCTTGTCAACTTTAGTTTTGCCTTTTTGACATTGGAAATAAACGCGATAATAATGGTCTGTAGCATAGCTAAAGATTGGTGTCAGCGCTTTCTCGTACTGTGCTGCTATAAGCTGTATTTTTCTAATTAAAATCCTTAAACCAATTTCGTGCATGATCGCAGTTCTTAAAGGTTTGGCCCAATATTTTCGTTTGCAAGCATTCTCGTATGTACCAGCTAATGCACTCGTATCTGTTGCTGTTATTGCAAGAATACCTTTTCTTGCTAATCTTTTAATAGACGCATCTAGAAATGGATTAGGCGTGCCAAATGGATCTATATCAATATAATCAAAGCCACTACTTTCTAACAAGAAGATATCTGCTTCTTTGTTTGTAATCTTGATGTAATCGTCTATATTGCCCTTTCTATCTGGTTTTAGTTTTTTATTTTTAATATTGTTTAACAAAATATTTTTGTTGATATATTTTACTGTAATAGGCTTTAGATCATTAAATGAAATGTTTTTGATTTTATCTTTTTTAAGTTCTTTTAAGAATCTAATCCCTCTCACTCCTGAGCCTGCTAGAGGTAGTGCTATCTGCATCTGTTTTTTGTTTAGAGCGTTTAATAACAATATAGAGATGTCTCTATTTGTCTTCATTATTGGATTGTAGAATACAGGTAGTTTTTTGCTGACCTTTTCTTGTTCTGCTATCTTTATTATGGCTGATCCTTCTACAATAGTTTTCATGATATGGTGAATATTTGTTCCTTTAAATTATTATTGTTAAATTATTAATTATTATTTAAATTATTAATTATTATACAGAGTTATTAATACAATCTCAATTAACGCAAGTACATTAATGATGTAAACTAATATGTAAAAGCTAAATACAATTATAGTACAATTACAAATACAGTTACAGATACAATTACAGTACAATTATTATAGGCTAATATTATGGGCTAATACAATAGGCTATTACACTAATAAATCATTATATCTATATAGTTTGTGTAACTTTGTGTAACAAGAAAATAATGAAGAAAATAATGAATAAATTCATCCTAAACCTTTAAAAACTCTTACTATTTCTAATCATAAATGGTGATACGACAACCCATAGCTGTAGTAGTAGGTCATGTTGACCACGGTAAATCACGTATATTAGATACAATTAGAAAGACAGTTATTGTTGAAAAAGAAGCTGGGGCTATAACACAGGCGATAGGAGCTAGCATAGTGCCAATTGAAACTATCAAGAAAATATGTGGAAAGATGCTTGAGACTTTAAAATTGAAATTAACCTTGCCTGGGATACTGTTCATAGATACACCCGGGCATGCTGCATTTGCTAACCTTAGGAGAAGGGGTGGTAACTTAGCTGATATAGCTATCCTTGTTGTAGATGTGAATGAAGGCTTTAAACCGCAAACATTTGAAGCTGTTGATATATTGAAGAGATATAAGACACCATTTATTGTTGCGGCTAATAAAATAGACCTTATTGCAGGCTGGGTAAAAGATCCAGAAAAATCTATCCTAGAGAATATAAGGATTCAGGCAGATAATGTTCAAAATGAATTAGATAAAAGGATATATGAACTTGTTGGCACATTATCTGAGCTTGGTTTTGAAAGCGAGCGTTTTGATCGTGTTTCTGATTATACAAAACAGGTTGCTATCGTCCCAACTGACGCTAAGTTTGGGGAAGGAATAGCTGAGTTATTAATGGTGCTAACTGGGTTAGCGCAACGTTTCCTAGAACAGAGCCTTAAGGTTGATGTTGAGGGACCTGCTAAAGGCACTATCCTAGAAGTAAAGGAAGAGAGAGGTTTGGGAAAAACAATGGATGTTATAATTTATGATGGTAGAATCAAGACAGGCGATACTATTGTGATTGGTAATATAGACGGACCGATAGTTGCTAAGGTAAGAGCATTGTTTGAACCTGCTCCACTTGCTGAGATGAGGGATGAAAAAGCTAAGTTTAAATCTGTTAAAGAAGCTGTTGCTGCAACAGGTGTTAAGATTTCTGCGCCTGGTGCTGAAAATGTTATTGCTGGAATGCCTCTTAGAGTTGCGCCAGATAAGGAAAGTGTGGATACTATTAAAGAAGAACTCGAGAAAGAAGTAGAAGAGGTTTTGATAGAAACTGATAAGGAAGGAATTATAATTAAAGCGGACACTCTAGGTAGTTTAGAGGCTTTGGTTAATCTGTTGCGTGAGAAAAAGATCCCTATTAGAAAGGCAATAATAGGCGATGTTAACAAGAAAGACATCATAGATGCTGAAAGCAATCTAGAAAAGCAACCTATGTATGCGATTGTACTAGGTTTCAACGTTCAAATTGGTAGAGACGTGAAACTGCATGACACAGAAGTGACTGTTTTGACAAATGATGTTATCTATCGCTTAATAGAAGATTACGAAAAATGGCAGGAACATAGGAAAAAACAATTAGAGGCAAGAGAGCTACAAAGCGTAACAAGGCCGTGTAAGATCGAGATTTTAAAAGGCTATGTTTTTCGGCAAAGTAATCCTGCTATTGTCGGTGTTGAAGTGTTACTTGGAACTCTTAAAACAGGAATGAATCTGATGACTGAAGAAGGGGAGTGTGTAACTGTTGTTAAAGGATTACAACAGGAGAAGCAGAATATATCTGAAGCACAGAAAGGTAAACAAGTTGCTGCTTCTTTGACAGGAGTTACTATTGGTAGGCAGATTAAGGAAGGAGATGTCCTTTACAGTTTTATTGAGGAAGGCGATTTTAGGATGATGAAGAAACATAAAGAATATTTAACAGCGGATGAAAAAGATGTTTTAAGGCAGATTGCAGAAATTATGAGAAGAAAGAACCCTGTTTGGGGTGTTTGATCTTTACTATTACTATCAAGATATTACTATCAAGAAATCTTTAACTCTAGAAATCTTTAAATATACAGCTTAAATATAATTAGTATACAATTGGTTGGGGAGCTATAAATGTTTAAGAAAAGTACCAAGGATCTTATTTTACAACTAAAACAGAAAGAAAAAGAATTATCAATTCTATATACACTGGACGATCTCAGAGATAGTGCTAAAACCCTCCAAGACTTTCTGAATCCGTTACTTAAGGAAGTTGTTAAGACTGCAGAAGTAGAGATGGGTTTTATTCTGTTAGTAAATGAAGAAACTGACGAGTTGGAGATTGCTGCTGTTAATGATAAGGGACTTTATTTATTCAAAGGGGAACGGTTTCAGACTATAAAGAATTTTGCAAGGAGAAGTATAAATTCGTGCGAAGTGTTTATAAGGGAAGGAGGTGTTTTTAGACACCCTCATGTTAAACTGAATTCTATTTTATCTATCCCCTTAGTGATAAATAGGAAAGCAATTGGTGCAATTGTTGTTATTAATAAAAGAAAAGGCCGTTTTAATGAACATGATATTAGATTATTAAAAGCCATCGCAAGCCAGGCAGACTCTGCAATAGAACATATAAAAGCAGTAGAAAGGGTGAAACAAAAAGTGCGAGAGTTAACGATTATAACAGAAATAGACCGTATAAGGGACAAAACACACAATCTCAATGAGATGATGGTGCAAGTGCTTGATGTTGTTGCAAAGTTTATTCCTGTGGATTATTCTGCAGTTATTATAGTAAATGAAAAGTCCCAACAGCCAGAGATTGTTGCAACAAAAGACAGAACAAAAGGAAGATTCTCCAATGGATTTGTGTTAAAGATGGCAAAAGATGCGATGAAGATGAAAAAGGATTTGCTTCTAAAATCTGGAAAAGTAAAATCTGGAAAAGCAAAGAATGGATTTGTGATGCCCATTATTTTTGGCGAAGATAAAGTTTTTGGTGCAGTTGTGTTGCTTGATAAGAAAATAGGTTTTTCTGATAATGATAAAGCTCTGTTACATGTTTTAGAAGATCAGCTAGATTCTGCTCTTGAATACATAAATGTTTTTAACTCAATGATACTAAAGAATAAAGAACTTCAGGTTTTGTATAGAATAGACGAGATAAGGGACAACATAAAAGATTTCGACAAGATGTTATCTGCTGTACTAAAAGAATTTGTTGATGTGACAGCAGCAACGATTGGTTTTATTATTCTATATGATGATGATGGGAAAGAGAAAGAAATGAAAACAATCGGTGCTGGCGCTGATAGACGGAAACATATAATGCGAAAAATAGGTTATGATGCAATTAAAACAGCTAGTCTTATTTCAAGGAATGAAGTTAGTAAAGATATAAGATCTATATTATGCATCCCTTTAATTCTAGCAGATAAGGTTATAGGTACGTTTGGTGTGATAAATCCTAAAGGAAAGAAGCATTTTGATGTTGATGATGAAAAATTGTTGACTGCAGTTGCAAGCCAGGCAGATACTGCAATCTTTGAGGATATCTCAAAGCAGAAGATCAAGAATGTATTTAAAAGGTATGTTAATGAGAAAGTGGTTGAACAGATGTTGAAGATTAAGAATGAGCAGTTTTTGACTGGCCAGCGTCTTAACATGACTGTTTCTTTTGCAGATATACGTGGTTTCACAGCGATGTCGGAGAAGCTTAAAGATCCTGAGAAACTGGTTAAAGTGATAAACGAGTACCTTACTGCAATGACAGAAGTTGTGATGGCACATGATGGCACCTTAGATAAATTTGTTGGTGATGAAGTGATGTCTTTGTTTGGTGCACCTGTTCACTACCCTCAACACGCAAAAATCGCGATTGAGACTGCGATAGATATGCAAAAGGCCATGAAAAGGCTGCAAACCAAATGGAAAAAAGAAGGAAAGATTCCATGTAAGATTGGTATAGGAATAAACACTGGTGAAATGGTTGCAGGGAACATTGGTTGCGAAAAGATGTCAGATTACACTGTATTAGGAGATAATGTTAATCTTGGTGCTAGACTTTGCAGTGCAGCAAAAGGCGATCAGATACTTGTTTCAGAGTACACATACAAAGAAGCCAAGCGTTATTTTAAATTTAAAAAGCTTGAGCCAATTATGGTTAAGGGGAAAAGCAAGCCAATTAATGTTTACGAAGTTATTTATTAAATTTAAAGTTTATCTTTAATCTTAAAAGAGGGGTTGTATGAAAATTCATATAGTTGGTATAGGTAATGGTTTGACATCAGAACACTATAACACTAGTTTTATTGTTGAGTTAGATAGGTCAATATTAGTTGATTGTCCCCAAGGATTGTTTCGGGCGTTAGCCAAGATGTATATAGATAAACAGTGTATAAATGATGTTATAATTACGCACATACATGGTGATCATACGGCTGGCTTTGAATCTTTATTATTATGGAAGAAGTATATTGAGCAGAGAAAGATCAATCTTTACACGACTAAAAAGATTTTTAATCTGTTAAAGAACTATTGGTTCAAGGCTATGGACAGAACTTATTCCTCTGGTTTTAAGGGTTTTATTAAGTTTAAGTTTACCGATTGGGTCACTTTTTATGAGCTCAAGGTTGGACATCCGAGAATGATTGGTAATCTCAAAGTAGAGATAAGAAATAGTTTTCATTACACTCCGACGATTGGCCTTAAGTTTATAGATACAGAAACTGGAAAGACTTTTGCGTATTCTGGTGATACAATCTATAGGAGAAAACTTATAGATGATTGGTACCGCAGAAAGAAGATTAGTAAACGGGATCGTGATGATTGTCTTGGTTTTTTATGGGATGCTGATCTGATATTACACGATGCTGAGAATATACGAGATGGTGTGCACACTTTTGTTGGTGAATTAGAGAAACTACCTGAAAAAATAAGAAAGAAAATTTTACTTGTACATGTTTCAGATAACATGAAAAGTGAGATTATTCCAATCGCAGAAGAAGGTAAGACTTATGAGATATAGTGTTGTAAAGTTTGTAGTTTTGCATGTAGTTTATATAAAAATTAAAGCTCTGAGAAAAAAATGATTAGGTGAAAATTCGATTAGCCTCTATCCTGATTTAGAGATTAATAATAGTTCCTGCAGCTATCCTAGAAAATTCTGACCAAAACAAAATCCCTATGAATATAACATACATTAATAACAACATTAAGCCTTCGTATCGGGTTAATGTATTGTCTTGCGTCATGAAGATATACAAGAATGTTGCAGCTAGCATGAATGGTAATGCTATCAGCCAAATGCTTGTATCAACAGCAAGACCGCTTACAGGAGAGAATGCTGATAACACACCGGGTATGCCAATAACCATGAATGTATTAAATATATTTGAGCCTAGAACATTGCCTATTGCAAGCTCGAATTTCTTTTTTCTTACAGCAGTTATCGTGACCATAAGTTCTGGTAAACTGGTTCCGATAGCAATGGCCGTTGCTGCTAAGATAGCTTGGCTAACGCCAATTATTGTACCTATGTGAACAACTGATTCTACAGTATATTTTGCAGAAAAGTAAATAATTGCAATTGAAGCCATGATGATTACAGGGGTCTTCCAGCCAAGCTTCTTACGTTTAACTCTGTGATCTTTTGAAGGACGATTAGATGCCGTATAGGTTACATATATCATAAAGCCAATAATACAGGTTATGGACTCCAACCATGTTATTTGCGGTTTCACATTACTTAGATTTGTGAGTCCGTGACTTATTATCCAGAAAATAAAATCATCAAAGATCAAAAAAATAAGGACGGCTGCAGAACCAAAAAGAAGTGGAAGATCAACAGAGATAAGTTCCCAGGAAATTTTCATTTTTTTTACAAACAGTGATGCAATACCTAGTACAAGGAGAATATTTGTTATGTTGCTACCTATGACATTACCTGCTACAATAGAAGACGCGCCTACAGCAGGATTAAAAACCGCGGCTATACTAGACGCTAGTTCTGGAAGAGATGTACCAATTGATACTATTGTGACTCCAACTATGAATGCAGGAATACCAAGCCAGATACCTATTTTTTCAGCAGCATCTGTAAAATAATCTGACGATTTGATAAGAAAGTACAAACTAATAATAAATATGATAATCCAAAATATTAGACTTATGGTCATTATGCCCCCTTTTATGATTTGTTTATTTTGGTAATATAAAAATGTTTCTGCGGATGGTTAAGTGGAAATGATGGTAACAATTGTATAAAATACAGTGCTTGTAATAACTTGTGTCTGTTTAATTAGTTCTATAATTCTAAAGATAATAAAACCTTTTTTGTCCATGTGTCTCTGTTTTGGTTAGTGTTTTCTTATTGCGGATGATTAGAAATTAATATAAACATTAAAACATTTCTTATATGAATGGGGATGGTTAGATTATTAAAAAAGCATGGTGGGCTAATTTTTACTGTAGCTATGATTCTTCTTGGATTTTTTGATTTAATAGGTCTACTGCCAAGCAGTTTAGATTTGCTTGACAAAGTCTTAACATCTGGACTGTTGTTGTTTTTCTGGTGGCGTCTGAAGCTGACCGGATTTATGTTTGGCAAGGATAGAAAATGGCCGAATGTGGTAGTGTTAGTAATATTCTATATATTGGTGTTACCTACGTTTATTGGCTTTACTCCTGTTGGACAAGGAGCGCAAATATACGAAGACCTAACATTGCCGCTGCAAGGCCAAGAATTCATTTACAATGGTCAGGATATGTTCTATGAGCTGGGAATGCCTTATGATATGTATCTTGCAGTAGCAAGGGACGAAGCTGTTACAGCTAAACAATATAACATAGCTCTGAATAATTATTTTCTTAAATCTAAGATAGAGATGTGGACCTTACTTATAGGAATGCTTGCAATATTTGCTTTTGCAATAATATACGCTCTAAGGAAAAGATACGGTGAGAGATCAGTTTTCCATTCGCTTGTTACTCTGTTTGATCACAACAAGAAACATTGGCATAAGGTAAGTGGCGTTAAATCTGGCTTTTTATCAGCGTTAATTAAAATAATGTTGACCTACTTTATTCTTTTCATAGTCTCGCAATACTTCTTTGGTCTAATAAACCAATGGTTTATTGTATCTTTAGATAAATCATTATTCATAGTTGCTATTATATTCGCTATCAAGGATCTTGATAAAAGCAAGTCAAAAGCTTTAAAGTCGATTGGTTCTATTGATGACTTGATACTTGGCAAAGTACGTGATTTGTTCACAAGTACGAAACACATCTTTCTTGGATTTGGCTTCTTGCTTATTTTTCATTACCTTAGCGATTTTGCAACATATATTTTGCCTTATGTCTTTGGTGTTGCAAAAGATCCTTTTTATTTCTGTAAGCTTACAGGAGAGATTTGTCAGGCAGGAAATGTTGTTAGCTCTGCTATGCACCAACCATTAAAGATGCTTGTTTCTAGTGGTATTGGTTTGTTTCTTGGTGTAGTCTCTTCAGTTGGCCTAATTGCTTTATTGTTATTTCCTATAATTGTTGCATTTTTTATCGTGTTTAAGCTCAATCTGAAAAAAGTTGTACACAATAAGTTTTATGTTGGAGTGATTATACTGTTCTTTACAACAACTATTGCTTACTTCCTAGTACCTTGGATAACGCAGAAGAGTATTCTTGTTCATACAGCAGGAATATACGGTGTTGATTTCGTAACCAAACCTGTTTTAGATGCAGCAATTTTTTCGCCTAAGATTAGCATTTTACTGATTGTAATTATATTCTTCCTAAGCTTCTTTTCGTGGGTCAGGAAGATTGGAAAATATCTTACAACGATATTGTTCTTGATAGCTTCAATTTTCCTCGGTTTGTTTGTGTGGAATTACTTTATTTCTTCATTCACGAACTATTGGCCGATCATGGTACAAGCATTTAAACATCCTGCGCTGATGGGTTCTAATTTAACATCTAGCCTTGCTGTGTCAAGCTTCCTGGGTGTTGTGACAGCTTTAACATTGCTAACATTGCTTGTTCTCGATTTATTATTTTATCTCGGAGGTTTCGTTTTGTTTGTTTACTCAGCATCTAGTTATATGATTGATAATGTTGTAGAAGATTTAATTAGCAATGCTTCTATTATAATCTGGAGCCTGATTATACTATTAATACCGATGGCTTATATCTTATTCTTAGAAAGAACTGGTAGTCTCTCTATCTTTTTATCATTGATAATGGTGCTTGCAACATTCCTAGTATTTACTGTTGCATTATGGAAGAAGATGGTTGGAAAAGAAGTGAGAGATGATTTCTTACTGTCTGTTCTAGTCACAGTTTTTGTGTATATAATATTGTCAATAATCGGGTTTTTCCTTGCGTCATTTAATATCATTAGCTTAGACACATTCAACTTTATTGTACCTGTAGTTATGATTGTTGTATTTTTTATTTTTATGAAGATCTTCAAGATGACAATAAGCTTTGCGATTAAGTATATCGACGTGGTGCGTTTTATCGAGGTATTTTTCATTGGTCTGGCATTTGCCCTATTGTTTTACATTATAAATGAGCCTAGCGGTTTTATAACTTTGCCGGCTTGGCCATTACTAATTTTGTTTGCAGCATTGATTGCGTTTGCTGAAGAACTAATCTTTAGGTTTATTATACTAAGAATGGCTGAGAAAGCATTCGGCTACAGACTAGGATTGGTAGTACAGGCTTTGATCTTTGCACTAATTCATTATATATCATTATCATTAATCTGGAAACATTACATGCAGAATGGTATTAGATTTTTTGGCTTGTGGATCGTTAATGGCTTTCCAATATTGTTTTTTGTTTATTTTGTTGCTTTATTTATGTTTGGTTTGGTCGCAGGTCATTATGTAGGCAAAAGCACAGGAAAGGCTGCATTTAGAGGAAACATTGTTTATGCGATTCTGATTCACTTTATTGCAAACGCCGGTATGTTACTGATGAGTTTGATGTAGCTATTCTAGTAAAGAAATGCTTAAAAATCACGATTGTCATTTATCAATGTAAAATGCAATGTTTGTTGAAATATAAACCCTTAAGATATTTAACAGCTGCTATTATATCTGCTACAGTTTTTGTACACCCCTGGACAAATGCTAAAGGAATAACCTATGAAAATTTAAAAAATGATATCAAGATAAGCCGAGATGCAAATCGAGATGCAAATTTTCAGGAAACACAAAACTCTAGAAAAGATTATGAAGCGATTTTCGAGAATAACAAAATAGACGACTCAAATGACTCGAAGAAAAATTCTTATTTTGGCTATGATCTAAATGGTGTTACTATTGATGATGTTGATGATCGTTCATGGAACATACGATTAACAGCAGATATTGATACTTTTGATATGAAAGATGTTGATGTGATAACTACAAATGCCAACAATTTGGTTGGCTTAGTTTATGATGGATGTAGACCATTTCCTGTGATGGGCAAGAGAACAGAGATAATGCTTTATTTTGAGTGTTGCTATAATTTTGACAAAGATTCTTTATGTCTTGGTTATGTGTCTGGCAATTATCGCAAAGCAGATAATGCGGCATGTGGGGGTCTTTTTTCTGAAACTATCTTTAATTTAAACTATGATGTCTCTGCTGAGATGTGGAGCGTTGCTCATGAAATAACTATTAAAAGATACTCTGATGGTGTTTTAAGAATGAGATATGGCTTGACAAATCTTAATATAGATTCAGAAACATCATTGGACATAAACTTTATACCATATATTCCTCTTCTATCAGATTATCAAATACTGAATCTTGTGAAGGGCAAGTCTTATTTTTCAGATCATGCACATGGTTACTTTTTCGGTTTAAACTATGTCTGGAAGCTTTCGAAAAATGTTGATTTTACTTGTGGACTATTTTACAAGCACCTTTCGGTTGAAGGTCGGACGACAGGGACATTGCCATCAGAATACATACACACAGGTGTAAACGATGTTAGTTTTAGCGTTGGTGTAAGTTTTGATTCTTATGCATTGAACCCTTTTAGGAAAAAGAAAAGTAGGGTTGAGGTTGAGCAATCGAACGAGGCTTCACCTCCAGAAGGTACAGATTTTTTAGAAGAACTGTCTGAGAAAGATGAGCCTATTTTAGAAAAGCTGATTCAGGAAAATGCAGAAAATATAAATGTAGAAAATATAGATCAAGGTGCCATTATAACGCCAGCAGAAAAAGATGTAATAAAAGATGTAATGTCAGTGAAAAAAGAACCATTGCCAGCAAAAGAGTATGATCTAAACAGCGAATGTAATGGCTATACATTTTCTCTTTATTGGTATCGTTTTAAAAGTTACTTTGGTGATATAAAGGAAGCAAAGGCAGAATTTGATGATTGCGCTCATAAAACGATGTAGAGTTCAATGAGTTTAGAGTTCAATGAGTTTAAAATTTATTCTTTTGTGAATAATTGTCTTTAAATTAATTGTTTTTCATAATAATTTTCATAATAAATGTTATTACATTTAGTGTTTGTTACATTTAATATACGATTTATATTGCTTATTTGGTTATTGTTATTGGTTATTTTGTTATATTTGGCTGGGAATTATAGATTTGAAAAGATTATACTTTGCTCTAAAGTTGCCACTTGACAGAGCGTAAAGTATTTATAGGCTGTGGGTTTAGCTAAATGAAGAACAGAATTAAATGAAACTGATTAAAAATATCGAGTTAATAGATCTTGCAATTTATCTACTAGAACATAAGATTTTGATAATTGCAGATACGCATATTGGCTTAGAAGAAGCATTGAATAAGCAAGGAGTGCTAGTGCCTAGGTTTCAATTTAAAGAGGTTATTGATAGACTGAATAAGATTTTTGATAGACTGAAGAAAGAAGGTAAAAAAGTTGAACTCGTTGTGCTTAATGGCGATATCAAGCATGAGTTTGGCACTATAAGTGAGCAAGAATGGAGGTCTACACTAAGGTTACTTGATTACCTTATTAAGAAAGGAAAAAAAGTTATGTTGGTGAAGGGCAATCATGATACTATTCTAGGACCGATAGCAAAAAAAAGAAATGTAAAAATAGTTAACCATCATTCTATAGGAGATATCTATATTTGTCATGGTCATGTAATTCCTGAAGATATCGAGTTCACAAAAGCAAAAATCGTTATTATAGGTCATGAACATCCTGCTATTAGCATACACGATGAGTTAAGAAGTGAGATATTTAAGTGCTATCTTATAGGAAAATGGAAGAAAAAGTATCTGATCGTGCAACCAAGCTTTAATTTTGTGACAGAAGGAACAGATGTTCTAAAAGAAAAGCTGCTAAGTCCGTTTCTAAAAGATATAAGTAAACTCAAAACTATTGTTGTAGCTGATAATCTGTATGATTTTGGTAGTGTAAAAAGTCTATTGAAGAAGTAGTTTGAGATAGTTTGTATCTGTTAAGTGGCGAAATATATAAGCAAATGTTTATAAATGTTAAATTCTTTTAGGGTGTGGGGGATATATTGAAGAATAAAATAATGTGTATAACATTCGTCTTTACCTTGTTTTTTAGTGTATTGCAAGCTAATGCTTTTAGTGTTTCTGGTTTTGTGACTAATAGTACTGGCGCATACTTAGATGGAATCAATGTTGTTATCTTTGATACAAATCATGCTGAGGTGGGGAATACCACCACAATTTTTGGCAATTATTCGATTACAGGTTTGAATGAGGGAATATATGATATAGAGTTTCACGATCCTATGGAAGATTATCCTACTATAGAGAGTTTTGAAGCCTTTTATTCGAATACCACAAACGTTGAAATCAATGCAACTCTACAACGCATCAATATGATTATATGGTCACCTAATAATCTTTCTGATGTTGAAAATAACGAAACTATATTTGTCCATCTGAACATAACTAATAATGAACCAGGAACTTTGTTCTTTAATATTAGTGCGGAGTTATTTGCGCAGACAACCTCATTAGATCTCAACAAAAGCGAGGATACTCTTAGCTCTGGCTTTAATGAAATTGTGAGATTGGTGACTGTACCTGCAAATAATACTAATACCTCATTAAGAATAGACGTAATAGTACATCGTGTATATAGTGATCTTATTAATTTTTCTAATGGAACGTTTCATTATTTGAAATCTGAGTTTTTTATGGATGATAGTTTGGATGTTAATGTATCTGTGGCTAATGAATCTGATACAACTCCGCCAACAGCACCAACATACATAAATGTGACTGGTGTTGAGTCTTACCCCTATGAAAGCTGTGGACACTTTGATTTAGAGTGGAATGGTTCTGATGATAATGAGTCAGGAATAGCTCATTATGAAATCTGGAAAAATGATATTGAAAACTTATCATCTGCAATTAATATTGTTAATGCTACAAATACTTCCTATGGTTTTGATCCTGATGTAAATGGAAGCGAAGATGGGACATATTATTTCTGGGTAAGAGCGGTTGATAACGCAGGTAACATTGGTGATTTTTCAAATTATGCTTTTGTGATTGTGAACATGTCTATGGAGTGTGAATTAGGATCTTTATTTAACAACATCTGGCTGACAACAACACTCGGCGGAAATGTTTCTGATCCTACTGTTGTTTTGGATATGCAAGGTGTTTCAGGTGAAGATTTTTTGCTAGACGAACCAGGAAGTTATTATATTGGGATCGAGTTTACTGATACTGGATCGGCAGATGTCTATGTGAACTATCTTTTGTTTGGGTCGGTTTATGCGAGCACTGCAGGCTCTTACTTTACAACTTCGTCTTACGAGTTTAATAATCCCGGTAATTACACTATCGAGTTGAATCCAGCTGGAAATTTTTCTGAAACCTGGCATTTCTTTTTAAGGGGTAGTTGTAGCAATTATACCAGCGAATCGTTGTGTTGGAGTATGTACTGCGCATGGGATTATGATTCAAACGAATGTTTTACACCAATAGATTGCCTGGATTTTAACACATCTGTTGAGTGTTTGAACCATCCTAATTGTGACTGGGAACCTTACTTAAGTGAGTGTTTTGAGAAAGAAGGTGGGTTTTCTCAATGTGAGGCTTATACAGATGTACAAAGCTGCGAAATGCAAGAAGATTGTTTCTGGGACATGGACGAGTGTCACGAGGAATATTGGGGAGCTGGCGAAGAGAATTGTAGTGATCTGTTAGCAGATATATTGGTTAGCGGATATATAAAGAATATGAATGGCGTAGAGATTTATGATACACATCTTGAGTATGGTTCAAATTGTTATTATGATGAAACAGAAACTGTTCCGGAGACTAATTATTATCAACTTTATGTGAAAAAGGGAACATACCATTTGTTTTTAGGAAGAGATTTTGGGCAGTACACTATGCTCGAGACTCCTGATTTCTCTTTATTAAATATAACAAGCGATACAGAAATCAATGCAACTCTGTGGAAAGTTGTGATTTATTCAGAGTTTGATGATGGTCTAGTTTATCCTGGAGATGTCTTAACGATTCCTATAACAATCAAAAACCTTGATGGTATCAGAAACATGACAAACTGGACAGCTTATGTTGAGATTGAGAAGTTTAATGGCTATGATTATCATGAAAATAGACCAAACATAACAGAGATTGCTTTTAATAGCACAAAAGTGTCTTTGGCACCATCCGAGACAAAACAGATAAATCTAACCGTAAGCATACCATCTGGCTATTATGGTGCCGTAGATTTGTGGTTTGGTGTAGGGAAGTTCGGACCTTTCCTTAAGACTTCTAAAGGAAGCAAAGGCGCCTTTATCTTTAAAGACAACTATAAAAATCTTTTTATAGATGCAGAGCAATATGTTGATCCGGCATCCGTTAGTATGGCTGTTTTAACCTCTTATGTGAAAAATACGAATAACCTTGCCTTAGAAAATGTTGAAATGTGTATAGGCTCGAAGTATGTTGCTCCGCAATGTGATCTGAATTCATTTGGACAATTTAGTTTTAGTCTGATACCAAATTATATCTATGGTGCGTTTATAGGCTCACTTGGTTCAGAGAAAGATTATACTTTCATGGAAATCTTTGAAGAGGGAAATTCGCAGGGCTTTATCAGCATTGCAGAAGACACAGTGATGAATGTTACTTTTTACAACGAAACTGTATTAGATGTAGAGATTATTAATGGACGAGATTATGTAACCTTTGTTGATCTGACAAAAGAAACAGGAGCATTTGATAAGGAAGAAAGCGCAAGAAATGTTGCAGATATAGATAACTTAACAATGGTTGAAATCAAGCAGTTCACACCGGGGGACTTGATAAATATCTCTGTGAATGTGACGAATAATAACGCAAACAATCTTATGAACTGGCGTTTGGCAGCTATATTGTTACAGCACTATCCAAATCACATTGAGGAAAAAATTATTTCTCCTAGATATAATTTGAGTGTAGGAGATAGCATTTCTGCAAATATAATCCTGAATACTTCTAATTTCAGCTATGGGCCTTCAGAGTTAAAAGTTGGCATATATAAAACAGGAAATGAATTTATAACCTTAAACAAAAGATCTATAAACGCAACAGATAGAGCAGAGACAAGACTTACAGCAACACACGGCCAAGCAACATACCGTTTGGTTGATTTTATGCCTGATAACTTACCACCTGTAGTCGAGATTAACAACCCGGCACCATTAGAGGTTTTAAGGACAGAGAATATAACCTTAGATGTTAACTTTTATGATGATGGCGATATTGTAAGTTCTTGGTATACAATAAACGGAGTTCAATATAGTTTAGGAACAAACGAAACTTCAATAAGTAAAAATATAACTATTTCTGCGAATGAAAATAAGCTAACGGTTTATGCAAAAGATAACTCAGGTAATGTGGGAAGAAGAACTGTGTTTTTTTTTAAAGACACAACAGCACCAAAAATACACATCATCTTTCCATCTGTAAATAACACAAAAATAACTTCTCAAGACACGATTAGATTCGAGATCAGTGATTATAATATGTCAACCCATGTTTATGTT
>QMQO01000003.1 GCA_003650545.1 Candidatus Woesearchaeota archaeon | reverse complement strand
GCTCGACTTAAGCAACAGCGTATGCGTGCACAAAAATCATTGGTAGGTTTTTATGCCTAAGCTTGAATAGCCACGCTACCCAAGCGAAATGCTGTGGGCTTCAGCCCACAGTTGTTTACTTTAAAAACCTCCTTTTATATATAACATAACACAACCATTCTAATATTTAAATCTTTCGGTGAATAACTACTGGTGAGTGACTAAAATCTTTAGATTTTAAACATATTAGCCTTTGTTCTTGCCTTTTTTAACTTCTTAGCTTCAGTCAGGTCTTCTTCTTTGTATTTAGCTTATTTCTAGAAGAGTCTTTTTTATCAAAATGCAAAAAAAAATATTAATTTCAATATAGATAGTAAATTTTTAAAATTTTAAAAAATTTTAAGGGCATGGTTTTGGGGCGCAAAAAGAAGGTTTAATAAAAATCAAAATTATCAACTTATTATGAACTTCAAAATTAGAAAAGCAACATTGAATGATATTAATGCAATTGTTGAATTGAATAATCAATTAGTTGATTATCACAGAAGAATTGACAAATACTATAAAACTAGTTCTGAAACCAAAAAAGGTTTTAGAAAATATTTATTAGAAATTATAAGAAAAAGAAATATAAAAATTCTTGTTGCAGAAACAGATGAAATTGTTGGTTATTTTATTGGAACAATTGAAAAAGCAAAACCTTTTTTCGCACCGATAGAAACACATAAATTCTAGAAAAATAAAGAAAACGATCTTCATTTAATCTAATCTTATAAGGTTATAATCTTTTGGAGCAGACTAATAAAAAATAATCAACAATTCATGTACCTGATATTGTATTTATTTAGTGAATAAATTTGATATAAATTTGATTTATGGAGTATGTATATAGTTATAGTAAATTTTATATACTATCTAATATAATCATCTAGTATCATGATAAAAGAATTACTTACTCCAAATAAGAATAAATTTTTACTAGCCATTCCTTTTGCAATTCTGTTTTGGTTCTTCCCAATCATAAGTAGAAGCATAATCGCAATTCCTTTTGTGAATATTTCTTCATTAGTTTTTTCTTTAATAATCAATCTTGCAATTGCTTATATTTTCAGCTGTTTAATTGTTAGTAATTTAGATAATAAGAAAAAATTAATTTTAGTTATTTTTATAATCCTTGCGATTTATTTGTTAATCCCAAAAGTCACTTCTTTTTATGTTGGTGATCTTGGGGGAACAACCAAAACCAACTGTGATTGCTATGGTATTAACTGGAGTGCAAGTTCATGCTGCCATTCTTCTGTTAATTATTGTATTGGAATTTGCAAAAGGAATGAAGCTACAAGTTCTTGGGGTTGGAATCAAAAATTACCTTCTAAACCCTAAGTCACTTGACACCTCCAGTGTATGCTGTCTGTCGCTTTATTCTCATTTGCCTTGCAGACTCACCACATAACATCCTAAGTTAAATGGATTAAGAACTCTCTCTAATGAGGTATATAGAACTTTTTGTTTTTGTAGTTTTCAAGAACTTTTGCACTTGGAAAATATATTGGATTTGGTAATTCGTTTAAGTCAAACCAACGCCACTCGGTTATTTCGTCAGGTTCTAATACTTGCGGTTCTCCTTCAAAATCATCAGAGAATAATCCTATTGTAACAAAATGTGCTGTTTCGACCATGTCATTATTAACACAAATTACCTTAACATTTCTCAGTTTTATCCCTGTTTCTTCCATGGTTTCTCTTCTGGCACCTTCTTCAAATGTTTCTCCAAAATGTAATTTGCCACCAGGCATTGTCCATGTTCCTGCACCATTTAATAAACTTGACGCTTTTTCAGGATCTTCGTGGCGTTTTCCAAGTAACACTTTATTATCTTTTAGAATCATCACTCCAAATCCAACACCAACTTTTTTCTTTTTTTCTTCCACACAACACAAAAGTTCCTTGATATTTATAATATTTTCGAAAGAGTTCTTAACTCTGAGGTTTTTGCTAGCAAAAATCCCTGTTGCAAACTTCAGCATTTTAGGGCATATAACATCTACATATGTTAAATCCAATTCAGGATTCGTCTTTATTTCTTTCTGCACACAAAGAAAATAGATTTTTCTTCAACCCTTAGTGTTTTCTTTTTAGAAAGATATTCATCCAATCTCTTTTCCATCTTTTTTTTAAATTTCTTTTTTTCGTCAAAAACAATTTCTTTTCTAAAATATTCTTTAAACTGATTTTTGCTTTTGAAATAATAATATGTTTTTAACTTATTTTCCTTTACATCAAAATACTTTTCTAAAACTTTTTTTAATTCTATTCTTTTTTCTTTAATCCTTGATTTTCTTTTTGGAGCAATAATATCCAATATTTTTACATATTCGCTGGTCTCGTCTGCTTCTTCTATCAATAAGATTCCTTTATCTTTTAACACTCTTTTCAATTCTCTGATTCCCTTAATTTTATTTTTCAAATAACGAAAACCACTCCACAGAGAAATAATACAATCAAATGATCCCTCCGAAAATTTTAAATTTGTAAGATTTCCAACTTTGAAACTTATTCTCTTATTTTTCTTTTTACAGTATTCAATTACTTTTTTGCTGTAACTGATTTTGCATATTTTAAAAGTTTAAAAGAAAAAGACATCACTCCATAAGCACCCAACAACCAAAATATCTTTATTTTTTACTTTTCCTAATTTCAGAATTTTGTCTAACTCTTTTCCTTCAGGATCATATTCTTTAATTGAGTACCATTTATCTAATTCTTTAACATACATAATGTCTCTATAAAACGCAACTATTTTAAATAGATTTCTTTTTTACAGTCCCGAACTTCTATGAGCCTTTACTTCGGTTCTCGACCTCACATCAGGGAGACTTAACAGCAAGCCATTGAGAAGGTGTTATGGGACATGGTAAATGCGAGATTGTCTTGACTCTGTTCATGAATTATTTTATTAGAATTCTTAAATGCACATCCGATATTGGAAGTGGATAAACCTGTTGTCTTTCCCATATCTGACTTTTAACAAATTGAGAAACAGGTACTTGTGCCTGACCTCTTGATTGTGGATAATAAATTGGTTCTGGCTTTACACACATACCTGCCTGGTAACATTCATCCTTCAACAAAACAATATTAGCCAATGCCTGATTTATTCCTCCAGTAACTTGAAGTGGAACTACTCTTTTGGGTTCTCCGTCTCTAACAACATATGCTTCGTATGCTTTCACCATATATGTTTTATCTTGTTGTAGTGTATAACCTTCATTAGGAACAAGCAATATTTTTCCTTCTAAATCTATATTTTGTGTAGGGCCATCGATAACAGTACAACTCATCCTTGGTTGTGGAAACATTCCATCATAGTACTGAGACGCATTACCTACAAAATCACTCTTTTCTATATTCATATATTGTTTAAGTTTTTTAGGATCAGCATAGTCACTTCCTAAAAACCCAACAACCTTTCCGTCTTTTATATGAATTCTAGGCTCTCTTATTCTTCCATAAGCATCAACATAGGTAAATCCTTGGACTCTAAACTCCCCTATTTCCTGTTTTGGGTTATCCATCAAAAATATATTTTTGTTTTGGATGTTTTGTCTATATTTGAATGTTCCAGAATCTCCAAAATCTAAAAACCTGATTGGCTCTTCAAAATGATGCCCAAAAATTTCATGGACAGGGACACCATTCAGCATTATGACATCGTACAATTCACATAAGGGTATTCCTGCTTCTTCTAAACTACCATATTTTAATTGCGACAGTTCATGCAACTCATGGAATGCTTCACTAAATGATTTTGCTTTCTTAATTCTCTTATCAGGAGTAGGATCTGCTAAAAATTTGATCAAATCGGTTAATCTTTTAATTTCGTTTTTAGATGTACAAACAACAATTATATCCCTGATTGTTGGGATAGGATTATAACCGTGAGAGTAGGATATTCCAAAAAATGGAATTGTTTGGATAGCTTTTCCTCCTTTAGAGTTTACTATAATATTTTGTTCAACTGCTAATGTCCTAGTAAGCCTTGTATTTTTATGCTCTTTTGTAAATTCTCTTAGCTCAGAATCATATGTTGTAATTTGGGCTGGGGTCTCTTCTATATACAATTTTTCTTCTCTTGGCAATGGAATTCCTTTCTGGTGGAAATGAAATCTGTGATTTTGTAAATCTCTTGCAATAGCCACTTCCTTGACATTATGAGGAAACAAATCATCAACATTAGTTTGAGTATATACACCTCTATCCATCATTTCTTTATTAAGATTCGATTGGCAATGTACTAATTCTGATTTCTGTCCATTAATAAATGTAGCAGAATCATAGATAACTCTAATATACCTAGAGACTACATTCTCATCTTTATTTTGTTGAACTTCATCAGATAGTAAATCAGCTATTTTTTCTAATTCGGATTTTGTTTTAATTAATTCTTCAACCCCCATATTTACAATGTAGTAATTATATCTTTATAAGTTTTTCTGTCCTTTCGCTACTTTTAAATGATAATATCAGCTAGAGGTGGGGCGGCCCAAAAAAATATTGTCTGCTTTGCAAATTATTGATAAGCAAGACTCTCAAACTTTCTCGCTATTCAATTTTTTTGTCTGCCCGCTATGCTTTAGATTGTTCCAATCTCTTTGGAGTGCAGTGTAGGCCTTTCAATCTCATCACTTGACATCCACCGCGACATAAGCTTAAATCTTTACATTCTAGACATTCTCTTGGCAACATAGAATAGTTTTCATCTCTGTAGTTCTCAAAACTATTTTCCCAGATTTCTTTAAATGGTTTTTTTCTTAAATCGCCAACAATAAACTCTTCATTTGGAGGTAATTCTGGACAACCCCTTATTTTACCATCAGAACCAATACAACAGGATAATATTCCTATTCCACAAAAAAAGAAGTCATTTTTATGGATTTTTTTATCATAACTCCCAAGGTAGCCCAAATTTTCTCCCAACAGGATAGGAAATTTTCCCCTCATTTTTTCAACAACAAAATCTAATAACTGCTTTAATTGCTTGCCTGTTAAAAACAGTAAATCGTTTTTTGACGATCTTCCTATTGGCATTACTGTTCCAACCCTCCATAAGTCAGCATTTTCTTTAGCTAAACTGTATAACTCTTCCAACTCATTCAGATTAAATGGGCCTATTGTAGAAGTCATACAAACTTGCTTACAACCATTCTTTTTTAATAATTTTATGGCATTAATGGCCCTGTCAAATGCTCCTTTTGTTTTTCTGAATGAATCATGAGTTTCTTTTTTGCTATCTACACTTACCTGAATAGAATCAGCAACCTTAACTATTTTTCCAACATTCTCTTCTGAAATGAAATAAGCATTAGTGGAAAATCCTGTTTTTATTCCCAATTCTTTAGCTTTTTGTAGTATCTCAAAAATATCCTTTCTTAACAGCGGTTCTCCACCTGTCAATACAAATCGTTCAATGCCGTAATTAGATAGTTCTTTTAATATTCCTAAAATCTCTTTTTTTGTTAATTCGTTAGGTTTTGCTTTATCTGAATAAGATCCACAATGAGCACACTTCATATTACATTCTAATGTACATTCCCAAATCACTGTTTTAGGTGGTGGAGTTTTACCTAATTTTTTCATTGAGTTAAAGCCTACAAGAATTGCTTTCCTTTTAGCATTTTCAAAAAATCGAATCATAAACTATTTAAATAATCCCTTCTTTAATAATATTATGGTTATTTGGAAAAAAGCTTCGATAATTTGTTTTGTATTAGCAGGGTTAATGTTCATATTCTATTTTTTTATAGGAGCTTTGTTTACACCTATTTATGCTCCACCTGATATAATAGCTAGTGAATCTGCTAGGCGAGCTAGAGAAGCCATGCTTGTTCTCTCCAGTGTTGGAATTTTAATTGTTGGTGGAATTGTGAGTTTAATTATTGGAAAAAAGAAAGAGAAACCCGTTTCTTCTAAAAAGTAATTTTTCCATGCCTTCAACCATTATTTATAAAAAAACAAAATATTTATATTGTTCTATTCTTCTATGTCTAATTATGGATTTGAAAGTATTAAAGAAGAGTTCAGATGGAGAATTAACTTTAGATGGAAAGATAGTTGAAGGACAAAAAGTTGGTGAGATCGAAATTGAAGAGCCTATAGAGAACATTCTTTCAAGTAGGGGTGCTTATAATCCTTTGAGGTTCAGGGAACGACGAATTCCTCTGTCTACCGAAGCTTTTTATGTTGAAGAGATCAAGTGTGTTGTTGAAGATCCTCTTCAAGCAGGTATTACAGATTATAAAGCATTTAGAGTAGAATTCTATAGAGATATTAAAGAATCTTATCCTAACCCTTTTGTAAAGTCAGAGATTTTATTCAGGTTTTTCAAGAATCAACCAAAAATTTATTAACCTCAACAGCTAACTTGTGATTATGAAACCACAAATCAAAGCAATTTATGTAGCAGTTCAGGATATGGATAGAGCGGTAAAATTTTATGAAGATATCTTTGATGTCAAAGTCTTTTCCAAAGATGAAAGAATGAGTTCGTTTGAGTTTGACAACATTACCTTCCTTCTTTTCAATCCAAAAATTGACAATGAGATGATTTCCAGTGGCAATAATGTTGTTCCAGATATTCTAGTTGAAGATATTAATAAAATGTTAGAATTAATCAGAAGTAAAAATTGTGAAATTGTTTTGCCACTGAAAAAGATTGGAAAATATCATCTTTTTCAAGCAAAAGATACAGAAGGTAATATCATAGAATTCTACCAAATTGAGGAATAATTTTTGAAAATTTACTTGCTCTGCTTCCCTCTATTCTGGGCACAAAACAGGACCTGAAGTTATATTTAGTTATGAGCCAGCGTCTTTAGTTTTTCTAATACAGCTTTTAATTCTTCAGAATTCTTAACATAATATATTTTCCCATTTAATTTTCGTATATATTCTTCAATTTCATAATTTAGTTTTTCTTTAACAAAAGGCTTATAAACAATTACAGAATAAGGTATATCTTCTCCTGCTCTTGCTTCTGGATGTATCGCTTTTCTTTTCGCTTGTACTTCTGGTTTGTCACCTATAAATAACTTATATAAATAATATCCATAAACTAACTCTCCTAAAGAACCTAAACTATTACCTAACATAAAAATAACATCCCCAAAGATACAATGTGTTAAATCCTGTTTATACCAATTTTCTGTATCAATGAATTCATCAAAAACTTTTTTCCTCTTTATTTTTGATTCCATATATGATTTTAAATGGTCTATTCCAAAATCTTTGTCAGATAAAGGAACTGTTCCAATTACTCTTCCCCTGCCAAGTTTTTTATATCTTTTAGCAATTTCAAATGAAATTCCCCGATCTGGAAGTAAAACTATTTCATAACCACTATTAACTATTATCTTTGCTATAGCTTCTATTTCTTTTTTAAATTCTTCTTCTTTTACCTTAAGTAGGTTAAAATAATGATACTTTATGTCGCCTGCTCCAATCAAACAAATTCTTAGTGTCACGATTCTAATTAAAAATTTATCTGATTTATATTTCTTGTCATATTCTTATTGTTAATGGGTGGTTTGAATATATGATTTTTTCATCAACCCGTGTTCTTAATGCAAGAATTATTGGTTTTGCCATTAGATTTTTAGTCAATTGAGAGTTTTTATATCTACAGTGAAAACAGTTCCAGTAGTTGAATTTTCATTAATGAAATTTATTATTAATATGATATTCTGGTATTTAGTTTCTTGTGGAATGTTCGAGTGTTCATGCTCACAATACACCAAAAATTAGAAAAAAAATAACTCGTGTTGCATTCTACATATTGATTCAGGAATTTAGGTCAATGGATATTTTAGTATATAAAAATTTAAAAGCTCAGCGTCGATATCCATATTTATGGAAGGTACATTAACAGAGAGATTAAACACACTTTTTGAGTCGCATCTAGGCCCCAATTTTTTTCCCGATGGTGTGATAGACGAGGAAAGATTTCTTTCAGCTAATCCAAAGATACTGTACCTTCTAAAAGACGTCAATGCTCTTGAAACAGAGCAATGGGATTTGAGAGATGCTGGGAGGTATTTTGCAAGAAAACTTAAGGAAAAAGGAGCGTCTTATCCAACCATAACAAAGATGGCGACTATATCGCACTATATTTTGGAAGGATTTCCAGATTATGCATCCGAGCAATGGATACCTGGAGAAGATCTGGCTGAAAGTCTTTTATCAATAGCAATAGTAAATCTTAAGAAAACAGCAGGAAAATCTTCAACAAGTGATGAAAAGATAAAGCCCCATGCAGAAAAAAATTTCAAGATGTGGAAATCTGAGATAGATATCATACAACCAGATATAGCATTATGCGGAGGAACATACTATTTAGTCAAAGATTTGTTCATTAAGAACGGTGTTATTAAAGAATCTGATCTAGAAGTAACACCAAACGGAATGCATTTTTTTAGATACAATAATTCTGCGCTAGTTGATGTTCCACATCCAAATGCTAGGTATCCTTATTCTCATGTTTATTCTTATATTAAGCTAGGTTTGAACCACATTCTTAGTAAAAGTAAAAATAAAAAATACAAAGTATGCTATTAAGTACATAGCATGATGATAAGGTCAGATAATTCTAGAATTTTTAAAATATTATTATCATAGACAAAAAAACAACATTTAAAAAGTAAAAATTCACCAAAAACCGAAAAATTTATAGTTTTTTCCGTTTTTATTCAAGAAACATATGAGAGTTCTAGAAAAAGAAGGTAAATCAAAACGGATAAAATTAGATAAAAAAGATAAGGAGATATTGGCAGCACTTTGTAAGAATGCTAGAATTCCTTTATCTAAGATAGGCAACCTTGTTGGGTTATCAAGAGAAGCAGTCGAATACAGAATAAAACGCTTGTCAGATGCACACGTCATTGTAGGCTCCAGAACCCTGATCAACATCCGAAAGTTAAATCATTTTTCGTTTCATGTATTTATTTCATTACACAATCCAAAAGATGAACCAGGGTTTCTAAGAAAACTCAAAGAGAACCAAAATGTTAATGCAGTGATCAAGTACAGTGGGAAGTGGGACTTTGAAGTTTCTATAATGACAAAGACACCTGAGGATTTTTATGATATTTATAATGAGCTTCTACAAGATATAAATATACAAGATGAACATATTCTGATCTTGCTCAACACGATAAAAGGGATTGTATTACCTAACAAGTTTTTAGAGAAGTTACCAAAAGCCACTCTGGGCAAAAATGATTTTTCTTTTCACAAAGAGTTTAACTCTCCGAAGAAAAATGATTACAAGATTGATAGAACAGACTTAAAAATAATGAGGTTGCTGGCAAACAATGCAAACATAAAGATTAAAAATATTGCAGACAAGGTTGAACTTTCGCCAGATGCAATAACATATAGAATAAAAAAGCTTATAACAAATGGTTATATTGTTGAGTTTCGACCAGTGATTGATTATTACACATTAAATCTATCAATCCAGGCTTTGCTGATCAAGACAGTTTGCCTAACAAAGGAAGAAGAAAGAAAGTTATCGTCTTTTCTGAAATGTAATGATTCTGTTTTGTGGTGCACAAGAACATTTGGTGCATGGGATGTTTTAATGTACATAATAACAAGTAACCAAAAAGAGTTTCATGAGTTTATCAATGAGTTAAGGACTAATTTCGGCAACTCTATTAGATCCTATGAAGCATTATTCGCTTATCAAGAGTATAAGTATACCTTCCTGCCAGAGGGGATTAACATTTAACTAGCTTTGCTCTTTCCTCTAATACTTTATAAACAGCCTTAACTGCTTCAGGACGCTTATCACTCTCTATTAAAAATCTCATACTCCTCTCTTTGGACTGAGTTTTATCTTCTATGTTGATGTGCGAATTAGCTAAAGCATATTCACAAGCGGCAGCAATGCCAACTTGGCCGCGTAACTCTCTTCCATATATACCAAGCAAGCCGATAGTCGAAACCTCTACACTACCCAGATTTGAACTATCCAAATCTCTTAATAATCTTTCTATGTTATGCTCGCTGTCGAATGCAACAGTTATACCAATTTCTGAATCACTCATGTATTTTATAGGAATTTTGTGTTTTTTGAATAATGAAAAAAAATCAGCAGCGAAACCATACTGCCCAACCATTAAAGGATTTTCTAAGATTATTCTTGTGAGCCGACAATCAACAATTCCTTTATATCCATTAGGGGTCAGAATCGTTGTGTCCGAGATTATTGTATACTTTCCGTGAGGTTCATTTGTTTTCCTAATATAAACTGGTGGTTTATACTCCGAGCCAATTATGGTTGAAATGGCTTTTGGGTGTATAACAGTCGCACCAAACTCTGCAATTTGCAATGCTTCATCATATGCAAGTCTATCTAGCCTAAGCTGACTTTTAACATATTCGTCATTAAAATATTTTGGATTTGCTCTATAAACACCATCAACATCTGTCCATATATCTATACGTTTTGCTTTTTTAGCAATGCCTGCTGCAGCAGCGCTAGCATCAGAGCCTCCTCTTCCTATAGTGAGCCAGTCCCCTTCATCATTAACACCATAGTAACCAGGCATAACATAAATCACTTCATCCTGTGTAGCTCCATCAAGGCTATCCAATCCTTCTTGGGTGAATCTTCCATCCTTAAATTTACCTTCTAGTAAAAATCCAATTTTGTGTGGATATATCACTTCTGCTTTAGTATTTTCTTCATTGTTTAGTATAGCCACCAAAATCTCAGCAGATAGACACTCCCCTATCGGAGCAAACCTATCGTGATAATAGTCTGCAGACCTATTTCGATTCTTTTTATTCAGCATCTGTTCTGCAAGCTTAAACGTCTTATTGAATATAGTTTTTTTCAATGAAAGTTTCTTTGCCAACGCCAGATGTTTTCTCTTGATGTAATTCCACATTTCTTTTTCTTTGTCATAATTTTCATTCGAATAATATTCTGATAGGGTTATCAATTCATCCGTTGTTTTATCACCATCATCACCTGGTTCGACACCAACTGCAGAGACAATGATTATATCTCCAGGATTATAAAATTCCTTAATTATGTTAGTTACTCTAATGAAATATTCTGATGTTGAGAGCGAGCTCCCTCCGAATTTAGCTATTTGTGTCATATCTAAGTTTATGTTTTAGAAGTTTTTAAATATTGTTATAAAGGAATATAATCATTCTGTCTTTTGATAAAAATACAGCAAGAATCTGAAGTCACTCCTTAGAACTAGGATAAACTTTATAAATCTCCCAAAAACAACAAACATCTATGGAAAAAGAAGCATTAAAAGAGCTAATAGCGTTTATGCAATCGAAGGGTTTTATCTGGGGACCAAGCCCAGAGATCTATGGTGGTCTTGCAGGATTTTACACTTTTGCTCCCCTAGGCAAACTTCTAAAAAACAATGTTGAGGAAGCAATAAGAAAGACATTCCAGAAATATGAGATGTACGAAGTAGAATGTCCAACAGTGATGCCAGCTCGTGTTTGGGAAGCCAGCGGTCATCTTACGGGTTTTACAGATCCTATGATAGAATGCGAGAAGTGCAAATCAATTTTTAGAGTTGATACATTAATAGAAGAATTCTTGCCAGAACAAACTATATCTGGGTTGAAAAACAAAGAATTACTAAAAATAATAAAAGCTCATAAAATAAAATGTCCAACATGTAGTGGAAAACTCAGGGAAGAGATAAAACAGCACAGTCTGATGATGCGCACCACCGTTGGGGTTGACATTGAAGCTTACAACAGACCTGAAACAGCAACAACAACATACCTACCATTTACAAGGTATGTTGATTTTTTTCGTGACAAACTTCCATTTGGCATCTTTCAAATTGGTAAGGCTTTCAGGAATGAGATAAGCCCAAGACAGCATGTATTGAGAATGCGCGAGTTTACCCAGGCAGAAGCGCAACTATTCATTTTCGAAGACCAAAAAAATGAATTCGAACCATATAATGATGTTAAAGATAGAGAACTTCCGATATGGAGTTCTTCAATGCAAAAAGAAAAAAAACAACCCGCCTTCATCAAGATAGAAGATGCGATCCTCAAAGGTTGGCTTACTAATAGAGCCTTTGCATGGACATTGTACATTGCATACGACCTTTTTCTAAACATTGGCATACCAAAAGAAAAAATGCGCTTTAGACAACATCAAGATGATGAAAAAGCATTCTATGTAGAAGATGCTTGGGATCTTGAAATTCAGCTTAATACATTCGGCTGGACAGAGTGTTGCGGTGTTCATGACAGATCAAACTATGATCTAAAGCAGCATAGCAAGTTTAGTGGAAAAGAGCTAGTTGCAAGGGATTATAAAAACAATAAACAGATTCCTCACATCTTAGAGATTGCCTTTGGTACAGATAGACCTACATTCGCTTTATTGGATCTATTTTATGAAAAAAGGGTAAAAGGTGAAGGAAAAACAATGTTCAAAGTTCCTTACAAATTGGCTCCAATAAAAGTAGCAGTTTTTCCATTAGTAAACAAGGAAAAGCTGCCCGAGATTGCACAACAGATCCATCGCGAATTATTGAAAGATTTCACAGCTGTCTATGATAAATCAGGAGCAATTGGTAGAAGGTATCTAAGAAATGATGAAGCAGGTACACCTTTTTGTATCACTGTTGACTTCCAGACATTAGAAGATAAAACAGTCACCATTAGAAATAGAGACGATGAAAAACAGATAAGAATTAAAGTTGAAGAGTTAAAGTCAATTCTAACTAAGTTATTTGAAGGGTCAAAACTTTCAGATTTTGGTAAGTATATAAATTGATTATTAAATAATTTTAATTATTTACAATAAAAAATATTTTATCATACCTAAGAGCGCTTATTGTAATATTTAAAGATAAAATTCTAACTTTGTCTTTGTTTGGTACACTATAGAAATATGAAATTCTTATCCGAAATCTATACGAATCTATACGAGCTTAAAATTAATCTTAACAACCTTTTTTTAATATTTTAATTTTTTTAACCAATTATTTTAACATACATTTAAATAATAGAAATTTTTTCTATACAGTTACTATGGCAATCAAAGACCTATATCCAAAACAAGGCAAAGTTGACCTCATAGCTGAGGTTATTGAGAAAGGAGAAGTGCGAGAGTTTGAGAAATTCGGTCAAAAAGGCCGCGTTTGTAATGCTAAAATCAAGGACCAAACAGGCGAGATTAAGCTGACCTTGTGGAATGAAGATATTGATAGAGTTAATGTGGGTGATACAATTCACATTAAGAATGGTTATGTCTCAGAGTTTCAAGGAGAGATGCAATTATCAGCAGGGAAGTATGGAAGCATGGAAGTTATTGGCAAAACAGATGAAGGTGAGCAAATCCTTACAGGGGACGAAAGACTAGAATCAGATCTTTTAAATGGAAAGACAGAGGAAGATGTTGGCCCAACAATACCAACCAAGAAAGAGGAGCTGGGATTAGAAGAAGAACCTGAAGTCAATGAAGAGGATGTTAAGCTAGAGGAAGAATGATAAATTAAATTTTATCAGTTTGATTATTTCTGAATTTTTTGACGGGATTCAACAAAATTTATGAATGGGAACGCGGGGATTTTCGTGAAAGAAGCTTGACTTTCAACAGCTTCTGCCAGTTTGAACCCCGGATTCAGGACGATGCACCACGATGCACTTTTGTTGCACCATTCACCTAGATCTCTGATAATCATTGGCTAAGCCTCATCAGATCTTTTCCAGTCAGTCTGGTATCTTCAGTCTAGTGCTCTCCCAGGCTGAGCTACGTTCCCATATATCAACCAAATTTAGAACTCATTTTTAAACATTTCGTTTACATCTCAACTAGATGAGTAAAACCAAAACATTTCACATCAGCTTGAAAATTTCACCTCAATGTTACAGATTTTATATAGTTTTTACAATAGACTCATCTACACTCATCTACTTTCTATTTAAGTTTATTTACTGTTCCTGCTTCCTAGAATTAAGAAACACCCAAACTAGCTAATATATTGCCTGCGATGAAATTAAATGCCAATGTAACAATTGACGTGATTAACACAAACATCAATGTCGCTCTAACCATGTTTTTACTTAATAAATATCTCTCATTCATCACATCTGCACCATTTTCAATACCATTCACTATGACAGTTAGGATATAAATCAACAGTACAACATACGCGCCAACAATCAACACAAAGAAGTAGGAAGGTACACCAAAGCCGAGTAGATTTGCAATAGCAGCCTGCTCCCCCAATGCTTCTGAAAATTTACCTGATGTTAATTGTCCTACAATGGTTGTGATCATGGACGTTATACCTACAACAATACCTGCAATTATTGGTGTCATAAATCTTATCTGCGATTTCATTGACGAAAGCACTTCAGCAAGTAAATCTTTAAGTCGTTCATTAACCTTATGCATCTGTTTGATATACTTTGAAATATTAATCATTGCTTTAGAAGCAACCAAAGGACCTCTTTTTGCACTTTCAACAAGAACTTTCATTGCACTAATAATTTGACTTGAAGGAAAATATTTGATAGCTCCTATCTTCTCATCAAACAAAGACTCCTCAATACCCATGCCGAGGTTACGCATATTATTCACAGCGATATTAAAAAATTTTGCCGAAACTGTTCCTGTCATGCTTTTTGAAACATCCTGGAAAGCAAGCTCTGCAGGGACCCCGTCAGCTAGCCTATTTCCCAGTTGGAATAAAGCAGATGCAAACTCTGCTTCGAGCTCTTTAGAGCGTTTTCTAATCTTAATCACATTTTTAGAAATTAGATGATAGTACAATCCTGCTGAGAGCCCAAGGGCTAATGGGAATATCATACTAATAAGAGTTGCGCCAAGCCCATAAGGGCCGATGAATGTTCCTGCACTCCACTCTTTATAATCAAAAAATTTGTGTACCCCCATAAATGGCACTTCGTCAGGGCCACCAAAACCTACAGCATGTAAAATAACAGGCGACAATCCAAGAATAAACATCAAGCAGCCAGTTACTATCGCTATAATCGCAGGGTTTATATAATATGTTTTGTTGCCAACATTAAACATTACTTTTTTATATTTTTTCAGTTTTGGGTTAATATCGGTTACATCAACCGCACCATAACCAGTTGGCCTACTAGCTAGTATCTTTTTTCCTAGAAAGTATACCACTGCAGGCAGAGCTATAACATACAATGCACCAATATAAACTGCAAGTATGTAAGGGTTTGTACCATTAGGTGGTTTTGACATAAACGTTGTTATCAGTGGCAAAATCACTAAACCAAGAACAGGCAAGATAACGCCCATCATAAACAATGTAGTAATTGGGGATTTAAGATTTTGTGCGTAATGCAACATTTTCTCATAGGTGCCATCAAGAATAACATTAAGTGCTTTATCTAATGCTTCAAGTCTTCTGGCTTCAGAAGGAACGTATAAAGAAGACTCTATCAAATGAAATGCTTCAACAAATTCTTTATTATAAGTTTTCCATGTTTCAAGGTATGCTTCTAAGCTATGTATAACTGTGTCAAACTTCCCTGTTTCAACATCCCACAACACTTTTTTCAGATCAAGTGCAAGTGGTGGTGTTACATGATCTGCGGCAAAGTTTATCGCTCTTTCAAGATTAGAGGTGTGCCTCATAAAAGTTACAACATAGAACACAGATTGCACCATCTGATTGCTAGCCTTCAGCCTGTAATTTACTGCAAGGAAACTAGGTAATCTATTAAATACCATAAAAACTGCAGCGGCTATAATTAGAAAAAATAGGATGAAGAACATAGGCGAACCTGCACCAATCAAGCTAACTACAAGAAATGATAAAAGTGCACCAACAATAAAGACGATCAGTGGAGCAAAAATAGCCAAGCTTAAAACACCACCCGGAGTAATATTAAGGTGTGCCATTTCAATATCCTGTTGTATCTTTTGTGCTGATTTTTGGTCTGGGCGTATCTTTAGGATATTGTATGCAATCTTACAAGCTTTCTCGTACAAATTTAGATGTGGTGGCTGATACTCTTCACGGAATTCTTGATAATGTCTAGAATAAATTGGTTCAACAGGCGAAGCAGTTCCAAGATTTTTGTCTAGCTGTTGCGTATACTTTCTCATTATTTTTTGTACTTCTTCTTTTGGTATAGCCATTTTTATATTTTCAAATCAAAAAAAAGAGAGGAGAAACTAGAATATAGTTGTATTGATGTATCGCGCAATACATTCAAAGTTCACCTCTCTTCAGAGACTAGAATCGGGCAGAGATTTATAAATGTTTTTAAAAAGTTAAAATGAAGTTAAAATTGGCAAAACAGGAGAGTCAATTTGGCGTAATACTGATCTGTAAGTAACTTATTCTCTCTCTCCTTCCTTTTTCATCTTTCTTTGTCTTACTGCTTTCTTTAACCAGTTGTCCCACTTAAGAAAGATCTGCTGAGACTTAAGTTTTCCAGTCCTTTCCTTGACTTCTTCAGCATAAAGATGGTACATATCATTTGCCAGAATAACAAAATCAGCTTCTAACATATCTAAATCATTATTCTTTTCAGCGACTTCCACTAAACGTTTTTTTATTTTAGCACGTAATTCAATATTATCCCAAACAGCATCCCAGTTTCCTGCAAATTCTTTAATATTTCCTGCTATCGCCTTCAATACATCACTGTCGCCATTTATGAACTCGTCTGTCGGCACAAGTCTATCCTTCTTAGCATCATACCTCATCAGATCTACAAAACCTTTCTCTACTAATGGATCCTTTGTCCAGTGTTTTCTCACCTCAGTTATCTGGGTGATGCGGCGCCATTTATGCAATCCATCAGGACTCTTGATTGGATTGGCCACAATAATGATATCTGTTGCTTTAAACGATGTATTAGGAACACCGATATCATTAACCACACGATCATATACACCATATGGATTTGCAGCATGAATAGTTCCTGCCACAACATTAGCAGCAGCTCCAACCCTCATTGCTTCATACAAAGAAATAGCCTCTCTTGAACGAACCTCTCCAACAATCAATGCAGAATCCCCTAAACGCAATGTGCTTCTGATGCCGTCACTTGCACTCACTTCAGTTGTTTCTCTTTCAAGAGCACTTGCAACTTTTAATGACTGAATGTTATACCCAAGTTTTCTCAAAGAGTCGGTAGGAAGTTCTAGTGTGTCTTCAATCGTTATAATCCTATAACGTCTCATGATTTCTGTTAGCATAGAACCTATAAAACTTGTTTTTCCCGAGCTTCTTGTTCCAGCAATTAGTATTGTTCTTGTGCCGTCTATCAGAAAACTAATCAAACCAGCTGCAAGATGATCAATCATCTTATAATGTATGAACAATGGAAGTGTCCAGGGCTTGTCACGATGTCTCCTAAAAGAGAAAGCCAATCCTGTTGGATCTAAGGGGCTTGTGATAACAGCAACCCTCGTCCTTGCACTCGGCAAGGTTAACTCAGTATCAAGTATGGGATTAGCTTCGTCTAATGGTCTACCAGAGATCATCCTAAGCTTACCAGCCCAGGAATCTGTTTCAGTTCTCGTTGGTAAAATATTAGTGACACAGTCATCATATTTTCCATGCACAATAAAAATAGGCACATTACCTGCTGGCGAATTTATAGAGATGTCTTGAACATCAGAATCCTGTAAAATAACTTCTATCAAGCCGAAGCCGACTGTATACCTTATTAAGATCTCTGCAAGCATCTCAATCTTTTCTGGACCTAATTTCACATTATGATAGGTGGCCAGTTCTTCTATTAAGTCGCGACCAACATTAAGGAAGACCTCTCTCATTCTTAATGGATCAACAAACTCTTCTCTTGTAGGTTTGTGCTCGGAGAGGATATTTCTAGCTAAATCAAGAATCTCATATTCATCTTCGGTTAGCTTAAACTCTGGCGGTGTAATATGATAGAGAGTTTGTACAGAGTCATGTAGCCTAAACACACTAACCTCTGTACCCCTGCCAATAGTAAAATTATCTATCTCTGTAGCGTCAACAGGATATTGTGCTTGTAACTTCGTATACATAAAGTCTGGTCTGATGATTGGTGCAAATATCCTTCTATAAATATTACGATCGCCCAATGTATAGCCTGTTAAATATGGCTTTGCAAGTGTGATAAGCCTTGTTTTCTCAAGTATGTCGAGAATATATTTTACAACAGAGATAAACTTCTTGATTACAGGCTCCATTCTAGGATCGATGTTACGCTGAAGTTCTATACCCTCCCGCCTAAGTAACCTTCTTAGCCTGACATATGCTGCAATCGGATCAGATTTAAGCGTGGTGTATATAATATACTGCAGCTCTGTATAACGCGCATCATAATATCTACCATAAATGCCGGATGTCATATCGTACTTCAACGCGTCTCTTTGTTTTAATAGAGAATTATATATCTTAGCTATCTCTGTTAATATTTGTGTCTGATAGTAATCATATTCATAATCGCGTTTTTGATAAAAGACAATCTTAGTGATTCCTTTTGTTGCAGCGAGCATCTCAACTGTCTTGGCCATGGTTATAGGGTCGTCTTCTATTGAAGGAACTTTCGGTATGTTTTCTGCATTAATTCTTAGAGTATTATCTTCTGCTTCGTGCACTACTTCATAACTATAGACTTCTTCAGGCATCTAACACCCCTTATTTTAACTACTTTAATATACTAACATCAACTTATCATATTGCTTAAATAAAACAAAATTCAGATATATATTTAAATATTATTATATAATTGTGATATAAAAATGGCAAAGCTTTTACCTGAAGAAGAACACGCAAGACTCTTTAGTGGTGGAAGGATGCCACCTCCAATTGCACCTGAGCCAGAAGAAAGGCCTGGTTTGTTTGAAAAAAAAAACCCTCAGCCACAACCGAACTTTCGTAACGATATCCTTGACCTAACAAGAAGAATGCGTATGATTGAAGAGCAATACTCAAATCTGCGCAGAAGAATGCAATTATTCGAGCAAAGCACCATACAAAATGATAAAAAACTACATGAAAACTTACGTTTAACAAACGCAGACATAGAAGATATCAAGCAAGAGTTACATGACATCAAGCAAAATATACATCTATTGATAAAAGAGATTGAAAACACAGTCAGACTTGACGATTATAAAGTGTTGCAGCGTTATATAGAAATGTGGCAACCTGTTAAATTTGTTACTCATGATGAAGTGCTTAAAATTATAGACGAAAAATT
Organism: Candidatus Woesearchaeota archaeon; assembly: GCA_003650545.1. Classification (GTDB taxonomy): domain Archaea; phylum Nanobdellota; class Nanobdellia; order Woesearchaeales; family B72-G16; genus B72-G16. Next base: position 68,540 of record QMQO01000003.1, on the reverse strand, counting down.
ACAGCAATTCAAAGAAGAAAAGGCTTAGTTGACATTATTTATAGAACAAAACTTTAAACGAAACCTTTAAAAACATGAAACCATTTTTAATGCACAGAAAAGTTGGAAATTGAATAAATTGACAATAAGAAAATTAATCAAGAAAATTAATCATTAGAAATTGCTTCCAGTGATTAAAAAGGTGGTATGATGGCTATTTTTGGCAAATCTAGACAGCAAGCACAACCTCAGGATATTCCTATTGATAAAGTTATTGAAATGCGTAAACATGGTCTTAGCAATAACCAAATAATCCAGAACTTACAGAGAGATGGCTACACAGTGCAGCAGGTTTATGATGCAATGAACCAAGCAGAGATGATGCAGACAATAAAAAAGCCAGCATTAGATTCACAATCAACAAAAATAACTTCTGATATACTTCCAGCTCAGGCAGGAGCTGCACCAGCAGCACCAACAATGCCTGTACCAGGCCAGATGCCAACTATGCCTGAACAACAAATTCAAGATCAAAAGATTGAAGAGATTGCAGAAGCAATTATTGATGAAAAATGGGACGAGCTTGAAAAAGGAATGCGGCGTGTCATTGACTGGAAAGAAAAAGTTGACCAGCGCGTAACAAAGATTGAACAGCAAATTTTGGACATAACAAGAAGCCTGCAGGACTTACAGAAAGCTGTCCTTGAAAGAGTTGCAGAGTATGATAAGCATGTTAAAGAAATTGGTGTAGATCTTAAGGCAATGGAAAAGGTGTTTTCTCAAGTTTTGCCACAATTCACACAGAATGTTAATGAGTTATCTAGGGTCACGGGTTATGTGAAGACTAAGGCAAAGAAAAAATAATTTTTAGAAATAGTTTTTCTAGTTAACATGCTAATTTTTCTAATTTTTTTATGCTATCGCTTTTCCTGCTAACAATTTAATAGTTGCAATCGCAATTGCCATCACAAAGAACAGGCCAATAACTTTTGGGTCAAATAATGTTCTTTGGACATTAGCAACATAACCGGCTGTTGTGTTAATTGGAAGATCTGTAATTTCACCAGGCTCTGTCACACCAGGGATGCCTGCTTTAGCACCAAATTCAAGAAAAGTCTGGCCAAAAGCCGCACCGATGGCTGCAGCACCTACCACAAAGGCTAATATCCCTAAAGTCCAGGCTGCTGTTGGGTGCTTGATCACCTTTGCAATATCTTCTGTTTTTATTCCAAATAACGTATATGCAGCTATAAAGAATGTTGCAAACACAAAAAACATAGTGAACCACGGTGCAAAATTAGTAACAGCATTGATAGCTTGTGGACTTAGTATGAACAAGAACGCAACTATAAAAGCGATGAGCGCGTGCACATTCTTATCAGCTTCTAAAAATTTGGTATACTGTAATATAGCATAAACAACAACAAAAATAAACAAAAGCGCAAAGATAACAGCGAAATGTTGCGCTAGTGATAAGTCAAGTAATGAAGCCATGATGAATAAACCTTAGTCTTTTTTACCTATTTCGCTAAATACCTTGACGAATTTATCCAAGCTTTTTCCAATACCGCCCTCTGCCTTTGGTTCATACGTCACCCAAGCAATTATTATCGCAAACACAAGTATGATTATTAATATTGCTTGATTCTGTGGAGTCAATATTCTATTCCAGATAGGATATCTAGCTATGTTTATATCAAAAATGTTAATTACAAATATCCCAATAATAATTAGTATAGCAATAATAGTTCCCCATGCACCAAATGTAGTTCCACCAATTTTCACATTGCTCAAGAACAACCCAAGAACTATGAGCATCAATACAATTGCGATTATAAGAATAGCTACTTCAGGCAAGACAGCATACATTATTCTCACAAAGTCATATTGAGGAGGTACAATAGGTCTCCCCACTTCACTCAAAATGTGGGGGAGTATTGCGATTATTGCGAGTAATAATGACAAGATAACATGAATGTTTTTCTCTTCAGAGATTGCCTTTGTTTTATGCAGCACAGCGTAAATAACAGTGAAGATTAACAAAAATGGAATTATGACGTCAATAAAGCCCGTGTTCTTTAAGAACATAACAAAGCTGCTACTTGTGTACGAGCTGCCAATGCTATAATATCTATAATCAAATACCATGACGTCACCTATTCTTCTTTTTTCTTAGCCCCTCCAAGGAATTTCTCGATTAGATCACCACTAGTTATGAAGACCATAACTCCAATGATGAGTGCTATGAGTAATATCGTTGCTATGATTGTTGAGGTCACGTTAGCTATAAGCCAGTCGTATGCATATCTTAATGCAGTTGTCCCAGCAATAGGGATTGCATTCGCAATTATAAGAGCAAGCGCTAAGCCAACAATGACCATAAAAATCCATTTATATGGGCCTGTGAAATAACCTTCATCTTCCTTGCTGAAGGTTCCAATCAGAACCATTGCAAGCACCACTACTAATAGAACAATCATTGCTTGACTTGACACTTTTAGTATGATCTCAACCAATTGCGATGAGCCAACAACAAAGAACGCAATCACAAAAGCTACAATTGAGTTTACATTCTTCCTAGTGTATTGTTTGCCATTTATCTCTTCCAAGCCAAAGACTTTTGTCTTTTCTAGAATAGCAAACACCATTGCAAATATCAGCAAGAATGGAAGAACAACTTGATAAATGCCAGCATCTGAAAAAAACTGCAACACATTTCCAAATACTGTTCCTTCTGCCATTTTTTAATCGTTACTTTAATGATAATAATAACAGTAATATTTAAAGGTTTCTATTTATTATGTATGAAAGATAATGATTTCTCTAAAAATTGAAAATCTTCCATAACCACTCTGAAATAGCTAAATTTATAAACAAGTCACTTCTTCATTAATAAGATGTTAGAGGGGTTATTAAACATAACTAAAAAAGACATAGCAAGAACATACACAGATGGAGAAAGAATACTTAAAGAATATCTAGAAGTTAAAGACAGAATTGAAAGAGGATGGACACTTGGGAGAATAGTGAGAGAACATTTTGGTATAAAAAGTGCAGACAGAACAAGGTATGTTGTTTTTTATAATAGATTCAAAGCATGGAGTAGAAAAAAAGAACCTAAAATTCCTTGTGTTATCAATGGAATTAACACATTGGTTGAATTAGGCCTTCTTCCTTTCACTTATTCAAATGAAAAATTCGATATAATAAACATACTAGGATCCTGGCTCTTTTGGAGGGGATCATTAAGTAATAATTCCACAAAAAACAGAACTCGCTATGAGATGCATCTTAACTATAAAAATCCTCAGGAAGCTATAAATATAAAACATACTTTAAGCAAATTAAGGGCAACAGAACCATATGCACCAGATGGATATATTGATATAACAGGTTCAATACCCAGATTGTTTACCCAACTCGGTTTCCCAATTGGAGAAAAGAGCCAAGAAGAAGTGACTATCCCAACATACATAGAAGATTTATATTACGCCAAAAATCTCTCCAAAAATGAAAAGAAGTTCAGACATAAAACAATCAAAACTTTTATAGATGGCTTGTTTTATTTAAGGGGGCGTTTGCAAAATAATGATATTACATTAAACATGCACCACATGAGTACACAAGAAAAAAGTAAGAAGCAAGCAGAGTTAATATCAAATATGATTAAAGAGTTCTACGATTTAGGTAGTATAATCAGAGCTTATGAGAGACACACTGGAACTTTCACACATAGACTTTGTATTAAAGGAGCTAATCAAGAAGAGCTTAAGATGAGTTATGTTGATAAAATAAATGAACTCAAAAGTGCATAATCAAACTAAGTTTTTATTCATATTCTTCAAAATTTAATTATAGTTTCTTTATACATTAAATATACTTGAATGTAGAAGAAGCAAGAAAAAATATTAATATGTAAAATATTAATATGTGATTATAACTAAATTTAGTAACTGTTTAATTATCTTTGTTATCTATTACTATCTATTGTTTTGAAAGAACCGTTAAAAGAAAAAATCTGGGATTTTAACTATCATATTTTAACCATGTTTTCAGCTATCATATCTCTCTGCTTTATCATAACCAATAACCACAAGATTTTTGCCGTTTACTTTTTCTGCTATTTTTAGAGCTACTGCTATTCCTGCTTTTCCAGTTCTACCTAAATCTTCGTGATCTACAAGTGGCATATCCCAATGAGGTAATTTTTTTGTGCAATTCCTCTCAGTAATTCTCTCATATTCTTCGTCCATCCTTGTATCACTAACTAAAACAACATCGTCTATAATTCCGCCTTCTACTGCATTTCTTATATGAGGAAAATCAATCCCTTGATAACTGGTTCCTGGCAATCTATGTCTTGACAAAGTACCAGGCTTAATTCCAAATATTCTTTCATATTCATTCGGATACATTTGTTCATAAGCAACCGCCGACTGAAAAGTCTCAAAAGCAATTATTTTTATTTTAGGCGATACTCTTTTGAATTCTCTTCCAGGACCTAGTACACTTGAACCATTTCCAACAGCAGGTATAAAATAATCAACTTCTATTTCCTCAACAACTTCTTTTGCTATCTCTTCTAAAGCTTTTAATGTAATCTCATTATTTTCATATCTTCCTATTTGTTTATTTCTAGGGCCCATTGAGTGGTTTAAGAAAAAATAATCTTTGTGCTCTGCTAAAAACTTCTTTAAGAATTTTGGAAAACCACTAATATATTCCTCTGCTGGAGTTAAAATTAGATGGTCATCATTTGGTAACTGGCTTTTGATGGCTTCTTCTCTGGCTTTTTCTCCTCCTGCAGGAAGAGCTACATAACAATCATAGCCTAATAGTCTACCAATTCCAGCAAATGATACTCCTGCAGCTCCAGAAGTAGTTTCTATGACCTTATCTCCTGGATAGATCTTCCCTTGTTCTTCACAATGTTTGAATAGTTTTAGGTACACTCTATCATAATGGCTCCCAAATGGATTATCGCACTCTCTTTTAATCCAGATTTTATTTTTATTTGGAACCCTACCTTTGTATCGAATCAGTGGTGTTCTACCAATTTCAACTTCTAATAAGTTTGGATTTACCATATAAGAGTAGTAGCAAAATGAGTATTTTAATTTATGTTGTCTTAAAATAAAACGACAAATTTAAATAGTGATTCTGATATCTTTATCAAATGCAAAAAGAAAGGATATTACAGAATTTCGGACTAACAGAAGCAGAAGTAAAGCTATACTTGGAATTGCTTAAAGCAGATGAAGCTACAGCAACAGAATTAGCAAAGAAAACAAATACAAACAGAACATTTACATATGACAGATTAAAAAAACTTATAGATGCAGGTTTAGTTAGCTATGTTGTTAAAGATAACAAGAAATATTTCAAAGCTGCTGAACCAAGCCATTTATTAGAAATTATTAAAGAAAGAGAAGAACAAGTTAAATCGATTCTGCCAGAGTTAGAGCAGCTTAAAAAACCTGTAAAAGAAGGTCCTAAAGTAGAGCTTTTTTCTTCAAAAAAAGGAATTAGAACAGTACTAAATCTAATTCTCAAAGAGAAAAAAGAAGTATTAGTGCATGGCTCAATTACACGTTTTCAACAAATTATGGAAGAGTACTACGATATTTGGAACAAGAGAAGAGAGAAAGAAAAAATAAAAATCAAAATTCTTACTAATGAAGATGTTGAACTACCCTTAGCAAAGATTGATCTTTTAACAGAAGAAGAAACCTCAAATATTACGACATTCACTTTTGGAAACAAAACAATTTTAATTTTATGGTCAGATATTCCTGTTGCTATCTTTATTGAAAGTGAGGAAATCGCTAAAGATAATACTTTATTTTTCAACAATCTTTGGAATAGAGAAATTAAGATTTATTCCGGTATTGCAGGCATTAGAAGAGCATGGATGGCATTAGTGTCTAAAAAATCTAAAGAATTAGTAGGATATGGTTTTTCATGGGGATTAGCTCAAATTTATGGACGGGATTTTAGTAACAAATGGCACAAACAAAGATTAAGGAATGATATTCCCGCAAGATTAATCTCTTATGATGATTCTAATTCAAAAAAATATTTTAATGTAAGAATGATAGAATGGAAGAAATTCAACATACAATTTTTAGATAAAGATATCTGTGGACCTGCCTGTGTTACTCTTTCAGATGACCTAATAGTTGAATTCCTCTATACAGAAAAAAAATTCAGAGTAATCGTAAGTAGGAATAAAGAGATGATATCAGTTTATAGAAAATACTTTGAAACACTTTGGAGAAAATCTACAAGAAAATAGTACTCTCCCAACTCCTTAACTCTATTGTGGAGCATTAGGTTATTCACCTATAACGATTGATTGTTGAAGTAGCAGAAAGCAATATTTTGTAAATATTATATAAACATTTATATATAGATCTATATTCTCCAGTGTTGAAAATGAATTGCATTATAAACAAAACAAATCTGAACAGAATAAAACGAAAAATGGAAGCGTTGGATAATCAGCGTGAAAAACTAATTAAGAAATCGCGCGACATAATCAAGCTAAGCAAGCAGATCATTTATGCCGTGCACAGAAAAGATTTAAAGACTGCTGCAAAATACATAGCAAGCATTAAGAAAGAAGTAGCGATTCTTAAAAGAATTGTTAGGGCCAACAGAAAATTGGATATAGGGAGTTATAAAGCAGCAATCCAAGAATATGTTGAGGCAATCTGCTATTATAGTTTTGTTAAGCAGAATAAAATTCCCACATCTAATGTTCTAGATGTTGATGAGGAATACTACCTGCTAGGGCTTTGTGACCTAACAGGTGAGCTCACAAGGAAAGCAATCAACCTGACGATTGCAGGCAAATATGTTGAGGCGTTCAAGATCAAAAACTTTGTATCAGAACTCTATGATATCCTAATGCAATTTGATTTTAGAACATCTGAATTAAGAAAAATGGTTGATGGAATGCGTTACGATGTTAAACGTTTGGACGATTTGGTGTTGGCTTTAAAGATGAAAGATTTAATCTAAAATACCGAACTGTTACTATAGGTGATCGTTATTCCAAGGAAGCATATCCAAAAAAAAGGATGCAAGGGCGTAAGCTTGAAGAATGATCGTATTAGATTTGAAAAACAACAGAAAAAGAAAGCATTAATGCCAAAACATGCCTCTGTTGGTGCTCTGATCTCTCAGGGGAAAAAATTGTTGATGTTCGATAGAGTTCAGTATCCATACGGCTACGCCTGTCCAGCTGGTCATGTTGAGAAGGACGAAACACCATTACAAGCCATTATGAGAGAAATCAAAGAAGAAACAGGCTTGGACACAAGAGGTGCAACCTTGATTGATGAAGAATATTTGCCTTGGCTGGAATGCCACTATGGTTTTAGGGGCCATCATTTCTATGTTTATGAAGTTGATTGTGTAGGTTGGCTAAAGCCAAATCCAAAAGAAGTACGCGATTTAAGATTAATGACAAAAACAGAGATTAAGAAACTGGATAAACAAGGCAAGCTAGAGCCTGTCTGGAAATATTTTTTGACAAAATGGGGATGGCTGTAAAGAATTCTGAATTTTTAATATTAACAAACCTTTAAATATCACACTATTTTTTAAAAAGTCATGGACATCCGTCACTTAATGAAAGTTGATGACTTCTTTAACACAGCTAGTAAGTATATCTCATTTGCTGCAATCAACCCATTAAGAAGCGCTGTTATCGAAAAAGAATTTTTTCGCAACAAAAAAGACCCACATTTCATCTATAGCCCTACAAATCCAAAACTAAACAGGTTGAAAGAACTTATCCGTGACATTAAAGTAGACGATTCTCCACTTGGAGATTTACTTTTCGATAAACGTGATGATCTAATCAATAAAATAAACATGATTCAAAACCGCGGTAATAATAAAGAATTCACAAAGAATATTGTTAAGATATACGGAAAACCTGATAAAAAACTTGTTAATAAAGCATACGAAATCCTAACAACAACAGAACGCAAAAAAGAAAAAAAATTAATTTCGTCTGCAAAAGCAATTTTACTTTTCAGACAAGCAGTCAATGATTTTAAATGTAACTGGAATGTCGAGAAAAGAGATCAACCAGCCACAGCAGACGCCGACCATATAACCAAAACACTATTCATCAAAAACAACGCAAGGTTTTCGGTTCATTTTGTCAAACGCTTAATAATTCATGAAGTAGGTACACATATTTTGTGTGCAGAAAACGGTTTACTTCAACCATACAAAATCTTCTATTATGGAACAGCAAACTATTTAAAATCAGAAGAAGGCTTAGCTGTCTTTAACGAAGACAAATTTGGTGTCCTTTACACAAACGCTCTAAGAAATTACGCGTGTAGAGTTATTGCTGCAGATTCAATCCTAAAAAATTCTTTTATAGAAACATTCAACAAATTAAAAATATATCTACCAGACAAGGCCGCTTTTAGATTAACTTTGTCTGCAAAACGTGGTGCTGGCGACACATCAGAACCTGGCGGTTGCACTAAAGGAATGGTTTATCTAAAAGGTTATTTGGAACTAAAAGAGCTTGAACAAAAAGGTGCTGATTTAAGCTGGCTGTATTATGGGAAAATCGCACATGAATATCTAGACATATATCCCAAGTTACCAGGCTTGATTAAGCCGAAGTACAAGATTGAGAATTTGAAAGTTTTGAAGCCAAAATCCTCAGAACTGAAAAAAATCATTTAGAAATTTACATTGGACACAATTAAACAAGAAATAATTAAAATAAATAATAAAAACATAATTAAAACTATTGCAATTAGCTCTAATAGCAATTAAGAACACCAAAAACAAAAAAAACAAAAGATTAACGTTAAAAAAAGTTTTCATTACCACTTATGGGTACAATAATCAATTTTCATCGTTAAGTAAATCATCACATTTCATATTTAAATCATTCCGATAAATTTATATACCCATTTCACATTTAATATACACGTGTCTGTTGGGGGTGGTTATTATTCAAATACTTTGTTGTGATCACTGTGGGTTACAACTAGGTGAAAACTATGTTGTTGATATTAAGACAGAAGCAGTGATTTATTTTTTTTGTTCAGAAAACTGTTGTGAGTTATTCAACATAAGCCTTAAAGAGGACCAAGTTGCTCAGGATCAGGTTATAAAATTTTTAAAAAACACTAGGTGACCAAAATGCCAGATTGGATAGAGTATATATGCCATGATTGCTTTCGCATCCGTGACAAAGAACATGGTCTTGTTATTTATACAGATCCCTACAAACTAAACCACGATCATGAAAAAGCAGATATAATTTTGATAACACATAGTCATTTTGATCACTGCAGCCCCCCTGATGTGAGAAAGATCCAAAAACCAGACACAGTAATTGTAACAACACAAGATTGTGCAGATAAAATCGCAGGAAATATTGAAAGGGTATCTCCAGGACTAACCATGACAGTAAAAGGAATCAAAATAAAAGCTGTAGCAGCATATAACACAAACAAAAAATATCACCCAAAAGCCAACAACTGGTGCGGTTATGTGTTTACTGTTAATGGTAAGAACATCTATCTTGCAGGCGACACTGACAAAATCCCTGAGATGTCAGACCTTGGTGAAATTGACATTGCTCTATTGCCTGTGTCAGGAACATACGTGATGACTCCTGAAGAAGCTGCTCAAGCCTGCAATGAATTAATAAAGCCAAAATTAGCTATTCCTATGCATTATGGTGTTATAATTGGAGATAAAGGTGATGCCGAGAGGTTCAAAGAACTCTGCGAGTGTGAAGTTGAGATACTGAAATAAAATATCTTGATTTTTCTTTTGTTTTGTTGGTTTTTGAAGTGAATGTCTTCTAAAATAAAAAAATTAAAAAAAATAAAAAATCCACTCAGTCAAAGATTGCTTCTTCGTCTTCTTCATAAGTTAAGTTGGTTCCACACTCAAAACAAAAACTTTCGTCTTCTTCATTAAAAGCTCCACACACAGGGCACTCTTTTTCATTTGGCATAGGCATCCCTCCCAACATGGTCGAGCCACTAGCATGATTAAGAAGATTCCTAGAAAGAAAAATAGATTGTTGCTTTTCTAAAAAGCTGAGTTTTTTCATGTTAGTTCTGAAAGGCTCTTATAAACTTAGATATATCATATACTATATAAACTTTATGTTCGAAATTTGTAAACCAAAAGTTAAATCATCTAATATTTCTTATCATTATTCTTATCAATTTAATAATGTTTAGTTACATCAATAACCAAACAGGCTTTAAAAATGCCTGAATCAGCTGATCTATCCACAGAATACAAAAAAACACTCACTTTTTTAATAGTGCCTAAAATAACTATTTTTTAGCCTATTTAGTTATTTTTTCACTACCCCATTAGCTACACTCTTGTTTATTAGCTACCTTTTAGCTACTATTAGTTCTCTATTTAAAAACTCTTAAAAAAGAGCTTTAAAAATTATCATTTAGAAAATAAGCTCAAATATTAAAGACAAAGTCTCACTTTTTCTTCATAAATTGATATCTTAGATCTTCAAATTGTCCTTTTTTAATAGAATCTTTTATTTTTTCTATAAATTGCTGGATAAAATACAAGTTATGATAGCTGAAATATCTCATAGCTACAGGTTCCTTTACTCTAGCTAGATAGTGTAAATATGCTCTTGTAAAATTCTTACACACATAGCAATTACATTCTGGATCTAAACTATTAAAATCATGCTTATACTCTGCTTTCCCTATTCGCACAACACCATTATTCGTGAAAAGTGAGAGATGTCTAGCAGACATAGTAGGGAATCTACTATCAAATATATCAATTCCTCGAGCCACTGCCTCTAATAAATCAATAGGTGAACCAACACCCATTAAATATCTTGGTTTATTTTCATCAAGGTTAGGCACTAGCACATCAACCATTTGAAACATCAAATCTCTGCCCTCTCCGAGGCACAAACCTCCTAATGCAATCCCGTCAAAGTCTAAGGAATTGATGAATTTCGCACTTTTCTTACGCAAGTCAGGGAATACACCCCCTTGAGTGATGCCAAACAACAATTGCTTGATTCCTGTTTCATCTTTTAATTTATCATGCTCTCTTTTACAACGCTCAGCCCAAAGATGGGTACGCTTCATTGATATATCAATGTAGCGTCGATCTTTGCTATAATGTGGAACATCATCCAAGGTCATAGCTACATCGGCTTTTAAGTCTAACTCGATTTTCATTATATCCTCGGGTTTAATTAGTTTCTTTTTACCGTCAAACGGTGATTTAAAGGTAACACCTTCATTATTTACTTTATGCAGGAAAGCATTGCTAAGCATCTGAAATCCTCCAGAATCAGTAAAAATAACATCATCATAATTCATGAACTTGTGCACCCCATTAGCTTTTCTGATCAACTCTACACCAGGGTTAAGGTAGAGAACAAAAGCATTGCAAATGATTGCTTTTGCTTTAATCGTTTTTAGATCTAACACACTAACATGTTTAGGTGTTACCTTAGTGGCAACAGGCATAAAGAAAGGCGTTTCTATATTACCATGTTCTGTTTTTAACTCCCCCAAACGTGCACTGCTGCTATTATCTTTCTTTTTAATTTTGAACATTTTGACATTTTTATGCTGGTTTTAAGTGATTTTTATAAATTTAACTTATAAAGCTTAAAGCAAAATCTTAATGCGATCTTTTTTTAAATCCCAGAGTTTCGATTTTTGACTACACATGCAAAAATATTATGTGATTTTATTATGGATTATGTAATTTTGCGATAGCTTTAAATATGATTGTCATTTCTGTCTGTTGATGGAAAAAGAGGAGATCGAAATAAAGTTCACAAAACAGCCCAAAAATCCTATTTTAATAGAAGGTTTCCCTGGTTTTGGTCTAATCGGAACAATCGCTACAGAGTTCTTAATAAATCATCTAAAGACTGAACTGATAGGCAAATACTGGATCGAAGAACTACCTGCTACAATAGCTATCCACAAAGGCAAGGTTATCAGCCCGATAGAATTCCATTATTGTGAAAAACATAACTTGTTAATTGTGCATGCAATAACAGCTATTGTTGGAACTGAATGGCATCTTGCTGATATCGTACTAGAGGTGGCCAAAAAGTTTAATGCAAAAGAGCTAATCAGTTTAGAGGGTGTCAGCTCAATAAAACCTGAAGATGAAGCAAAGGTTTTTTATTTTTCTAATCAAGAAAAGAAAGACGTGAACATAGAGAAGCTGGAAGAGAGCATCATCATGGGAGTAACAGCTGCTTTATTCATGAAAGCTGATATACCTTTTATAGCATTTTTTGCAGAAACACATTCTCAGTTGCCAGATAGCAAGGCAGCAGCAAAAATTGTAGAAGCCATTAACGATTATCTTGGCTTAAAGATAGATGTTGCCCCATTGATAAAGATGGCTGAAGAACTGGAGCTAAAGTTGAACAAGATAATCGAGCAGAGCAAAAAGGCAGTTGCAGCAAGAAAAGAGAAAGAACTTAGTTATGTTGGTTGATTTTTGTTGCCGCTTTTAATCAAAGCTTTAACTAACTTTAGGTCAACTAATGAATAATCAAAATAATCAACTAATAAGTAACTAAATCAACTAATAGATAAAATTAACTAATAACTAATTAATCAATATAATCAATCAATAATTTTTTATATAAAAAAATAGTTTTCAGAGATATGAACCTGATATTATTTTTAGCAACAGTATTTTTAGCAACTTTTTTAATTGGAAGGTTATTAGAAAAAATAAGAATTCCTTGGATTTTTTCTGCTCTGTTGATAGGATTAGTGTTGGCTGCGTATAATCCTTTTAAGGAAATAACCACGTCCCCAGAATTCGTATTCTTAGCCCATCTGGGTATGTATTTTCTTCTTTTTATTATTGGGTTTGAATTGGACATCAAAGAAATATTGTCCAGTAGCAAATTTATAATCAAAACAACTTTTATTATTATTTTTGCAGAAGCAATTATCGGTTCTATTCTAGTGCATTACATTTTTGGATTATCTTGGTTAATAGCAGGACTACTATCGCTTTCGTTTGCAACCGTTGGTGAAGCTGTTCTTTTACCAATACTCGACGAATTTAATCTTGTGAAAACCAAACTTGGACAAACAATTCTCGGCATTGGTGTTCTGGATGATGTGATAGAAGTTCTCACAATTATAATCATAGTGGTCATACTTGGTAGATCAACAGGTTATACTCACTTAAGCATTTGGATAAATTTATTGATCTTATTTTCTTTATTTGTACTTGTTTTTATACTAACAAAACTTAAAAAATATTTCAGCTCTTTCAAATACAAAGACATACCTTCGTTTTTTCTTTTAGTTATATTTTTTATTTTTTTATTTATAGGGCTTGGAAAATATGTAGAATCTGCTGCTTTGGGTGCTTTGTTAGCTGGTATCGCCCTTAAAAATATTATACCCCGTAAGATCCTGAAATTCATAGATTCCGAAATCAGAACACTAGCTTATGGTTTTTTAGCGCCAATATTTTTTCTATGGGTGGGTCTAGATGTTAACATGCCTTATCTATTGAAGTACCCCTTATTAGTTCTCCTTTTTATAGTAGTAATCAAAGCAATTAAAGTATCAAGCAGTTATATAATGGGCAGAAAAGTATTAGGCCCAAAAAAATCAATATTACTTGGAATAAGTTTATCAGTGAAATTCAGTACAAGCGTTGTGATCATAAAGTTGCTATTTGAAAATAATCTAATAAGTTCGGGCGTTTATTCAGTATTTATAGGAACCAAGGTTTTATTCAAATTCATAGTTCCATTTTTGCTTTCATATCTGATCACAAAATGGAAGATTGGTTTTTCAAAAATTAGATCAATCAGTTAAGTTAGCAACTAACCTGATTATAATGATATTATAGATTGCTAGATAAATAGTTGCTAGATAATGATTCCTAGATAATAATAGTACTATATTCCTAGATAATAATAGTACTATATTCCTAGATAATAATAGTACTATAGTACTAATGAGGGTCCCCTTATTTCTATACGATTTCTATGCAAAACAATCAATAAAACAGCTAACAAAAATTAAAAATCAGTAAAATATTTAAATAGAAATGACTACTGGCTAGTAGTGGGGCTATGTTTAAATGATAGAGCTATCAGACTATCTAAATAAAGAAAAAAAACTTGTTTATGGTTTAATCTTTCTAGTAGGTGTTCAAGCATTTGGCATTGGAAGATGCACAACAAATCATGCACAGAAAATAAAAGAAAATAACATTTCATGCTCTAATTGCTTGATTTCAAGTTCTAACCATGCTTATCTGGATTCTATAGACGAATCTTTATCATACGGGTTTACCTTATTGGACAATAACTTTGCGATAAACAAAACTGAAAAGCAAAATAATACTGATGTTATTGATCTAACAGACAACCTGTATTTGACAATAGCAAAAGAATTCTTTGAAGAAAGATTTATTGAAAAGTATAATCAAGAACTTATAGAAATTGGAAAAGCTAGCAATCCTAGATATGAAAAAGCAGATTTAGATTCGTTTTTAACAGAAATGAAAAAACAAAGTGCTAAAGAATATAACAAATTGATTTATGACTTGAATAGCGCATTTATCGAAAACATTAGATTTATGTATGACACAGTTCCAAAAGGCATATTAGAATCAAACCAAGAAGATCTTGTTGCTATTGTTCAAAACACCAGAGAAAATCTAGATTTAGCAGAGCACGAAGATGACTACCTGAAATATCCAAGCGATTTTATACTGGATTTTAAGTTTTATGCTCAGTTAAAGAGAAGCGCAATAATGGATCTTATTTCAAAAGACATGTTTGTAGGTAATCTAAGCACAATAGCAATGTTTGCAAAGAATATAAAATCAAATTTACATTTTTATTGTTGGTTAAGAACTGTTGAACAAAATTACGATCTTTTTAACAATAATCGTGAAGTCTTTATTGATCTGTCAGGTGACCCTCTTTTCGTTGAATCGATTAATAAATTAGACTGTAAAACATTAAAAGAGTATGTTTCCCTTTATAAAGAATCTAAAAATGGAGTATTTATAATCTATGATATGAAAAATAAAAATATCGATTTTGCAACAAGGCCTTATAGACAAAAGTTTGACTCTAAGTTTAATATACCTGATGCTAGATTGGAGAGGTATGCACAGATACTTGGTAAATTTTCAGATATCTCGCTACCATTTTATTTTGATGAACTTCTAGAAGAAATGAATAAGATTTCTTGCTTGGAAGATTTAGACGACTTTTTTGATGATATGAATGACTATACGAATTTAGAAGACAACAATGGAAATTATTTTATGGATGCTATTAATATTGTGAAAGCATTAAGAGAAAACACACGCACCCGACCAAACCAAGCAACTAAAAACTTAACTAAATTAAAAAATAAAAATGGAGATTTACTATTTAGTCCAGACGCATTAATAGATTTTGTTAGGCTGGGTTATAAAATTGAAGATGCTAAATTTCTACACGAGAAATATGGGTTGAACGGAGATAACATTGTTTTATACTTATTTTTAAAATTAAACGAAAAAAACCTTAGGTTGTATGATACTGATAAACCTAATTGCTTGTTTATTTTTCCAAGATCTGATTGGAATGGTGCATTTACAAATAAGATATATTTTCAGTTCTTCAGAAACCTAAATTTATTTTATGATGTGATAACAAGAAAGGTAGCAACTGAAGATGAGGTGTATGAATTAATAAAAGAGACACCAAACATAGAATTATTAATTCTCGCTGGTCACGGATCACAAACCTCACTTTCTTTAGCTGAAGTAGATTTAAGATTATTTGAAGCAACAAAAGGTGAAAAATACGCTATTGACATCTTTGATGACGAATTTAAGGAGTATCTTAACATGCTGCATCCAAATGCCACTTTGTTTAATATATCCTGCTCAAATGGCCAGGGAAAAAATCATGCAATAAATTTGGCTAATGTTATGCATAAATGGTCTAACAGAACTATTATCTCTTTTAGTGGTCCAGCAAGGCTTAGTGATTTTTCAGTTAAAAGTTATTATCCATTAAGATTAGAACATAATGATTCAGATAAAAATCTAGAATATGGTTGTGATTTGTATGTGATCATGCGTAAACCACATTTAAATGAGAAATTCATTGCTGAATTAGTGTATAACCTTGATCTGAGTCAAATTTTAAGTACACCCAAAATAAAATATAAAGTAAGAGAAGATTACTCTAACAAACGATTATCCGATCATCCAACACGATAAATATTAACAGAAATATTAACAGCAAATAACAAAATGAATAAGAATAACGAATAAGACAATTAAAAGCTAGAATCTTGCTTTTACCGTTGATTTTAAATCAACAAAATATAAATACTAGTTCTGTTTTTCTATAGTCATGTATATCCGTCACCAAAAAATTACCATAATAAGAACAGTTGTACCAAGACAGCAAACTATAAACAATGAGCTACAATATCTTGGGATTTCTTTAGGATTATTCAACCTTCGTGACAAGGACAAGTCTAGATTTAGACTGTTTATAGAGTTGTTAAAAGCTGCAAAGAAAGGCGAGCCTCTTAGCTCAGATGAGATTGCAAGTAGGCTTGGCTTAAGCAGGGGAACTGTTGTGTTTCATTTAAACAGACTGATGGAAGCTGGGATTGTTATAAGCCAGCGCGGTAAGTACATGTTGCGTGTTAAGAATCTGGCAGCTCTAATTGATGAACTAGAGCAGGATATCCATCAAACCTGTCATCAATTGAAGAAGATTGCTCAGGATATCGATAAGCAGCTTGAGCTCTGAGTTCTTCTCTGAATAAAGGGAGGTTATAGTTCTCAAACCAATAGTCAACTCTTTTTATGCCTTTTTCAGAAACACATGCAGCAAATTGGATATATGTATCTGCTTGTCTTAATAGTTTATTTTTGTATACAATGTGGTAAGGTAATTTCAACTCTATGTCTATCCAGAACTCTTCGCCATATTTTATTATTTCAAATAATCCATCAGCTTTAGAATAAAAAACCTTTCTCTTATTATTTAATTTAGCCACACAACGTTGTATTTTTACAGGAGAGTTAATTTTATAAACAAGGATAGAATCATTTGATTGGTTTTTCAGTAAATAAGATCTTATCTTCAATCCTTTTTTGTTTTTGCAAGATTCTCTGATGATTTCTCTCACATATTCAAGCAAGGGTACATTACTGATCCTATCTGGGCGTTCATTGAAAAATAATGCTGTTTGAAGATAGGCTGGAATATAGAAGCCATTTTTGTTGGCTTCTGTTTGTAACATGTAAATTAATGTAGATTCAATCGATTCTGGAAGAGTTGGCCTTTTGTTTGCAAAATAATCTTTAATCGTGTTTTTACTAAATCCAGTCAGTGCTGCAATATCTTGGTAAATGTCTTTTTTTAGATAGTTGTTGCGTTGGCAGATAAAATTTAGAATAGCTTTTGAGAGTTCTTTATTGACTCTTTTATTTTGTTTATTTAACTCACTTTCTTTTTCTTTTGCTTGTTCTATGCTTGTTATGTGATGATTTTCTCTAAGAATTTTTTCAAGGGTGATTTTAATGATCTCTGGAACGGTTTTTCGAGCTAAAAATAAATATTTTTTAATAGATGCTTCTTTTAACTTTGAGATGTTAGAAAGTTCTTTAGCTATCTGACGCAGACTTTTTCCTGATAAATATGAATAACAATGAGCATAAGTCCTTACATCTTCTGTAGGTACCCTGGCACCCAGTTCTTGTGACATTTTCAGTAGTTAAGTGTATAACACATCTATTGTTAAGTGTATAACATGTCTATTTATAAATTGTGTTATTTATAAATTTATAGCAACATGTTTATATACCCTGAATTTATCCTAAAATCATGTCAAAAAAAGAGATATTGGCAGCAGGCGGACAAGCAGTGATAGAAGGAGTTCTAATGCGCACCAAAAATAAGTATGCTATAGCAGTACGTCTACCTAATAATAAAATTAAGGTATTAGTCAAAAAAATAAAAGAAAGAAAATTTTCTGCTAAAATCCCAATTTGGCGCGGTCTTGTTATGCTTGTTGATACTATAGTGCTTGGTAGCAAGGCTTTGACATGGAGCTCTAACCAGCAGATAGAAGAAGAAAAAAAGAAACATCGCAAAAGAGAAAAAAACAAGGGAATAAACACAATTGTCATAATCTTTACATTTATTCTTGCTATAGGATTAGCTCTTCTCTTGTTTAAGTTCTTGCCATTGTGGTTTGCTGTTCTATTTGATCGATTTGTGACACGGGTTGGAAATGTTACATTCAACCTAATTGAAGGCTTTGTAAAGATTGCGATATTTATACTTTATCTTTTTTTTATATCCCTGATGAAGGATGTGCAGCAACTATTCCGTTATCATGGTGCAGAGCATAAAACAGTACATTGCTATCAAGATGGCAAGAATCTTACTGTTAAGAATGTTAAAAAGTATTCCACCAAACACCCGATGTGTGGATCCAGTTTTTGGTTAGTTGTGATTTTTGTGAGTATTCTGCTCTACATTCTGATACCAAAGGATTGGAACTTTTGGTTAAAATTAGGATCTAGAGTTGCGTTATTGCCGCTGATAGCAGGATTTTCTTATGAATTTTTGCGTTTATCAGGCAAATATCGAAAGAACTGGTTTTTTAGAGCATTGGCGTGGCCAGGTAAGTTGGTACAGTATATTACAACGAAAGAGCCAACCTCTAAACAGATAGAGGTTGCGATTAGAAGTTTGAAGGCTGTGATTAAATAGTATTTCAATTAATGTATTTCAGATTAATAGTATTTCAGATTAACCAGCATAATATTGAAGAATTTTCAAATAACTATCTCAAATAACTACCAATTTTTATAACTTTTTTCCCTTAATAACATCAAAACTATTCTCGATCTTTTTCAGGACGCGATCAATACAAAAAAACAAATTTCTATCTGAATGTTCTGCATTTATTGTTTGACCATTGTCAATGACTTGAGCATTGATCTCATAAATCTCTGACTTCGGAGTTTGGCTTATGGCTCTCATTGTTAGCTTTAACTTCTCAAAATTACTAGCAAGATCATTAAAGCGCTTAACATAATTACCAACCATCTTCTTAACTACAGAAAGTTCTCCTTTATCTAGCTCACGAAAACCTGTAAGCTCTATATTTCCCCCAAGTGTTATCATTTATACACCTATCACTTTAATATCACTTTAACTGGAAAATGTATCGCTGATATTTATAATTTTCCAATAGATTTTTATTCTTTGATTTTTTATTATTCCTGAGTTGTAATTTATAATTTTACTAATTTTGGAGTAAATGCCTGTTCTTTTTTGCTCCAACGAAGTTTTAATTGCCTTTTTCTTTTTTTTGTTTTATCATAGATAACAGCAGCTATCACCAGGCTGAATACTAGATTATAAAATGTCAATGGTCCGACTTCCATATTTGCTATCACACCTACCTTGCTCCCAAGTAGGAAAAAGATTATTGCTAATAAGAATGGCATCACTAATAATAAATTTTTTTCCCCGCGAAAAAATGCGCCAACAGCCAACATTAGTATTGAAGGGAAGAATGCAATTACAACTAAAGAAAAAGGTTCTAGAGTGATTGCACTGAATGTGAACATAATTGCGAACAGGATGATTGCTGATAAAGCTACACTACTAAGCTTAATTCTGCGAGATGCTTTTTCTTTTGCAGCTAGAACACGGTCTATTGCTTTGTTAATTGTTTCTTCTGCATGACCAAAATCAAGCAAGGTCTCTTTTACCTCAGTAATTGTTGAGCCCTGCTCAAGTTGTTGTTCAATGTAGCGAACAAGGGATTCGACAATATCAAAATAAAGCTCTTCTGCCTCAGGATTAAGTCTTAGGGGCTCTCTTAATGCTTTAACAATGTCAAAGTTATGTTTTTTTAGATCATAGATCACTTCATCTATAAGATTGCGATTATGGCCACCTTTAAGTAAGGCTTCTTGAATTTTTGAAAGTTTAACCCCACGATCTAGTTCTTCCTTTATATACTTAATCAGCTCTCTTTTTAGATAGACAGACAATTGTGCCATTTTTAGTAATAATAATTGAAGGTATTTAAATATGGTATTTAAATATTATTCATATTTTTTAAGGCATTAGGACTTCTGGACAGTGATGAAAACCGAAAGTTTTATAAAGAACCTATTGGGTTTTTTGATTATGAGCATAACAGAAGAAGAACTTGGATTAGAAGAAATAAAATTAAAAAAGAAAAGTAAAGATGGTTTTAAAGAATTAATCAATCAGCCTTTAACAGACAGACAGATGGATGAATTATTTTTGGATAATGAATAAGTCTATTAAACATAACCTTGGAAAAATTATTGGTAATGAAGTCGAAAATAGCCTTTCAATTATCAATTGGCGATTAGCAAGGCCAGTTGAGATGTTTGGCGAGATATATGTTATTCTTTGTGGTGCACAATGGCATCTTAGAAAAGAATACAGAGATAAGCTTTTTAATCGAACCTCGGTTTTAAGAATGTATAAAGAGCTAATAAGCTGTATAGATAAAGTACAGTACGATGATGTTTTACAGATTAACAAAACAATTGCACAACATGTTGAAAGCGTTATGAAAGAGTATGTTAGCAAGGCGATTTTTGCAAAATTTGAAAATGTTGAAGTGAGACAACAAATAGGGGTGACTTGTAGCCTTTCGAGCAAACCAAATGGGTATCTTGTTAAATTTGGTGAAGAGATCGGACTACCTAAACTAAAAGAAGGTCCAAAGGAGAAAATATATCTTATCGATATTTTGCGTTCTAACATCAGATTACCCGATGATAAATTAGATATTCCTTCGTTCTTATCTGACTATTATTAGATTATTTAATTTTTCTTTTCCTTTTGATTTTTTTTAAGGCTGATTTTGGTTTTCAAAATTCTTTTCTCTTTTCAAAACTTCAAGAATAGAGCATAAAGCAAATTCATGCTCAATATTTTTGCGCAAAATCTAAAAAAAACATTAACAGTATCATATTCTAAGTATTTTCTAAGTATTCTAAGAATCATATTACAGCTATTACAGCTAATATCACCATGCTATCATCTTATGCGCTTTCTTATAGTTTTTGTATGTACGCCATGCAACTTTCTTAGCGTTATTCTCTGCGTCTTTCCTCTGTTTGTCTAGCTCCCATTTACTAGGCCCTTTCTTCTTCTCAGGTATTCTGAACCCGAACACACTGCCGAGTTCACCAAACCCTTTAACAACCGATATAAATGGATCTAGAATAGTTGGGAGTTTAATTTTCTCTTCTTCTTTTATTGGTTCTTCTATCTCTTCACCAGCCTCCTTCAAGTAACGCTTCAAATCGTCTCCAAGAGCATCCATTGCAGCTTCAACAGATGCAGAGACAGACTTTAATAAATCGAGATCTTCTTCATTCTTATATTTCTTGTAGTTCTCTAACTCTTCATCACTCCAAGCATAAGCATGTATCCATACATCTACTCTGCCTACATGTATAGGCCCGCGCTGATAGCTCTCAACCTGCTGATAACCTAGCGAAGGTTTTGTTGTATATTTCAGATTGATTAATACACAAGGGTGAAACTGCTTGTTAGGCTGCGGTTGCCTTAGCAATGTCTCAATCTCGATTGCAGTTGTCTCAAAAGCTGCTATCACAGCTTCTTCTTTTAATTTTTCTTTTGCCATTAGACGTTTTACATGCCTTAAATGTGGCTTTATCCAGGACATGTACAGTTTCATTACATCATAAAACTGCCTTAAAAATTTTAGCTGGAAACTTTTTCGTGCTTTAAGCTCTTTGTATGTTTCTTCTTTCCATAATAAAAATGAAAACAATTTTCTCTTTAGTACTTCCTTGACTTTTTTATTAAACTCTAGTTTGTCCACAACCGCGTCAACATCTTCTTTACTTTTTGGGAACGTTGCGTAGAATAAATCAGGCAAGGTTGCAAAACCAACCTGCTGCGCCAGACCATAGACTGAGCTTGGATTTTTGCTTGCCCCCTCAACCATGTCAATCCAGATTCCCTTTAACGCGATTTCTGCTGCGAGGTGTCCCTTAGCACTTAGATCATAATAGTTCAATCTTTCGTCTATAATTCTTAACTCGCGTACGATCTGAAACAACTCTTTTATCTGTTTGCTGATTACAGCAAGATAATTAGAAACACGATCTTCCTGATAGCTTAGACGTTGCGATATCGTCCCCCACAAAGAGCTCTGCTCTGCAGCAGCAAAAAGGTCTGTAATCTTATGAGCCTCGTAAAAACCTTCATCTGTTTGTATGTAATTCAGTAGCCAAAAATAGGTTTCTTCTATGGACAGAGTAAAAGACTCGTTAATAAAATGATAAGTTGCAACTGATTTTGGGAAGCCAGTTTCGACAGGCTTAGCAAATCTTGCTATTTCCCATACTTCTTTCTCAAAACCAAACTTCTCCAAACTAGTGTTATCTTCTTTTTTTTCCTCTTTTTTTATTTCAGCCATATCTCATTTGATATTTTCTAGCTTTATATTCTTTTTGTTTTTTTCTTTGAATTAATTAAAACCATGTGTGCTTTAAAATAAGATGTTGTCTTTTTTTCACGTTTTGTAATAGTAACATTAGATCCCGTAACATCAACAAGCACTGCTTTTGTTTTTTTTAGAATGTCTTCGACTAGATCTTTTTTATCTGTTTGCACAAACGCTGCTTTTAACAGTTTTACCTTAACAAGCTTCTTTTTGTTTAATTGTTTTATGATCTCCTTTACAACAGCATCAGTTAAACCATTCTTACCAATCCTAGTAACAGCAGGAAGCAATTTTACTTTTTGTTTTAGTTGCTTTAACAGTTGTTTGTCCATTTTTAATACGCTTTAACGATGATTCTTTAGTGTGTTTCGATGCCCCATTTTTAATCTTTCTTTAAGATGTGCTACATGCTCTTTTTTTAATGATCTAAACTTTCTGTAATTCTTTGATGCTTGCTCTAATATTGAAGAAACTTTTTCACCACCGAGAAAATGTGGTATGATCACATAATCAGCACCATGCCTATAAAGTTCTAGTGCTTCATCAACTGTGTTTGCAGTTACAAAAACATGTGCTCTCTTATTAGCTGCTTTTGTTTTTCTTATGATTATTACATTATCATCGAAATTCGGCGAAGTTGATATCACTAGTTTGGCTTTATTTAGATGGAGCCTTTTTAGTATCTCTTCATCTGCCGCGTCACCATAAATACAAGGAATCTTTTGTACGATGAGTTTTTTAATTATCTCAGGATTAAAATCACATATTAAAACCCTATCTTTTTTATCTTGCAATGTTTTTAGGATGCTATAGCCAATCCTATCATAGCCAATCTGTATAATATCATATTCATATTTAGCAGGCAAATACTCTAAGTCTGCCGTAGTCCTGCTAAATATCTTAAACCGTGGCTTCAGGAATCTGTAGATCTTATCTTCAAACTTGATGAAGTAAGAAGTGAATGCAATTGTGGCTATAGCAAGAACAATAGTGACGGATAATAACGCGGTTGAAGCCTGTTTTAGTTCTAGCACACCTAGGCTGACTATGATGAGCGAGAATTCTGAAACCTGTCCAAGTGAAAAAGAAAATAAAAATAGAGTACGCTCGGTATATCCAAAAAAAGCTCCAAGAAACATAAATATTATTGGTTTCGCTATCACGATCATTACAAACAGTATCAATAGCGGAATCCAGACCGAGGTATTAATACCTATTAAAGAAAACTGCATACCTAATGCCACAAAAAATATTGTAGCAAAAAAATCTTTTATTGATTTAACCTTGCCAATGACTTCGTAGTTATAAGGTAGATTAGCTAATGCTAGACCTGCCACAAAGGCACCAATTGCTATTGAGAAACCAATAGCATTAAACAAAAACACAAACACAAATAGCACTGCTAAAGAGCTTAAAAGCAGAAGCTCTTCACTTTTAGCTGCGAAATTGAATATCTTCGGAAACACATACTTACCCAATAACAACGCTATCACGATCAACGCTACAGCCCCTAATAATGTAAGTATGAGTTTAACAATAGATGTAACACCAATCGCTGACAAGAATGTTATGGCTAAAATAGCTATGATATCCTGCACAATTAATATTCCAATAGCGATTCTCCCATGTAATGTATCTAGCTCACGCCTATCTGCTAATAGCTTTATCACCACAACAGTGCTACTGAACGCCAGCACTAATCCTATATAGATTGCGTCCCTTGTGCCAGGAAAGAATTTGCCAAGAAAAGCAGTTGTAATAACAAAGCCAAATATGAACATCAGTGCAACCTGAATTGGTGTTCCTATAATTGATATATGACCGATGTTTTTTAGCTTTTTTATGTTCATCTCAAGGCCTACTATGAACAACAAGAAAGCAATACCAAACATCGCTAGATCTTGGATTAATGCTTGATTTGTAATTAGGCCTGCAAAATTAATGCCTAGCATAGCACCGAGACGTGAACCTAACTCTGGTCCTAACAGAACTCCAATAAGGATATAAAGTGGAATCAGAGGTTGTTTGAGAAGCCTAGAGAGATAGCCGCCAAGAGTCGCAACAATAATGATTATCCCCATCTGTACAAATACATTAGCAAAAACCTCAACCATCTAGCACCTCTTTTATATTTGGATTATTATATTTGGATTAGTGATTTTGTATATAAAGATATAGTTATTCCCAGAAGATGGTAAAACGATGGTGTGATGGGTTATTTAAATTTTTGTCTTAAGAAGATTTAATTCCGAACATTTATTTACAATTTTCCAATTTATATTTTATTCTTTTAACCTTTAGATTTAACCTTGTAGATTTTCCTCAACCTTTCTAACATAGGTTTCTTTAGCCCTAGAAAAAATCCGCCTTTCTTGCCAGCTGCATACGTACTTTCCTTATCTTTAATAATTTCATTTAATTTAGGATGTTCAACATCGATGTGCTCAATCTTAGCATACTCATCTTTAAAGTGGATATATACTTTAGCTCCTCTTAGAAGTTTTTTTGATTGTAATGGCCCTGTCATCAGAAAAATACCACCTCAACAAGTTATGCTGATTAAATTTTAGATTCTCTATTGTATCAACTTTTTTTATAATTTTCAAATCTGAATAACATTTGGAATCTTTAAATCTTTATATCCAACTAATTTTTTATATAATTTTTATTTGGCAGCTTTAATATATATATCTTTTGGTATTTATTTCAAAAAAACTCAACAATCTAGTCTAGTTATAAGAAATAGTTATGCGTACATTCGGATTGCTGTTTTTTTATGGAGAATTATATGCACCACCACAACAGGCAGCCGACGGATTTGCTTTGCAAATCCTACTCGCCAAATCAAAATCTCGACTCGCAAGCTCATCGGGATTTTGATTTGTCTCGCCGGCGCCAGTGGTGGTGCTACTGAAGTAAAAAAATTAGAAAAACAGTCTCCTCAGCCCATTCAAAAAGCTTGAATCCTCACAAATAAATCCTCACCTGGCCCGTATAAGCCCTCACGA
This sequence comes from Candidatus Woesearchaeota archaeon, assembly GCA_003650545.1. GTDB lineage: Archaea > Nanobdellota > Nanobdellia > Woesearchaeales > B72-G16 > B72-G16. The sequence continues at coordinate 42,985 of QMQO01000003.1, read as the reverse complement.
ACTGCGGCTTACTTCGCACAACAGCGATCGCGGATGTTAATTTAGAATAAAAAAGATAAGGGGGACACACTCAAAAAGGCACTTCGTGCATTTAAAAAAGATATTGATTCCTCATGTCGTTAAAAAGACAGTTTCAGCAATTGATAATCAAGGTGAATATTGCCTTGATAATGTGGGTGCAAATGGAATAATACTAAAAGATGAAGTGAAAGAAAACCCATTTTATTTCATAGCAATTCTAAACAGTCCAATTGCATCATTTTTCATAAGTAAAACTAGCATTTTTCTGAGTGGCGGCTTCTATGCCACAAATAAGCAATTCGCTGGAGAAATACCAATTAGAAGGATTAATTTTAATGATTCTTCTGAAAAAGATAAACATGATAAAATTGTGAATATGGTTTCCAATGTAATCGAGTTAAAAAAGAGATATAATTCAACTGATTTAAAACATGAAAAAAATTTATTATTAAGACAAATAAATGCGATTATTGAACAGATAAATATTATTCTTTATGACTTATACAATCTAAAAAGTAAAGAAATTAAAATAATTGAGGATTGTATTAAATGAAGAGAACAAAACAAGATAAACTTTTTTGGATTCAATTTGATCAATCAAACAGAGATTTTTTATCTAATACTGCGACATTTATGCTATCTTTTGCTATTTCTCTAATTGCTTTACTGCTTTCTGTTGTAGCAATTATAATCGCCATTAATGGAATTACTTTATATACAATATGCGTGGTAATAATTTTAGGAGCAATTATGATATTTGCTTCATTCTGGTTTTCAATAAAAGTGAAGAGGATACTCAAAAATTCTAAAAATTCAAATGAACAATTACAAAAAGAGTTATTTGAACAATATCCTGAATATAAAAACCGATATCATTAAGCCCCCGATTCTTGTTTTTTGTTTGAGTGTGTCCCCTTGATTCTTGTCTTTGATGTATCACTTCGTTCTGTGAATAATGGCGATTGCGAAAACTCTTTTCGCCTTCGGCATCGTTGCACTACAATACCCAAGGCTGCCCAGCACTTTAGTGCTGAGTCTTGCCCTAACAGCAAGTGCGATGTTAGGCGCAATTAATGCTCGGACAGACCTTAGTATATGTTATCATGATGATCATAATCTAAAATTTTTACAAGTTTATTTTTTTCATCTATTTCATATACTAAAACAAAAGATTTATCTATGTGAATTCTTCTTGCTCCTTTTAAATCACCACGCAACGGTTTAAAGTGATATGGGTTAGTAAGAATTTCTTGAATTTTCTTGTTAATTATCTTTAATTGTTTTTTATTCTTTTTACTCAACTTACTAAACTTTTTATCTACTTTTTCAGAAATTGCTAGATCATAACTCATAATTACAACCCATATCTATCAGCGAAACTTTTAACTTTAACAAATTTTCCTCTTCTAATTTTTTCAAGTTTCTCCAGATATTGTTTCTTAGCTTCAGGTTCATTTTCTATAAAAGATTCCATAAAGAATTCTATTTGTTTACTCATACTTATTCCAAGATTCTTACAAAAACGGGAAAATTTATTATACACATCTTCTTGCACATTAAATGTTTTTAAAACCATATCAATCACCCAAAATTATTTAATATTAAATAAGATTATTTAATTATATAAAAATCTTTTGGTTTTTAATCTGTCCTGTGCCTTAACTACCCCCACTTCGTAGAGGTCGGTTCGGTTAACCAGCGATCGCATATGTTATGTGCAATATTACTCGGATTTTCACTAAATTAGAAAAACTTTACTCTTTGGGCTGGGCTTTTTCTATCTTGAACCAATAAGATTGATCATCTCTAGGAACATAAATAACAGAATACAATTTTTTATTCCCTATAAGACCATCTAACTTTAACATTGAATTAACATCTTCTAAACTCGGTACTCCCTCATCAGGATGTGTATGCCAATCGATAACTATATCTCCTTGATTAAAATCTTCGGGATTTACACGATATTCAGTAGATGTTTCTATGTAAGTTTTATATGGCCTTCCGCCATAGAAATCATCCCGTGTTTTTCTTGGAACTGCAAATTCACAAGGATAATTGGATGTTGGCAATTCAACTAGTTCCCTAACATTTTCTACATCTAGCGAAGAATATCGAACTTCAATCAAGCCATTATTTCCATAAACCAGAACTCCACCAATTTCTACAAATTCTTCTCTTCTTTCTGGAATGCCCACAAATTGTGAAGCAGGTAAATCTGTTCTTGCTCTTCTTCTAATGTAGTCATCAACATCTTTTGAAAATAAAGAAATCCTTTTAGCAAGAACCAAAGTATTACTACTATCGCAATGTTGATTTACTTCATTTAAGCCATATTCAATCATTGACCTTTCGTAACTACCAATACTTTGTAATTTTCTCAATCTACCGAAACTATTTACTATTCTTTCTAACATATAAGTATAATTATTACAATCATTTATAAACCTTTTAGTTATTTATTACATGATAGTTACTACATTTCCTCCCAGCCCAAAGAAATTAATATGTGTGAAAATCCTGCGTCATACTGCCGGTCGCTCTACCTACAATACCCAAGGCTGCCCAGCACTTTAGTGCTGAGTCTCGCCTGAGTGAACGATCATTTTATTCTATTGAGAAAAAGACCTTAAAATAAAAGGACAGGGCATTTAGATATACCCATGACTTCCTCTTAATCTTCCAACTTGTTCTAATCGTTTTCCAAATTCCTGTAATGTTTCAAAACCAACGTGAGTGAATCCTTGCAAATAAGCTCGTGTGATTTCTTCTAGATCAGGGTTATCTGATAATCGATATTGTGATCCATACGGCGAATTAACAAGTCTTTCATATATTTTTGAGCCAGGAACAGGCATTATTATATTCGCAAAACACATTTCTACATCACAGACATCTGCAATTTCTCTTGCATGTTGGTAAGTTCTTTCCAAAGATTCCTCTGTTTCTCCGGGTAATCCAACTACAAATGAAGCTTCAACTTTAATACCCTCCTGCCCAAGCCTTCTTGACGCTTGAAAGTTCTGTTCAGTGGTTATACCTTTTCCGATGCCACGCAATATTTCATCACTTCCACTTTCAAAACCAACAAAAACAATACTTGTACCAATCCTTCGTAATGCTTTAACTACCTCTAGTGGTAATCTATCAGCTCTAACGTAAAATTTCAATTCATTATCAAAATCAGATGGTTTTTCTGCAGCAAAACTATCAAACCATTCTCTATTTCCAGTAACATTATCACAAACATCCCAAAAGATTATATCAGAACCATATAAAAAAGATTATATCAGAACCATATAAAGACCTAAGTGCTGAATAATATTCCCATAATTCCTTTTGATCTTTTTGTTGAGTTTTATATTCAAGTCTACCACAAAAATCACATCCTCTTGTTTTTTCTCTCCATTCACAACCTTTTTGAGAATATATTCCAATCATGCCATCGTGTGCCCTGTGTGGGTGTTTTGCTCTATAAATCTTAAAATATTTCGACATGTCTGTAAAATCTAAATTTGGAAATGGAATTTCTCTAAAGTCTACAAATTGTTCATCATTTCTAACAGGAATACTATTAGTTCGATATATTACCCCTGGAATTGAAAGTGGAGAAATACCCTTTACTAAGTCTAATAGTGCAAGTTCCCCATCACCAGAAATTACATAATCAATATAGGGTCTGTTTCTTAAAATATTTTCAGCCAATACGCTTGCATTTTTTCCACCCATGATAGTTGTAGCACCTTTTTCCTTAGCAATTTCTGCAATTCTTAAAGCATTATCATGAGTAACTAAAGTGGAACCTACACCAACTATATCTCCATCAATACACTTTTCAATTTCTTCTTCTGGTGTTACCTCTCCATCGAAAACTTCAACATCTATTTCTGGTAAATTCTTATGTAGAAATGTAGCTAATGATATTAATCCAATCGGCTGAATGGTTCCGCTAGACAAAATTCTTGAATATTTTTTATTTACTGCTGGTTGTATTAGTTGAACTTTCATATGAGTTATTATTATAAAGTGGTATATAAATATTACCAACGCACTGCCTTTACTTCATTTCATTTATTGCACTTTATGCTTGATTGAATTTGCCCTTTCCTAACTTTTCGGAAAAAAAAACAGAACTGATATTTACTATAACCCTATTACTATTTACTGTAGAACCTCTAATAAATCGCACATTCTGTTTACAGTTTTTTCCACTGTTAGCAAGCCATCTTCATCTTCTTCTGCTGGTTTTTTTACTATGCCTCCAAACTCACCTTGACCACCAATAACAATCATTCCTTGACTTAACATAAACGATTGTATATCTTGTAAAACCAACTCTTGCCCCTCATGACCTCGCTCATAAACGACCATTGCCGCACCAATCTTATTCTTTAGTTGCATATTATTCTTTTTAAGAACACGCAACCTGTCCATCATCGTCCTTAGTTGGCCTGTAACACCTCCAAACATCACAGGACTTGCAAATATTATACCATCAGCTTCACGTAAAACATCATAAACAAATTGCATATCATCCTCATGAGTTTTACACATATTTGTTCCAATGCAACGATAGCATGCCACACAATAACCAATCTCAAGCTCGCTTAATGCTATCTTCTCTACATCTAGGCCACGTCTCTTAGCAATGTTTAAAGCAAAATCTACAACATACTCAGTATTTCCACCCTTTGTAGGGCTACCAGATATAGCAACAATTTTCATTCTATCACCCTCCAGGAATATGATGAGTTATTTATTTTTCGATAGTTTAAAAATATATCTATTCTGTAGAAGTTAAAAAAAAGTAGGAAAGCTATTACACTTAGTCAAAACCTAAGTTAAAAGTCAAGTTAAGAGAAATTAAATAAGATTAAGTGAAAAATCAAAATTATAAAATTATTTAATAAGTTTTGTATAAAATGTTATAAAGTATAAAATGTGTATAAAATGTAAGACTCTTATAAACACAAATTATGTTAAACATTATATAAACTAAATATGTAAAAAAGAATCTATTTATTGATTTCAAAAATCTGGTTTTCTTAGATGGATAATTAAAAAGCAAAAATTAAAATAGCCCACAAATTAACTATTTTTATGGTCAAAATAAGTGAGATAATCGAAGATATTAAATCAAAAAAAGAACTTAAGAAAATAGAAGATTCCTTTATAAAACAAGAGATCCAAAGGTACCTAAAAAAGAATAAAAAAATCAAAGAAAAAATAAATAAAGAAAAATCTTTTGCAAGACTAAAGCATAGCAAAGAATATAAACGACTTCTAAAAGCAATCCGCTCATTAGCAAGAAAAAGCTACGGGATGTTTAAGCTGTCAAATGAACAAAAAGCAATTCAAGAATTATTAAATTATATTAATACTAATTATAAAAACAAAAATATCAATATTGATTTTAAGGATCGTAAGTTAATAGCATTACATAAGAATGTTCTGGAACATCATAAATCAACAAAAGAACGACTCCCACACTACAAAAAGATCTATAGAAGAATCTTTAAAGCCATTCCTGAAGTAACTGTTGTATTAGATATAGCCTGTGGCTTAAACCCTTTTTCTTATTTCATGATCCCTGACTTCAAGCACATAATATTTATTACATCTGAACTAAACAAAGAGGATTGTAAAACAATTCAAGAATACCTAAAACTGATAGGAATTACTGGCACTTCGGTCCAGCTCAATTTAGTGGCAGAAACTAAAAAACTAAAAAAAATTAAGGCAGACATTTGTTTTATGTTTAAGACAATCGATACACTTGAAAATATTAAAAGGAACATCACAAGAGATGTTTTGCTTTCTATCAATGCAGAGTATATAATTGCAAGTTTTCCAATCAAATCTCTATCAGGCAAAAAGCTAAAAGAGGAACGTCATTGGTTTGATACATTACTTAATTCTATTGGTTACAACTATAACAAATTTAAAGTCAAAAACGAGTTGTTTTATATTATTGAGAAATTTTAGTTTTATAATTAAGAAAATTTAATGTGATATTTTTGCTTTATTCCGCCCCCGCATTTCGACAACTTTCTCCAAACGCATAATAATTTCCTTGGCTTTTTTGGCTTTAGCCTTATAACCTTTTAGAACTTTATCGAATGCGTCCTGCCAGATTTCATAGTGTTTACTTTCAAGAGCTTGTCTTAGTAAATGCAAATCAACAGCTTTGTCTTCTAATTTTTTACTGAAAAAACTTAAACCAAAGTCAATAAAGAATATTTTCTCATTCATTATCATGTTGGATGTTGTTAAGTCTCCATGTATTATTCCTGCATTATGCATCTCTGCAATCATCTCTCCGATCTTTTTGCAATGTTTCAATTTAAAAACATCTTTTAGCTGTGCCCCCTTAATATGCTCCATCTCAAGGATGTTTTTATCATTAAAAATCCATCTTGGTGCAGGAAATCCAAGCTCTTGCAACTTTTGTAGAACCTTTGCTTCTCTTTTAGTGCGGGAATATGTCAGCTTTTTATCCAGCTCAGGATGGCGGTACTTTTTTTTAAAGCGATCTTTGATAACTTTATTTCCTTCAAGATATAGCTTTGCTTCTGCTCCTTGATATATTTGTTTCATAGTAAAATTGACAAATCTTAACTTAAAAACATTTACTTCTCTTCACTCTTCTGACCGATTGGTATCTGCTCTCCTTTAATCAACAGATGTTTAGGCTCCTTTTCTTCTGTGCCAACCTCAATCCACTTCAACCTGTTTATTAGAATATCATTGCCGGCAGGCAAATAATTAACATCTAAGCCATGTATCTTTACCCTATGAACATTGAAATCTAGCATCTCTTTTGGTACTTCTGTTGTTTTATGAGGATCATGAACATCAAATAAATGTACAAATACTGGTCTGTTGTCATCATCTTTTGCTCTTTGTTCCTCGGTTCTTTTCTTTCTTCCAATGATTGCACTATAAGCTTTATAACGCATGTTTCCACCCTTATTTAACTAACCTTAAAAAAATTATTTGTATTTAAGACTTTTGGTTTTAGATTCTGGTTTTAGGTTTTTGGTTCCTTTAGAAGCATAACCTCATTTGGCTGAACCAGACAAGACAATAGACAAAGACAATACAAGCGTACAAGTGCATAAACACATAAAAACACATAAAATAAACACATAAAAGAATGTGCAAACAGTTAAAAGAAACTCTCTAACTTACTTTGGTCTTTATCTTCTAATAGATCGTCTCTACCATAGCCAACAATATTAAGAATTTGCTCTACAGCAGGTATAACCTGATTATTTACATAATAAACAGGATCATAATCATCTTGACTAACTTCATCAACCAAACGAGCTCTGTCGCGTATCTTCTCATTGCCCTTAACAATCACATATCTAATCATACTCCCTGGTCCAACCATAATACCACGAGCACTCATCCTTTGCGCAACAGCAACATGTGGCCCATACTGCTCATAGCTGCTAACCCCGCGTCTGAGCTGAGTTGAAATAACTACATCTTTAACAGGAATCTCATGACGCTTAACTTTCTCTATAACATCTCTAACATAGTTAAATGCTTTCTTTGGGTCTTTTTCTTTTAAAATAATTTCTAAGACTGTTCTCTGAGTCTCTCTTGCAACATTAGACCAATCTCTTCTAACAAAAGCAAAGCCAACAACCTTTATCTTGCCATCTTCTGTCAATAAAGCATATTTCTTCTTTGCGCCGCCACCATGCTTAGTAAAAACAAACAAACCTGCAGGACAATAACCCTCAAACTCTAACTCGATTATGCCAGGTAATTTACTGTTAACTGTGTGCATAAAGTTAAGAGCATCCTGTTTTGTCTTTCCTTCTGGAATCTGAATAAAAACACTGTCTGTGTCACCATATATAACCTTAAAGCCATTTTCTTTTGCAGCCTGAACAACAGTTCTAACATAATGCCTTGCATAAGCAGTAACACTCTCTCCTGATTCAGGTGAATACCATCTGCTACCATAAAAACCAAAATAACCGTAGGTTGAATTAAGGAGTGTCTTTAATGTGTACTGCCTAGCATATAACAAATCATCGTAATTCTTCTTCATAATTTCTTTTATCCTTGACCTTCTCTTTATAATATCCTCAATAACAGATGAGATGAATCCTTTCTTGTTCTTGCAGAAATGGAAATTATGTTCTGGAACATTATCTGCATCAGGACAGCAGTCGCAGTTAAGCGTATCAGGCCCAATATTGTGAGATGCGATAATGCTCGGATACAAACTGCGAAAATCAAACACAGCAATATCCTTATACAAACCAGGTTCTGGTTCTAGAACCATTGCACCAATAAAAGGTTCTCTATTCATTCTTGCATTAAGCTCTTCACTATTCGGTTTATTAGGAACGATGACATTCCTCTCCTTTGCTTGGCCAATAAGATACCACTCAACCAGATTCGAAAAAGACATCCTTGTTACATCGTATAGACTCAGGCCAAGGATGTTAACCATTTCGGCCATGTTTGCAAATAGCTTTCCAAACAACAGATAGGTCATCCTTGCATCTTGCAAGTTGTACATGCAGAAATCTTCAAGTTTATCTGGACTATTATCCCAGATCTCACCCAGATTCGCAATATTCACATCGTGCTTTTCTTCACCAAGTATTTCTGCTGAAACAGAACTAAGATCATAAGTGTCAGTCTTCATTGTTACACGCATTGTGTTGAAAATGAATTGGTATATATCAAGGTGGCAGATACCAATTATCCTAACATCGCTTGAGTATCCGCGCGAAAGCTGAATACCTGTGTGGTTTAAGCCAAGATCGAGTTTCAGCTTGTACTTCTCAGCACGTTTTTTAATATAAGGGAGATCAAACCTATCTGAGAAATACCCGATGATAACATCTGGTTTGTATTCTTCAACATATTCCTGAAACTTCTGGATTAATTCTGCTTCGCTATTAACAAATTCTATATTTTTGTCTGTTTTAAAACGCTTCCAGGTAACAATCTTTTGATAACCTGTTCCATATACTGCAAGCATAATAATTGGGTCTTTGTCAGAGCTAGAGTAACGTCCGCCAGGATTGTAAGTTTCGATATCAACAGCTAGCGCCCTGACTCCCTGAAACAAATCCGAACTGATCTGTGTCATCTTCCTAGCTTTAAAAACAGGCACCTTAAGGTGTGACGCTTCTTCTTCTCCTTCAACCTCATACAATGTCATCATCGCTAGCTTTGTATCTATCAAATAACGTCTTGTAAAGAGTATATCAGCCTCAAACACATTTTTAACAGTTTCATCAGATAAAAATAGAGATCTAAAGAGAGGAACAGCAGAAGGATGATTAACCACAACTCTATAGACACCAACCTTATTACCCATATAAGAACGAACCTCTTCATTCATTTTTTTAATCTTGAATATTCTGTTGCCTTCAACAATAGTTTTTTGTATTGTTTCAGGATTAAAACCTCGATCTGGTAACACATAAAAGTATGGCTCAAAACTATCCTTAACTGCTATTTGCTCGCCTTTGTCTGTTCTGCCAAATAAAAGAATCTTTGTTTCTTCTCCTTCAGTAACATAGGTTATGTCTATTGGATAAAATCGGATGTTAGCCATAATCAAAACCTTAAAATAGTAATTTTGTGTATAGCATACGCAACCAACACATGCTACATACAGTACATAACAATAATCAAAATAACTATATCTAACTATTGATTGGTATTTATATATTTTGTCAAAATATGTTCTAAATGTTCTAAATTCTAATCAGCTTTTAGTAAAATGCTAAATATGTGTTGCGATTTTAAGTTTTAAATCCTAACTAACTCAGAGCTAATATTAAGAACAGTTAGTTAGCTGATATTAATGACCAGTGTTAATAAAGTGTTAATGACTAGTGAAGTGTTAGTGACTAGAGAGAAATCGCAACACATATATACAACCATATTTCTCATATATGAATGGCTGATGAAAAAAATACTTATGAGGTGCTAATTTTAGGTGCAGGACCTGCTTCATTTGCTGCAGGTATATATGCAGCACGCTATCAAATAAAGAGCTGTATTATTGGGAAGGAGCTAGGTGGTCTTGCTGCTACAACACATCTTGTTGAGAATTATCCTGGTTATAAGAGTATTTCTGGTCCAGATCTTATGAAAAAAATGCAAGAGCATGCAGAATCATTGAATGTTCCTATTGTACAAACCAATATTAAAGAAGCAAAAAAAGAGGGGGAATTGTTTAGAATCATAACAGATAAAGAAGATTATTTTGGCAAATACCTCATTGTTGCGTTAGGCACCAAAAGAAGAAAATTAAACATTCCTGGTGAGGACAAATTTTACGGCAAAGGTGTGACCTATTGCGCAACTTGCGATGGTCCTTTATTCAAAGGCATGAATGTAGCTGTTGTCGGTGGCGGTGACGCGGCATTTAAAACAGCATTGTTTATGTCTGACATAGCAAATAAAGTTTATCTTCTTGTTCGCTCTGACAGATTTAAAGCTGAGCCCATTAACATAGAGTCTGTTAAAAAAAGGCAGAATATTGAAATTAAAACTTTTGCAGAAGTCAAAGAGATTCGTGGCGAACAACTTGTAAGCTCGGTGCTTCTAAAAGACAATTCTGAACTTAAAGTTGAAGCTGTTCTAATCGAGATTGGCCAAGTGCCAAGCACAGCAATTGTAAAAGAACTCGGCATAGAAATGGATGAATACGGCTATGTTAAAGTTGACAAAAATATGGCAACAAACATAGCCCGAGTTTATGCTGCCGGAGACATCACAAATGAAACCGAGTTCAAACAGATCATAACAGCTGCTTCGCAGGGTAGTCGCGCTATTCACAGTATTTTCAATGCTAAATCAAAATAGCAAGAAATTATTATAATCATTTGTTATTATCATTATTATTTTATAAACAGAAACCTTTATAAATTAAAACACACACACAACATAATGGGGGTATTATATGAAAAATTATGGTGCGTTTTCGATGCCTGCTGATAATATATTCCAATGTGATGGTAAGAGACAAACAGATAGAATAGAAGCTGAACTAGAGATGAGAGAGGGTTTAGGTACAAAACCAATGAGAATAAAAATTAGAAATCTCTATAAGCACAAAAAAGAAGGTGTGTACATCTGTCCTAGTACTGATAGGAATATAGCTATGTTAGAAGAAATGGCGCCATGGATAATAAAATGGTATGATATAAATCCTGCTTTTGAAAAAGTCAAAGATACCACAGTTATCATAATCAAGGGCGATCTATGGTATACAGATGAAGCTAGGTATAAGACCAATATCGCAAAGATAGACGAGTTAGTAAAGTACAACAAAAATTTAGTTTTCTTTCTAAAATATGCACGCTACATTGATTCAAAAACTGTTGGAGATATCTTTGTTGCAAATGCAGACCGTTTAAGAAACAAAATAGATAAAAGAGGCAAAAAAGGTTGTCTATATATTGTAGATCCTCCTAGTTATATCGATGACATATTAACCATAGCTAACATCTACAATGTAGACAACATAAGAAAGTATAACTCAATAGCAGATATCGAGCTCTGAACTTTTTAATTTTATTAACAGTTTTATTAATTCTATTAAAAATCATCTCTTGAACCAACAACACAACACTAGAGATAGAGAATAGAAATCTTTATAAATATGACTTGGTTTTACTACATTACAGGGGGTACGCAATGGGTGCTGCATTAGACCAAATTAACCTGTTAATCTTAGGTCTAGGGTTTACTGGAGACAAGTTATTGACAGATACAATCAACAACGATCGTGTTAAAAAGATCTATGCTGTTAGAAGAAGCCACTCTATATTGAATTCGCAAAAAGAAGCATATGAACGAAGAATAGAGAGGGCTAAAGAAAAAGATCCTGAAAAAGATGTCCAGTTTATTCCTTTTTGTGAACTATCACCAGATCTTATTGATAATTGTGATGTTGTTGTAAATGCAATAAAACAACATAAACCAGAACAAGAAGCCACAGTACAGGGATCGCGTTTTTTGATTCATCAACATAATCTAAGTGGAATAATAGAATTTGCTAAACTTCTGGCAAAAACCAGGAAAAAAGCCACTGTTTTCATGTCTTCTAATCTACCAGAAGAAAACGCAATCATAACAAAGTACATAGCAGGCTATCCTGATGAATTATTGGTCAGTCCTATATTAGATTCTGATAGGTTTTATAAAAGCCTCAGATATTGGCTTGGCCCAAATGGTGTTAATCATCAAGAGAAAATACTCACAGCTGTTAGAAAAATAAAAAAAGATAAAGGACATGATCTATATCAATATGTCAAAGATCAGTCTGATGAAGAATTGAGTATAGAAAACACACTTGTCTCAGGTGTCCACCATCAACCAGTCTACTTATTTTCACAGATCAAAATTAATGGCATACCTTTTCCTTTTTTAAAAGAATACAACATACTTATAGATGAAGAGATGACTCCGCTTGTGAGAGGTATACTTCATAATGCTCCAGAAAAGGGTTTTGACCAGAGCTATATTGGCTCATACAGTGGAATCGAACAGAACCCATCTTTTATTTATGATCTTCTAATAGATCTTCTAGACAACAAAACTGCAAATGTTGGTTGTTTTTCTCCAAGTTTTGGTGAGCTAACCGCAGATATTGGGTATTGTATAGGCACCAAAGGTAAATTCCAGGATGGAAAATTTTATCCAGTGCCATTAGAAGAACTGAACCCAACAGGAGACGAAAGGTTAGATCTAACAGAAGAAGAAACCGAAATGATTGAACAAGCTAAGGATCTATCAAAAGAGTCGTTCAAGGAATTATACAATAGAGCTCCTAACATAACCTCTGTAATAAAAAGCTATTCTGATAGACCAATAGATACTTCTTATTCACTCTTATCAAAAAAAGAAATTCTTGAAGAGCTCTCTTTTATTAAAAATTTAGTTAAAAATAATTGAATTAAAACTTTAGTACTATGTCAAACAAACAAGACATCGCTGCAAAAACATTGCCATACAGAGCACTCATAAAAGCAGAGATATTCAGCAATCTGCATAAGGACCTTTTCAAGCATGTGATATCCTATTTAAGACAAAGTGATTCTAAAGTCCTTTGTATAGTTGGCGTTGGTTCCAACTTGGCTCCTTATGGAGATAAAATGAACATATTAGCAAATCTTGGACCAAATCTGAAAATCATTGGTCTAGACTATAATCCAGAAGTTCTTGGGATGGCTGCTTTATACACTTACAAGAGGTCAAAAGATTTCTTTATCACTTCCATACAACTAAGTTCTTCAAAAGAAGAGTTGCTAAACCGGCTAAAACACATAAAGCAAAGTGAAGAGCTCGGCATAGAGAACATTATTCATAAATCAAAAAAGAATATAAAGAAGAATATCACAGCATCAGAACTTCCAAATAGTTCTATAACACTTATCGAGAACGACATAAGAACAGGTTTCTGTGTGGCTGACGAGAGTGCAGATTGTGTAGATGCTACACTAACACTTCACCATACAGCGCCTTACAAGGATGCATTATTTGACGTTGTAAAAGGTATATGGAGTATGTTAAAGCCTGGTGGCATGTTATACTATGGAACAGGTTTTGCAGATATGAGATATAGTGAAGCTAAGATAAAGAAGATAGCAGAAGATGTTTCAAAGCTACTGAATACAAACATAGCTGTTATAGACAAAAGAGACGCTGACATAACTTACTATCTGAACGTGCCAAAAGGATGCACCCAATTTGATATTGAATACTGCAAAGAAAAACCAAAAGCAGAACACGAAATAGTAATAGATAATGAAGGCCTAGTTATATTGCCAATCGAAAAAAAGCATGTAACTAAATTTAAGAATATGGGGTATAATGTTGTTATAATGAAATTAAAAGAAGATAAGAGAGCAATTCCTCTGATAGATAGCGGTATAGAGGACGATGAAAAAAATTTTATCAAACCAGTTAAACAATTCTATGATGGAACAAGACCTTTTATAGAAGCATTAGAGGGTACAGATGTTGATAAGTACGGCATAATCGACCAATTATTGCGTGATGTAGATGATGAAATGAAACTAGCACTATCTGGTAGAGTCGAATACTACAGTTCTAGACGATTCATAGAAAGATTGTTATTGGAAGCAGGGTTTGAGAACATAAAAGCTTCTAGACCAAATAAGGATATAAGCAAACCAGGCGCAGAGATAGGCGGTATTGTTGCTTTTAAACCTAACTATTAAAAGTATTAAAAATAATTTTTAATTTGAAATCCAATTTGAAATATTAATCATCCTGCCTAGCATCTTGCCTGGCAACATTCCATAGAACATTGAAATAATTTCTGTAGGATTCTGCTATTTTAGAGCTAGTTATCCTAATGACGATAACTGGAGGAATCCACAATGATAGCATTACCTCATCGCCACAGATGTTTGTTGATACCATTGATTCGTACTTATTATTCAAAAAACGAGCCGCGGTATAAGGCAACTTGTTAAGAAAACTAATCCTCTCCTTAGCATCATCATTATAGATGTGGTTCATCTGAATCTTTTTCTTGATCCTCTCATTATGAAACACCTCTATCCAGGGACCAATAAGATCAATTGCATTCTTTGGAATGCCATAAACAAGAATTGGTTTTTTCTTTTTCAGCCACTCTTGCAATATTAGTCTAAATGCAGATACACCCTGATGTATATATGCACGTGTTTTCTCTTCAGTCAAGCTATGCTTAAGCATCATCTCAGGCAAAATCTTCTTTAATAATTCGCTTTTTTGATTAACATAGCTTAGAAGATTTTCTGGAGATAAAACACCAAACACCTTCACATTTCCTTTAATCACATATTTCACAAGACCTTTTTCTAACAAACGCTCTAATGCATCATAAACATTACTCCTATGTACCCCAGACTTCTCTGCTATTTTACAAGCTGTAGCAGAGCCATATTCTAACAGTGCAAGGTAAATTTTTGCTTCATTATTACTAAGACCAATCTCCCTCAATATTTTTTCATGCATATTATCCCCCCATATAGACAACATAGATGTCACAACATAGATGTCTATGATTAATATTATGTTACTTTGAATATAACCTGTAAATAATGAACCAAACATAACTAATCTTTGTTATGTGGTTTATGTTATGTTTGATGTTATTTCTGAATATGTTATGTAAGTATTATTTACTAAAATTTCTAAATCATATTAAAGGTTTCAGAGCTATTGATCTAATGGATATTACCCTGCTTTACCCTGCTACTCAGTATATCTTGCTATAGTAAGTGTCGTATAGTGCCAATATATAGTATATATAGCACATAATGTCAATAAACAAGTATATATGCTATTACCCCTACATCTTGTTGTTATGCTCTTATACCTCTGTTATTATCTCCTATATCTCTGTTCTACATCTCTGGATACACCCTTAATATTTAATCTTTTCGTTTGTTGTATTAAATGCCACAACAAATCTTTATATACACAGCATGATGTTAAATTACTGTTATAAAATAATAAATCAGAGAGGGGTGAGTTCCATGGTAAAGGATATGATAGAAGAGATTGAAAAGGAGCTACTCGAAATCGCATCTAAAGGTTATGACTCAATAGCTGAGGAAGAGGAAGAAGCTATTGACGAAGATATTGATGATGGTGACTTAATCGGCCATGCATTTACACGTGGCTGTAAAATGGCTAGATAAACCTAAATAAAAGAGGTGAATTTTTATTTTTTCTGATATTTGATGTGATGTTTGACAAAGAAAAGTATAATTTGTCGTCTTTATACAATGACGAATAATTCTCAAATATAGAGAATAAATATGAATAATAATAGAAATGTTTATATATAAAACTCAATTATTACTAAATAATTTCATATTTGGGGAGGTGTTATTAATGGCACAGGGAAGGTGTATGAAGTGTAAAAAACAGGTTGAGATTAAGAATGGCAAAGAGGTTGTTCTTAAGAATGGTATGAAAGCCATCAAAGGTGAGTGTCCAACCTGTGGAACTAAAGTGTTCAGGATACTAGGAAAAGCATAATCTTTTCCTATTTTATTAAAATCCTATTTTATTAAAAACAAGGGCTTAATTCTAACATAAAATATATATATACTCAAATATATCTATTCTAAATGTTAAAGACTCCATTTGTATTAGTTAACTTTAAGGCTTATAAAGAAGCAACAGGAAAGCAAGCCATGATACTAGCAAAAGCCTGTGATCGTGCTGCTAAAGAAACCAATGCAAATATCGCAATTGCTCCGCAACTTCTTGATATAGAACGTATTTATGAAGTGGTTGATATTCCAATAGTAGCGCAGCATGTTGATCCAATCAACCTAGGAAAACATACAGGCTTTATTTTGCCAGAGGCTGTTAGATCAGCAGGTGCTATAGGTACACTAATTAATCATTCAGAGCACCCAGTTAGATTTATAGATATAGAAAAGACAATAGAGAGATGCATTGAAACTGGCCTAAAATCAATAGTCTGTGCTCCAAATAGTGCAGACGCTAGATTGATAGATGCGCTGCAACCTAACTTCATTGCTATCGAGCCACCTGAGCTGATTGCAGGAAGGATCAGTGTTAGTAAAGCAAAACCACACATAATTCAGAACATAGCTAAATACCTTAAAACACCGCTGTTAGTAGGAGCAGGTATCCACAATAGTAAAGACATCAAGCTAGCTATTGATCTTGGGGCAAAAGGGGTTCTGCTTTCTTCTGCTGTTGTTAAAGCTAGAAAGCCAAAAGATGCATTGGTGATGATTGTTAAGGATGTTATGAAATAAATTTAAAATAGCAATTTGAAATAAAATTATCTTTATGAAATAACAATCTTAAATAACAATTAGCTCTAATAAAACCATGTTAGATTATTTGTGAAACCTTCGTGGGATTTTCTTCAAGTTATCATCATCATACATCATTCATCATACAGAAATCTTTAAAAACAACAACTTCTTCTATGCTGGAATGGAGCAAGAACTTAAAGATACAATAGCAGTCTATGATAAGTTCGCAAAAGAGTATGCTGAATACAACTTCCAGAAGATTGTTCAGTTCCCTTTAAATGAATTTATCTCATTTCTGCCAAAGAAAGCTAAAGTGCTTGATGTTGGATGTGCTTCTGGAAGAGATGTTCAATATCTAATAGAAGATGGCTTTGATACAATTGGAATAGACGCAAGTAAAAACCTGATAGATGAAGCAAAGAAACGCGTTCCAGAAGGAAAATTCAAGGTGATGGATATGTTCAACATGAGTTTTGAAGACGGCATATTCGATGGAGTGTGGTGTCATGCAACCTTCTGTCATTGTTTAAAAAAAAATGCACTGGATCTACTAAAAGAGTACAAACGCGTACTAAAGACAAAAGGAATTATTTATATTGGTTTACGCGAAGGTGATGGCGAGCGCATGGTAACCTATTCTAAATCAGGGAATCTTCCAAGGTTTTTTGCATTTTACAAGCTTGATGAATTAACAGCTTTAATGAAACAGGCTGGTTTTCACATTATTAGAGCCTATTCTGAACGCGAAAATAGCTATAACTGGCTGAATGTGTTTGCAGAAAAAAGGTTTGATCAGAAATTTTGATCAGAAATAGAAATAAAAAATCTCAGTATTAAAAATCAGAAATTAATTTTCTAATCTTAGGATATGAATTAAGGAACAGTAACAAAAAATACCTCTTTTTCATAATCAGATAGATGCCCATTGTATTTATGTTTGACTGTTAAATTAAATGAATAAGTTCCAGGCTCAGCACCTATGTTTTTGATAAGGATATGTTTCTTTACTGATTTCTTTGGTTGAATCAGAACAAAATCGTTAATAGTTGTCATTTTATATTCTAAGCCAGCTCCGGGTTCTAGTCCTTCAGGTGTAACTCTATATGGTCCATCGATGCTCCACTTAAATTTATGCGTATTCAGATATTTGTTAAATATAGTCATGCAAAATGTCACTGCTTTTTTATGCATGACCTTGCTGCTGGAATCAATGCACACATCCTCTCCCGGAAGGCAGCCAAACTTATCACACTCTTCATCATTTAGACAGACTCCACCAACGCAAAGTTCTCTGCTCTTTCCAACAATTGTTGTGATGATGAACATTCCAACACCAAAAAAAGCCAGAGCAATAATCAGGGAAACTAAAAAATTAGTAGAAAGTTGTATTGCTCCTTTTTTATTTACTCTATAAGTCATTTTAAAAAGAAAAAAAGATTATTTTATTATCTCGTACTCTCTTACTATCAATATCATGAAGATTATCAACACAATTGCTCCTGCTACTATGTATGCAAAACCTTCGAATACCCTGCCTTTTGTCAGGATGTTATACAAACCATACACCATCACACCAAAACCAAGCCACAGAAATTTATCAAGCACTAGCTTCATGATATCAAATTCTTCCTGCCTTGTTAATCGTTTTTTGTTTTTAGCCATGATTATCACCCTAAGATGTTACAGTGAATGAAAAGTCAAGATCTTCATACTCTATTGACACAGTACATAAATATCTATCAGGTGGTGTGTCTTTATCTGCTGTTAACAATATAAGAAACTCTTTTGATTCACCTGCAGCAAAATTCTTGCTTGTTGCTTGCACAGTTAACCTGTTCCCCAATTCACCTGTACATACAACATCAGGTTTGAAGTTACCTGATGAAGCTGAATAATATGATATCTTAATTCCTGTTGTTTTTCCGCTTGGAGCAGCAACTGGCCCTGAAATTGTGAGTGGATTTCCTGGTGTTGCTCTTTCAGGAGTTGGAATCTCAGATTCAAGCTGCTCAAAAATCGTTGTTGCCTTACCCCTTACGAAATTTACAACAAACAAGCCAACCGCAAGCATGCTCACCGCAAGAATAAGAGTCACAATCGCATTCATAGACAGATTAAGACTTCCCTTTTTCTTATGCCTCATCCTAGCACCTCTTTCAAAACTTAATTCATAACCAATAAGCTACGAAAAGTTCAGCTTATTTATAAATGTTTCTGCTTGTTGCTTGTTGATTCTGTGATAAAGATATTTTTATAGATTGCAAAAGATCTTTTTATATCTTTTTATAGATTGCAACAAAATAAAACTAATATAGTAATTTGATATTAAACATCTAAAATATTGTTATCTAAATCAATTTGACGAGAAAATTGAAAAAGATGCAGAAAAAATAGAAACTAAATTTTTATGTTTTTTCTATCTTTTCTATCAATAGATTTTAAATACCTTTCAATGCTTTAAAAATTTAAAATTAGACCTGTATGTCAGCAAATATGCTGAAATCCATGCTACTAAACTATGCCACTAAATTTACTGCTTTTTAGACTGATCTATGTTTGCATTTAAAAATGCATAGTAATCTTTATAAATGCTTTGAAATCCTACGAGGTATGGCAAAGAAACGTAAATTCATAGCTTATAGGCGTATAGAACGCCCGTATACAAGAAAAAGTAAATACAGAGAGAAAAGTTTTGTTAGGACCACGCCTGCTAATAGAATTGTACGATACGAGATGGGAAATCCTACTGGGAAATTTCAGTATAAGCTGCATCTTATAAGCGATACTGATTTACAAATACGCGACCTAGCATTGGAATCAATGAGACTAACATCTAATCGATTATTAGAAAAAACATTGGGTAGGGTTAACTATTTTCTAAAAATAATGGTTTATCCACATCATGTTCTCAGAGAGAATCCACTGGCAGCTGGAGCTGGCGCAGATCGTATGTCAACAGGGATGAAGCATTCATTCGGCAAATCAATTGGTATTGCGGCTCGCATCAAAAAAGGCCAGAAGATCATGACAGTTGCTGTTAACAAATCAGGATTAGCAACAGCAAAAAAAGCTCTAATAAGAGCAAAACAAAAACTACCTAATTCTTATCATATTATTGCTGAAAAAATAGCATAAAACCAGAAATTCATATCTTCATAAACCAATTCATATCTTCATAAACCCTTAGTTTTTTCATTACGCAGAAAAATTTTTAATAAATTTTAATTCTAATTTTAGTGTTTTTTTCCAATAATCGTCCATAAAAAACCAAGAAAAAAATCAAGAAGTTAGAGATGAGTAAAGAGCTAAGTAAAGGGATAAGGAGAAAAGCGAGAAAAGCATATAATGACTTATTAGGAGACTTAACTCACTAGGAAACTTATGACTCATGAGACTTATAGGAATGCTCATCAAGAAAATCTTAAAAAAAATCTTAAACCAAGAATAGAAGATAATTAAATCGATTTAAATCGACATAACATTTTTATACAACTTAATTTATCTTACTATAAAAAGATGGTGATAAACAAAACCGAAAACTTGATTCATTGGATGAGCAAAATACCTCATTTTAACAACCAATATGCACAGGCTGGACTTATTGTTCTATTATTTCTAATTGCAGCTTTCATCTTAACCTGGATCACCAAGGTTTGGTTGAGCAAAATAGCAAAGAAAACAAAAACCAAATGGGACGATGTTCTTGTTGCAAAAATCAGACCGCCTTTTTCTTATATAATGCTTTTCGTAGGCATCAAGCTGGCACTAAAGCCATTAAACTTCACAAACAAATACATAATCAGTCTCCTTGACACTATAGTTATACTAACAGCAACAGCAATTGCAGTTATAACTGTTGAAGTTATCTTAGAAGTGTGGGCTGAACATTTTGCAAAAAAAACAAAATCAGACATCGATGATGAGTTATTGCCTATGTTTAAAAAATTTTCAAAAGTAGCTATCTGGGTAATAGGAATTGTGATTGTGCTTGGTGTATGGGGAGTCAACATAACACCAATGTTGGCCTCGCTAGGAGTGGTAGGCCTTGTTTTGGGATTTGCATTAAAGGACAGCCTCGCTAATATCTTTGGGGGAGTTTCTCTAATCTTGGACAGAGCAATCAAAGTTGGCGATAAAGTAAAGCTTCAATCAGGCGAACTGGGTATCGTCATAGATATTGGTTTGAGAAGTACTCGTTTAAGGACATTTGACAATGAGAGCATCGTCATACCAAATGGTCAGCTTGCTAACTCGCGCATCCAAAACTTCACACAACCAACACTAAAGCAGCGCATTGTTGTGAACTTCAATGTTGAGTATGGCACTAATCCAGATGAAGTTAAGAAATTAATCCTACCTATAATCACAAAAATAAAGAATATTATAAAAGAACCTGCACCTGATGTCATCTTTACAGAGATGGGAGATTCTGCATTAGTGTTTCAGGCTAGAATGTGGGTTGAAGATCAGAGTCAAGCTTTTGATGCCAAGCTAGAAGCAACAGAAAAAATTTATAATGCATTAAACAAAGCAAAGATTGGTATCCCATTCCCGACAAGAACAGTTTATCTGAAAAACTGGAAAATAGGAAAAGAAAGGTAAAATAATAAAATAAGTTGTATAAAAGATAAGATTTCTATTTATAGTTTTATAGTCTAAACTGAATTTTTTTAATTCCTGTCTCGAATACTCCTTGAACCGAGAACAACTAAATAGTAACAAAAACCTAAAAATAAAAACCGAAAAATATCTTAAAAGATTAAAATAATAATCTATCAATAGTATACACAAATGATAAGTTTTATATATCATAGGTTTATTCGCTTGTATTATTTACTATTAACATAAACTCTGAATAAAAAATAAATAAAAAGGAGGAATAAAATGAACCTAACACTTCAACAAAAACTAAAGTCAGCTGCAGCTAAAACAGTGGCCACAGCAGCTGTACAAGCTATGCCATATCTTCCAAGAGGAACAGTTGCTGGAATCAGGAAGCTAATAAAAGATAAAATTTCTTCTGGTACAAGACGCCCAGATGAGCCAGAAAAAATATTCAAAGAGAGACGAGATTACATGAATAAACTTGTTGATGCCTATCTAAGCGATAGGCAGCTTAAAAAGATGAGCTCTAACTGTAGAAAAAAATTCATCCAAAATCTAATATCAAACGCAGGCATTAAAGGTTCATTTCAAAGAGAAAATTTTGAAAAAAAATATGGTTTTAGGCCTCCATTCCTTATAGTTCTAAGCCCTACCATGCGTTGTAATCTTAGGTGTGTTGGTTGTTATGCTGGTGAATATTCACAGAATGATGATCTCTCATTTTCAGAAACAGACAGAATAATAAGAGAAGCTAAAGAAATGGGGATCTACTTTTATGTGATTTCTGGTGGTGAGCCTTACATAAATCCGTGGTTACTAAAGCTATTCAAAAAGCATAATGATTGCTATTTTTTAACATATACTAATGGAACATTACTCAATAAAAAGATGGCTGAAAAACTTGCAAAGCTTGGCAATGTTGCCCCAGCTATAAGTGTAGAAGGATGGGAAAAAGAGACTGACGAAAGAAGAGGTAGCGGAATGTTTAAGAACATCCTACGAGCAATGGATAATCTAAGAGAGGCCGGGGTTGTTTTTGGTATCAGTGTTACTTGTACCCAAAAAAACGCAGATATTATTGATAAAGATGAGTTTGTTGATTTTTTTATCAAAAAAGGAGCCTCATTTGGTTGGTACTTCCAGTACATCCCAATTGGCCTTGGCCCTGACAAAGAACTGATGCAAACCCCTGAGCAACGTGTACACCTACGTAACTCAATCATTAAATGGCGAAAGACAAAACCTATCGCAATTGGAGATTTTTGGAATGACGGAACATTAGTCAATGGATGTATGGCTGGTGGTCAACGTTATCTGCACATAACCTGCAAAGGCGATGTTGAGCCTTGTGTGTTTGTGCATTTTTCTGTTGATAATATAAGGAATAAAAGCCTGAAGCAGGTTCTAGAGTCTCCCTTCTTTAAAGCAATCAGAAGTCACCAGCCTCATAGCAAGAATCACTACACACCGTGTATGATTATTGACAATCCACACATCCTACGTAATTTAATTGCAAAGTATGGTGCAAAACCTGTTCATCCAGGTGCAGAAAACATTGTTACAACAATGGCGCCATACTTGAAAAAATATGCAGAAAAGATGCACAAGCTAACAGACGATTTATATGAAAAGCGTTATAATGTTACAATTGATAAAATTGGCGAAAAGGTTAAAAAGCAACTATTAGAAGCAGAAAACAGCGAACTTTACAGTAAACCAATTCCTGCATTGAAATGGAAGGGTAATGATTCAAAGTACAAAATAAAGACAACAAATGGCAGAAAAAAGAAAGTTGTTATTGCTTAAAATTTATTCATTTAATTTGCTTAGCTGATGTGCTGCCTTGCAGACTTACTATTCTTGCAGGCTTATATCTTAGTGTCTATTGCTTAGTTCTTGACCTTCCAGTTCTTGACCTTCTCTTCAACAAACTTTAACACCTCGTCCCTGACAGCTTCAACAAACCTAATAGAGCCAGCGTTTTCATGACCTCCACCAGATATAAAACCATAAGGAATCTTTTGCTTTAACTCATGGATGATTATGTTAACATTAATACCAACACCCTCGGTTGCTCTAACTGTAATAAAATTACAAGCAATGCTTAATGTTAAAACATCCTTTTTATACTTTCTAACAAGATAATCATGCGTCAAGCCTGTTGCCTTTCCAACTGAAGGAAAATCGCCTGCGTGCGTAAGTTTTTCAATCTCCATCTTTGCTAAAACAAATCTTCCGAGATCTTCTACTCTGATAAAATGCTTTATTGTTTCAAGTTGCTGTGCTCTCTTACTTTCGATTTCATCCTTCATTAGTTTAACCAACTTGTGTTGCCTGTCGCGATCAGCTCCAAATATGTCGTCCATAAGACCCCTGCTTTCAATAAACTTTAGATAATGTGCTTCAAAGTCAATTGCTTCAGATAATGCCTTAAGAAAATCCTTGTCATAGCCGGCTTTCATTGCAAGCTCAACATACTGTTCGAAATCATTACCTCTGCTTCTGTCACCAAATCCAGCTAACGCAGGAATAAAGTAAATGTTGCTGACTTTTCTATTGATAAATCGTGCTATTTCAGTTGCAATCATGCCAGCTGTAATATTCTTATCTCCCCCAACAAGATAGGGATTTACATGCGCATCCAAATAATTATCTACAATACTTCTGCCGTTTTCAATAAATGTAAAATGGTGGTCTATCACAACTATTTTTGCACCAAAAATCTTAACCTTCCTAATACCAAGAAGATCCTCTTCAGTGCTTCCATTGTCAACAAGGATTATCAGTGGTTCTTTATAATTCTTTTTTGCAGTTTCCTGCAGAGAGAATGTTAGATCCTTTGTAACATCGCTATAATCATAATAGGGAGCTTTTGTAGGAGCTCTCTTGTAGTAGAACCATTGTGCACGTTCGTCTTTATGGTGTTCAATTATTAAAGGGATTATAGCACGCTCTAATGCAATTGCTCCCGAATAACCATCGCAATCAGCATGGTGCCTTAGTATTATAGGTCTTTCTTCAACAATAGCTCTCTTTATTTCTTTTGCTATTGTTAAAATCCTTGGCTTCAGTTTTTCTAATGTTTCTGATTTAATTAAAAAATCAACTTTATCGGGTTGTGATTTTTTCTCGATTAAACTGTCGAGTTTTTTAATGAAGACATCTTTATTTTGTATTTTTTTAAAGCTGACCAACTCAGATTCAAGATAATCTTCCCTTTTTTTGAGCAGCAACCTCGCACTAATAATATCGTCCTTCTTCAGCTCTGGAAAGGCTCTTTTGCCAGCTCCACTGAATGCACTTGCTCTCAGCGTTGAAGTACCATCGAATAGCGTGAAAGAGGTTGGTCCAGAGGTTTGATAAATGTCATCTATTCTACATATGACTGTTATTGTTTCACCAGCATTATCAAATGACAAATTTATAAACTCGATTGGTTCTTCTATTATCTCATATTCGTCATTTATTTTTTCAGCTTCAACTATGTTAGGGGGGATTATCTTCTTCACCATCACAGGAGTATCTTTTGTGGGTTGCTCTCTACTTTTTAAGCGGACAAGAACATTTTTATTAAGAAATAGTTTACCCTTCTCAAACCAAGCAATGTATAACTCTCCTAGCTTAAGGTCATATATATTTTTTCCACCACCTAGTTTTTTAACCCTTATCATAAACTATCGAAATAATTGATGTTATTTAAAACTATTTATACGATTTATGCTGTTTAGATTTAACTGCCTGCTATCTGACAGATGTTTTTTTGTTTTTTTTCATTTCCACTCGCTATGTCCCCATTGAATAAGCAAATCAACATCTAACTTTGGAACATCACATGCACCATAACAACTACCAGCCCAAATAAAAACAATCGCATCAGTTTTTAGCTCTATCTCTTCCTGTATCTCTTTTGCTTTTGGCTTTAGCCCATCTGGTAGCTGTATGCAAACTGTCTTTGCATTACTCTTCTTTATCTCTTCTACTGCTTTATCTAATTCTAAGTTGTACATATCACAAAGAATAATTTTTTATTTTATAATAGTTATGATTTTTACAATGGTTGGTTATGATTTTCAATGATTTATTACAAATGGCTATGTTTCTTTTGGTAATACAAAAAAATTTTTGCAAATCATTTTTGTAAATTATTATAAATGCTTATAATATAAATGCATAATTTTGATTTGAAGATGTTCTCAGATACACAATTCTCAGATAGCTTTAATTTTCTTGATTTCTAGTCTTCTCCAAACCGCAATGCTGTTTACATCTATCATTCATACATTCAAGTAAAATTCGACCTGTTTTTGTACATGACTTTTCTTTGCCCAATACATCTAGCATTTCAATGCTTGATTTTTGCAGACTTATTACATCTTCTCTAAACTGTTTAACGATTTTATCTTTATCTTTTTTCATACTTATCCCTCTATATTCTCTCTTTATTCTATAATCAGATAACTGAAATAAATATGCCTTCTTTTTCTTCGGTTAGGTAAGGATCGTAAATCTCACCCAGCTTTTTTAGCCTTATGATAATAGAACAAAAATCTTTACGATTGTAGTTGAACCTATTTTGGAGATTTTTCATCTCTATTATTTTCTTTCTGCTGTTTTTTATGGCTCTTAAAACTATCACTAAATCTCGCTTATTAATTTTTGATTTAGACGAGAAAGTTAGTGCTGATATCATGTCTTTAACGATTTCTTTTTTTATCTTCAGATCTTTTTCCCATTCAAGGATTTGTTTGTGTACAGATTTACTGTTCGTCTTCATTTTCACATTAAATATTTTTTATTTTTCTTTTGTATCCTGATATTTTTCGATCTCATTACGCTCTTAACTCTTCATTTTTTCATTTTGATTTCCAATCTCTTATTTTTTCTATTAGATCTAATAACATATATAAAAGAACTGGACCAAATAACACAATAATTATAATCATTACCTTAACACCAATATCAATGTTTAATCTGGCTATCACACACACCATCATAACAAAAAATATTCCATAACCCATCAAAAACCAGATTGCTTTTTTGAAATCTCTATCTGCTTCTTTATTTAATTTTTTTACTTTTGGTAACAGATGTTCAGAAAGAAACACATCTAGAGAATAGGCAGGAAATGTGAAAACGCGGGATTTGTTTATGGCAACAATATCTTTTCTGGGTATGTTGTTCTTGTTGATAAAGCCAACTACTTCTTCATATGAATTAAACATAACCTTTGTCAGTTTCTTTTTTGCTTTCACCATTTCAATTTTTTTTTGCTTGCTTTTTTTCTTTTATCTTTTTTAGATTTATCAGATCGCCTAGATATAACATAACCCACAAATAAACCTATCATAAAACAGAATATTGTTAGGTTAATAAAGTTAAAAGTTGATAATTCTATAGAATTAACATATTTGGCTTGGGCAGTATGTTCAGCTTTAGTTGGTACAATCCAAACAGTATCCTGGAAGCAGGTATTTGTTTCAGAATCACATGTCATGCTCCCTGGACAAGGTTTGCAGGCAATTGGTTCTTCTTCTGCATAAGACAGAGAAAGTAAAAAAATAAGCACCAACATCAGAAATATTTGTTTTGTTTGACTACTCATTTTACTGCCCTCCAATCAACACAAACATAGCCATTTCGCAACATCTTATAATATCTGTCGAACTCTGATGGACCATAACATCGTTTAAGTGTTCTGCCTGCAATTAGCTCTGAATTCTGACCAGGCTCACATTCTCGGTTCAATGAGAAATGTGAAATTATTAAGAAAAATCCAAGCGCTAAGACGATAAATATCAAAACAACTGCAGTTTTTTTCAGAGCATTCATATTGAGATTCGTGTAATCATTCATATAATAAGTAAAATTTTACAAATATATATACTTTTCTATTATTTGGTGTACAAATCTATCTTATAATGGAAAAATTTTTAAAAATGATTATTTTTGAGGTAACATAGGAAAATGGCAAATCATGTAGAAATGTTTATAAATAAAGAAAAATCAAACATCAACATGGGGGGCAAAAAAGTACTAATAGCTACATTGTATAGTCCAGAGCCAGTGCTCTTGGCTTCAAATAGACTTGGCCCTGATAGGTTGGTACTTCTTATTGACAAAGAGCCTAATAAAGAGCAGGAAAAGGCTCTAAAGGTCATAAATGATTCACTGGGTAGAATTATTGATGTCAAGGCTGTAAAAACAGATGTATATGACATTGTGGAAGTTACTAGGAAATGTGTAGAGATCATAGATTTACAGCCTAAAGATGACTGGATATCCATTAATATTACTTCAGGCAGAAAGACGAAGGCTATTGGTCTACTGTTTGCTGCTTACGCTAGGCATGATAGAGTAAGGAAGATTGCCTATAATCCTGAAGAAAATAAAAATTCAGTTGTTTATTTGCCTAAATTATCCTTTAAGCTAACAGAGAGCCAGAAGAAGTTATTGGAAGCGGTTGCTAATCCAAAATACGCTAAGTTATCTTTAGTTGAGCTGGCTGAGAAAATTGATACATCTAGAGCTATGTTATATAGGAATATAGACGAGTTAAGAGATATGGATTTGATATCTACTGAAGATGGATTAAAGCTGACAGACGCAGGGAAGATTGCGAGGTTGTAGAAGGATGGTTAAATTTAAACAATTTAAAGAAAGACAGAGAGAAGTCGTATTTATTCATGATAAATATTTAGAACTGAGGAAAAAATTAATAAATATCACACCTGAAAAATCCGAAGCCAATATTATCAAATCAGAAATAGAAAAGTTTAAAGTCTTCGTCGAAAAAAAACATCACCCTATTTCATATCTTGATAAGTTACTAATAGATATTGAAGACATTATATCCGACATAGACACTATCCAGAATAATCATAAATACGACGATGAGTTAGTTGATGAATGTAAGAAGAATATAAGTATAACTATCAAAGAAAGAATTCCAAATAACTTGAAGAATTTAGATGAAGAGTTTGATTTGTTAGTAGATAGCGTGCATGATCGGTCTGTATTAATGTGAGAGTGTAAAGATTGAAACAAATTAACCGCAAAAATAAAAAGAACTTCTTGAAAACATAGATAAATATTATGATAAATCAAAATGCTGGTAAAAAGGAATTTCTTGGAGAGAAGCAAGAGAATCATATAGAAATAAAAAATAAGAAATAAAAAATAAGTTATAATAGAAATGTTATATACAACCTAAATATTTATAAAGCTGAAAATCAATGATCTTTCTATATGGCAGATGACGAAATAAACAACATACTAGAAGAACTTAAGCTGCTCTCTCCAGAAGAGCGTATAGAACGGATCACGCAGCTTGAAGAAAAAAGAAAAAAAGAACTAGAAGAACTCGAAAAGAAAAAAAAAGAAGATATAGAAAAAGCAGAAAAAATGATTAGAGAATCTTTTGAAGAAATTGTTAAAAAACAGAGAGAAAACATGATAGTTGAAGAAGTAGAACGGAAAAGAGGCGAAGTGAACAGAAGAATTGAAGAAACTCTTGAAGATTCTGTAAAAAATATGTCTATGAAAAAGCTAGAAGATCAACAGATAACAGATGAAGCATCATTTATCCAGAATTACCAAGCATTCACAGCGCGGGAAAGTGTAGCTTACATCATATCACAACAAGGTTCTAACAGGCTTGAGACATGGATGCAACAGGCGCAAGAGCATCAGCTAAATGATCAGTACAGGGTTGTTGTCTCTAATATTTATAATGAGGTTAATAGCCTTCTAGCAGAGCAATATAACACCAGTGCAAAGTATCGAGATAAAGCTAAGGAAGAGATAGAAAGATTAGACTCTGCTAAACAAGCCTTAAGAAGCATCATCTATAGAATGGACTGGAATCTTTAATTATTGATAGACTATGTAAAAATTGAGGATCTGCTATGATTTTTCTGTCACCAAAATACAAAAACATATATAGAATAATTTAAATACTAGAAAATAATAATAAAAAATAAATTATTTTTATTAGACAAATAAAAGGCAAAAAATATCAAACCAGTTTATAACAGATTTAGGGCTTAAATAGGCTTAAATAGCTGGTTTGCCACAAGCTAAGATTTACTTATTAGCATAGAATAAGACCAAACTAAAAAATGGTACTATACGATCCACATGCGTACTATCACCCAATGGACAGGGAGTATTTTGAAAGCAATGATATTGCTAGCATGCAGCCTAGTGATAGGATAGAAAGACCAATCTCTGTTGCAGAGGTTGGCCAGAGTGTTATAGCTGGTCGTGGCAAAGGCGATTTTATTCAGACAGTAACCTCAGCTATAAGAGCTGGTGCTGGTGTTATAGAGCTGCAGCCTGGTCCAGGAGAAGGAGAGCCTGGTGCAGCCATCGAAGACTATGGGACAGAAAAAAGACAGGAGCTTAGAGAGATTGCAAAAGCTTCTGGAGTTGAGCTATCCTCTGTTCATGTTTCGCCACAGGTTATAGGCAATGTTTCAGGGATTAACTATCAACAAAGACGTTTTTCAGAAGAAGAACGTTTCAGGGAGGTTAGTGAAGTCAAAAAAGCCATCGACATGGCTGCTGATGTTGGTGCAGAAGCTGTTGTAGTGCACACAGGAGAATTTCCAAGAACTATTTACGATAAGTATAGAGATTTCAAGCAATATACAGGCGAAGAAGAAGATGCTATTTATCATCTAGTTGACCCAACAACAGGCAGGATAATCGAGTCTGTTGCAGACAAACAAGAAGTATGGATGCCCATCCCAAAGAAAGACAAGTATGGTAATGAGATGTTTTTGCTTGGTGAAGATGGAAAACCAGTGATCGATGAATTTACTGAAGAAAAAATCCCTATTTTCGAGTATGATGAGAAAGGTAATGTAAAAACACAGAAGTTAAAGTTTCGTGATTTTAAAGAAGAGAAGCTTAAACAAGGATGGAAGATGAATGATATTGTAAAAGATTTTTTCAAAATGCAGCAACAGGCAGAGGTTAGCCATGCTCTTGGAAGTGCAAGAGAATATGAAAAGCATTATTTTAAAGGTTTAGAAGAGAGAGACAGAATTCTCAAGGCCTTAGAGTTCTTCAAAAAGATAAAAGAGCATGTTCCTAAGGAAAAGTGGGTTGCAGAATATAGGAAAAAGGTTCCAGGTGGTCTATTTTTGCCAGACGAAGTTGTAGACCCTGTGGATTATTTTAGGGACCTTCTTAATGAAAATGAAAGAAACATAGCTTATGGCAGAGAACTTGCAATTTCTGGAAGAAAACAGGCTCGTATGTATATGGATGCTGTTAAAAAAGCAGTGCCAATTGAAGAGTTCGGCAAGGATAAGAGTATGCAATCCTTAGCAGAGCTTGGCATAATGGCTATGAACAAGACGCATGAACGCGGCTTGAAAAAGGATATCTTTGTAGCTCCTGAAAACATCTTTCCAGAGATGGGTTATGGATCGCATCCAGATGAGCTCATAGAGCTGGTACATGGTGCAAGAAAGAAAATGGTTGAAGAATTACGAAAAAAATATCCTGGAATGTCTGAAGCGCGTGCCAGAAAAGAGGCTGAAGAGCACATAAAAGCTACATTTGACACCCAGCACATGGGGATGTGGAGAAAACACTTCATACCAAAACCAGGAGAAACAGAAGAACAAACCGATAAACGCTTTAATAAATGGTACATGGATCAGGTTAAGAAGCTACAGAAAGCAGGCGTGCTTGGGCACATACACCTAGTTGATGGGTTTGGTTATGGACATACACATCTACCTGTTGGTTCTGGAGTTCACCCTATTCCTGAAGCTGTGGACTATCTAAAAAAGAAAGGTTTTAAGGGAAAGATGATCTCAGAAGGCTATGCTGAGGGCGATCGCAGGATGTTAACAAAGATGTGGGAAGCATTAGGCTCGCCAATAACTAGGGAAAGACAAATCATGACTGGTGGTTTGGCTCCTAGTCCGCCTGGAATGACAACTGCATGGACAAACATACAGGAAGGTTATTTTGGAAGAACACAAACTCCATATTATCATTTTGGAGAACATTCTCCTGATCCAAATGAGTGGACTCTGTGGAGCGGTGTTAGACTTGAATAATTTCTTATGATCTAAATAAAAAATTTTTTTTCAATTTACAAATTTATAATATTTACAATGAATACAAAACAAATATTAGATTATTTTGAGAAAACCGACAAGACCTTACTAATGCAAGGAAAACATCTGATTGGTGAAACTGAAGCTGGTTTCTTTGGAATCAGCGTTTTAAGTGATCTATTAGATGTGTTCAAAAACATAAATCTATCAAGATTCGAGTCATTTGCTGACTTAGGAAGTGGAGACGGCAGAGTTGTCATACTAGCCTCTGTTTTTACTAAGGCTGTGGGCTTTGAACTGGACAATAAGCTCATTAATCTAGCTAAAAAAAATAAAAAAGCTCTCAGAAGCAAAGCAAAATTTATCAGAACAGACTTCACAAAGATTGATCTTTCTGTGTTTGATGTACTATTTATCAACCCGGATAAACCTTTCTATCGTGGACTAGAAAACAAGCTGTTGCAAGAGTTCAAAGGTGTTTTAATAGTGGCTAATCCTGTGTTTTTACCAAGTTTTAAGGAAAAACAATTGTTTGACTACCCAGGAAATCCTGTGTTCATTTATGAGTTATAGATATTTTGTACTAATAATAATCTCACTAACAATAAAACTATTTAAATTTTTAATAAAATATTTTGTTTCATCCTTTAGTAACAAATTATGATTTTAAATTAAGGCACCTTAAATAAGAAAACCTTTTTAAACAACTTGCAATTCCAAATGTCTATGAAAGGGACAATTGTCAACTTCAGGGGTGGCAGACACACACAATACAACAATCAGATGCTTATAGCAGTAGAAGGCATTAATTCTAAAGATAAAGCTACAGAACTTATAGGTAAAGAGGTTAGCTGGAAAAGTCCTGCTGGAAGAGAAATAAAAGGTAAGATTTCTGCAACACACGGCAGCAAGGGCATTGTCAGAGCTATTTTTGAGAAAGGCATGCCTGGACAAAGCATCAGCCAGAAGGTAGAGATCAAGTAGCTTGCCTAGTTAGACAAAAAAGAATACGAGTCCCCAATTCCTCTTGTTACTATGTTATCAAACTCAGTTGAGTATTTATGAGGAAATTTGCTCAGATAAAACATAGGATCCACTCTTTTGCCTTGGCGATATATTTCTATGTGAGCGTGTTTACCCGAGCCATGCGTGCCTTGTTTCATTATCCTTTCACCTCTAGAAACATACTCACCATTTCTAACCATATTATCAGCTGAATCAACATAGCGTACAGCTAAGCCAAGATTACTATTATTGATCTGAACATATCTAAATTGGCCTTCGTAACCTATACTAACATAACCGTCAATACTAGCGCAGACATAAGCTGTCTCATCATCAGGCATATCAATATCAACTGCACCATGTCTTGATCTTCTGCCTCGTTTAGCATTAAAATCATCTGTGATAACAAGCATAGTGTCATCGCATAACGGATTTGCAAAATAATCGCGTTCTCTAAACATGTGCTCGTACATTTCAATGTTGTGCATCACTTTTTTGATATAATTAGGAGTAGTCAAGTTACCATCACTTGTATTATTCCAATTGCCATTAGCCACATTATTCGGGCCTGTGAAATACGCTGCTAATGCCATCTCCTTAGAGTTAAATCTTTTTAGTTGTGTACTATAATAACTTGTGCCACAGTCTATGTTTTTAGCAGGATCATAAAGAGCTTGGCCCCACACACCACAATGAGACCTACCAGTATTATCAGTTACCTGCATCAACCCACGAGCTGTTTTGCCGTTATGGTTGCGATGCGTTGCATTTGGGTTAAAATTTGACTCTAACCTGATGATACCGCGTATGTCATGCGGACTGACATTGTATCTTGTTGCTGCTCTTGCAATTAAATTATCATACTGAAAATCTTTTATGCTTGTTGAGATTCTACCCTCAATTGGTATTGTCTCACTCTCAACAATATAGCCTCTGTCACGGAAAACCTCTCTTCTACCAAGCTCAACATCGCAACCTCTCATTGCACCAACTAAACCAAGAAATGCAAAAAAACAAACTAACAAAGCTTTAACAAAAGGGTTACTGTCTATATATTGTTTATCATTACCATTAGCATTATTTCCATTACCATTTTCCTCGCTAGAATTTTCATTATTAGTCATTTTTCCCCAATAAGTGTTACTACTAAACATTTATAAATATTTCTATACTTAATCACCATATAGTAGCAAATTTATTCAATAGTAATAATAGAAATATTTATAAAGCATTTTAATATAGTAATTAACAAAAGGGTGATGCAATGCTCAACAGGAAATTTTTAATATTTTTTCTAGTTATGGTATTGACTTCTGTCTTATTAACAAGCATATCTTATGCTCAAGACACAGGTTTTGATCAGGTGATTACTCAGTTCAGCAGACTAACAGGAAGTTTAGACAAACTTTATCAAACACATGCTTCGTATGTTGATTTGTTGCTGTATCTTGCGTTTTTTATATCAGTGTGTCAGTATGCATTATCGCACACACAGATGGGTGATACTAGACAAGCTAGAGTCCTGGGAACAGTTATGGGTATAATTTTATCTATCGGGATGTTTGTGTTTATGAAAAACATAAACAAAACCTTGGGTGATTTTGGTTGGATTGCATACTTAATTCTAGGTTTATTTATTACAGTTATCATTGCAAGACTATTAGAGCACATATTCAACTTAAGTGGAGCTTACTTATATGCAGCTGCATTTGTGTTTTTTTATCTATTTCCTTGGGCAATCATAAAACCATATTTGTTTAGGTCAAACATCATAGATGAAGCAGGTATTATAAATTCTATAGCAAGTTTACTTTTTTTGATTTCTATCATAGCTCTTATATTAGCATTATTTGGAAGATGGAGTTTTCTTGGTGGAGAGAGTCTTATTAATCGTGCAGGGAACTTACTAGAGAGAAGAAGAGCCAGACGACATCCTGGACCATCTCAACCTCCACGTCGGTCAGCTCAACCTCTACCTCAGCCAGAGCAGCCAGAAGGTGGAGAACAGGGTCTAGAACAAGGTGGAGAACGGGGTCGAGGTAGAGCTGCCAGTCGAGCACAATCAATGGTTGACAGGGAAAGACCTATTTTAGAAGCTATAGAACATTTAAATAATAATGTTAATGAAAGCCTTAACAATATTATCAGTGGGGTAAATGAAATAGAATATTACTTAAATGATATTAGAACGCTAAGCGATGAACTAGAGCACTCTCTAAACAGTTTAGAACAAGCCATACATCAACAAGGAGGAGCTTCATAATGCCAAGGTTTAAGTTTAACTACGCTAAGAAAAATATCCGCCACTTATATAATATTTATAAAATGACTAAAGAAAATAAGAAAGCTAGTAAATTAGCCACAGATGTTGGGGTTGAAGCCGAAAAAATTTTAAACGCTTTTCAACGAGAACTTCGTGAAATAATGATAGGATATAGAAAAATATATTTAGACCACCGGGAATTAATAAGAACATATTATATGGAAAAAGATTATATCACCCCTCCTGGACAGCATCGTAATATGATAATATTAGAAAATGAATTAATAACCCTAACTACAAACATAGAAGAAAAATATAGAGAGATAAATAAAATGATTGATGATGCTATCAAATCTACAAAAGAGATTATCACAAATAAAGAGAATGTTTGGAAGCTTTGTAATACAAGAATAAATCAGACCTTAAAAATTGTTAAGAATGAACTAAAAAATTTTAAAAGACCAGCTTATAGGATCAAAAATATCGAAACTTATATCTCAACTCTCAGAGGTGACATAGACGAGGCAAAAAAGGAACTAGCAAACATACGTGACAAAGCAAATAAAATTTCAAATCAAACTAAAGAGATAGCTAATCTAGTACCAGAGCTTAAAACTTTGGTAGGACTAATGGAAGAAAAGACAAGAAAACTTGAAGACATCATTAAGAAACAGAGATCTGAAGCTAAACCTCCTTATGGCACCTAAAGCTCTAGCCTAACCAGATATAAATCTCTTATCAAAACCATAGTTTGCTGTGCTTCCTGTAGGAGCTACACCTAACACATCGCCAACATAAGCCTTCTTGTTAAGACCATGACCAATCTCAAATGACTTTGCAATTAGTGACTTAACCTCATCATCACTATACGCATTACTGGAAAAAAACAATGGTGAAATTGCATACTTTTCTGTTAGCTTACATAACATCAATACCGGGTCTTTTAATTCATTTTCTGTAAAATCTTCTGTCATTAAAAATGATGCTATAATGCCACCTCTCAAAGGAGCAGGCTTATACTGATGCACCAAGTTTTCATCATCAGCATTCCTTGTTTCACCCTTTAACAGACTCGTGAGGTTTCTCAAGCTAAGTTTTTTAGGGCGTTCTTCCTCTTGCTGCTCAATGTTTTTTTGAACAGGTTTTAGCACAATACAGCGATTCATCATAGCCCGAAATAGAGATTTAGCATAATCCTTGTTATACTCATCCAGGGTTTTAAATCTATAATAATCTTTAGCATCAGCGCAACTAAAAGCTGAATTTACCTCAGCAATAATCGCGTTTTGATTATTAACCAGTCTTTGGTAAGAAGTTACAAATTCAGGATTAGTGCTTATTTCTCTTGCAACCCACTCTTTGACAAGTGCCTTCTTTTTTCTAGAATCTGCATTTTTTATAACATCAGCTAGGTCTTTGTTAAACATATAGACAATAGCTGCATCAAAATATTCATCATCTGCTTTGCAAACCCTACACACCACTTCATGAAGCCTGCTGACTCTGTCTGCCAAAGTTGCTTCACCACTATCCAGCAACTCATTGGTTTGAATTGCTGCAAGATAAGATGATAAAGCTTCCGTGATAAGGCCATTTCTTAGCTTTTCATTACCTTGCTCAACAAATTTTTTATATGACTCTTTTGCAAAATCCATATCAATGCCGCACCTCTGCAGATCATCG
The DNA here is from genome assembly GCA_003650545.1 of Candidatus Woesearchaeota archaeon. Classification (GTDB taxonomy): domain Archaea; phylum Nanobdellota; class Nanobdellia; order Woesearchaeales; family B72-G16; genus B72-G16. Next base: position 6,521 of record QMQO01000003.1, on the reverse strand, counting down.
TTTAATTCAATAACATTGCTAACAAATGATTTTTCATTATAAGGATCTTTTACAGACAGATTTTCTAATGCCTTATCTGCAAAGTTTAAAATTGTACTCTGACTAAGATACGCTCCTGTCTGCTCTATAAGTGTCGAGAACAAGCCATATCTATGAATGTTACCCATAAGGTCTGGATCTATACAATCCTCTATTACTTTTTTATCAGTAAATTGTTTTTCGCCTGTTTTTTCATCTAGATCTTGAAGTGCTTTGCCATAACCACGAAGACTCTTTATGAAATATTCTATTCTATCGCGATTATTCATTAGAATTCTCTTTGATTTGTCCTGATTTTCTTCGTCTTGTTGAGTTTCTGTCTCAAAGTGTTTCAGGTTTTTATAGCCGTATTTATCTATTTTTTTAGCTTTTTCCATGAAATTTTCTATAGCTTCTTTATTGAACACTATTCCTGCAATATCATAAAGGCGTTTTACAAACTCGTATTCTGCATAATCATACGCCCACTGAGGCACAAACATCTCGAGTATTTTGTTATCTCCGTTATCTCCTGTCTTCATAGCCCTCACTGCATTTGATAATGCAGACTCAACTGAGAAGTATTTATCAGAAGAGAAATCTTCTTTTTTCTGAGCCAATATGTTGACGAATTCTTCTGTTTCTTCTTCTGTTAATTCATCTTTACCTAGATAGCTTAGTGTTATGTTATATATATCCATCAATATTCCGTCTGATCTTAAATTATTAAAGTTAGATACTAGATTTTTAGACGATTGCGCAATGCTGTTAACAATATTCTCAAGTGATTCGGGTTGTTCAAGTTCAGAAGCCTGTTGCAACCTATCTTTTATTACATCTTCAGAATCAACTTGATTTATGTCATTTTCATTGTTATCCTCCTCAAAAACATCTATATCAGGATCATTTTCATCTGTATGTTTACTAGAAAACATAGACATATACCCTGATAAATGATATCTCAATAAACTTAGTATATTCATTTTTAACCTCTTGGCATTTACTATTATTAAGTGACTAACTTCTTCATATATAAATGTTTCGTTTTTTGTGTTTTACCATAATCTAGAATTATGTCTATTTTTTACTCTCATGGCTTATGCAAATAGGCATGAGCTGAGTGTGGTTCTTCACAAGTGCCCTGAATTCTGCCGAATCTAGAGTTTTCACAGGAATTCCTCGTAAAGTTTCAAGTGAACCTGAAAGTGTGTAATCAGACAGGTGTTTTAGAAATAACAATGTTTGATCTACATCCAGTAAACCAACAATTAATCTACAATACATTTTTAATTTTTGACTAACTGCATAAACCTCGTCTTCTGTACAGACAATTAAATCAATAGAAGCAAGAGTTTTTCTCTTTTCCAAAACGCCTGATTTTTGAATAAGCTCTTTATTCATTATTCTCATTTTATACCTGTGATACTAACCTTTTTTGTTGTTTTTATATTTTTAAAAACCAAAATTCAATTCATTTTTCTATTAACATAGTTAATTCTTTTTGAAAATAAAGTTCATCTTAATAACTCTTTGCAATATAAGCAACAACTTTAGCAGGCTTTCCACAAAATACGCATTTGCCTTTTGGCGTTTCATCTAAACCAAAGCGAGTTCCACGAACACTTGCAAGAAGTTCTTTTTCTACGATTTCAGCACAAGGTTCACCATCTTTGTCAATAGAGCAAAAGTTTACCCTAACAATTTTTGAGCCGATGTTTTCCTTTACCTCTTCAATAGAGTCTGCATCAACTATGCTGGTGTTGAAAACACGCTCTGCATTCTTTTTGAGACGCTCGGTGAAATCTGATGCAATTGCTTTAACATGATCTATTAAATCTTTTTCTTTTATTGTTTCTTTTTCGCCAGTGTCTCTGCTATACACAATAGCTTGCTTTTTCTTGAGGTCGTTTGGACCTATCTCAATCCTAATGGGAACACCTTTCATCTCCCAATAATTGAATTTCCAACCAGCGCTTTTTTCGTCATCACCATCAACCTTAACTTTGTAGTGCCTTCTTAGTTTTTTCTCAAGTTCATAGCATTTTTTTAACACGATTCTTTTAGTGTCCTCAAATAAAATAGGAACTATCACAATCTGTATTGGTGCAAGATCAAATGGCAAAACCAGGCCTTTATCATCGCCATGAAAGGCTATCAATGCACCATAAATCCTGCTAATTGCAGGACCATAACATGTTATGTAAGCATACTTCTCTGTGCCATCTTTGTCAATATATTTTACATTGAACGGCTTTGAGAAATTCTGGCCAAGCATATGTGTACTAGGAAGCTGTATAACCTTACCAGACGGCATTAAAGCATCAGCTGCATAAGTATTCACTGCTCCTGGGAATTTATCCCACTCAGGCCGCTGAAAAAATATAAAAGGTATTGCTAGCTCATCCAGCAAAAATTCTTTTGTTGTTTCCATATCTTCTTTTACTTGGTTGGTTGCGTCTTTTTCAGTGGCAAATGCGTCATGCGCCTCTATCCAGTAGAATTCTCTAGCACGGAAAAATGGTCTAGTGGCCTTGCCTTCATAACGGAAAACAGAGGCGCGTTGATATGTCTTCAGAGGCAGATCCTTATAGCTTCTTATCCATAAAGCAAACATTTGGTAGAATGCAGTTTCGCTAGTTGGTCTTAATGCAAGGCGTTCTTCAATTTTCTCACCAGCTCCATGCTCTGTTATCCAAAAAACTGCAGGTGCAAAACCCTCTACATGTTTTGATTCAAGCTTGAAGTTGCTTTCAGGAATGACAGTGGGCATTATCAATGGCTGATGACCTTTTTTTTCAAGTATTCCTGCAAGTTTATCATACATGATGTTCCAGGTATGAACACACCAAGGTCTATAAACAAGAAAGCCTTTTACATTATATCGAATGTCTGCTAGTTCTGCTTCTTTTATGACCTGAGTGAACCATTCTGAGAAATCTTCCTCTTTCTTCACAGTGATGCCGCGTGTTTCTTCTTTTGTTTGATCCTCTTTTGCCATTAGAATAAATATTATTTGCTTTGTTTTAAATAGTTTTTCCTAGCCAAGTAGGAACAGCATTAACACTTTAAAGTGACGATAAAGAAAGAGACTAGATATGGTTTAATAATTTAAATCCAATCTATAATCTTAAATTATTATCTTAAATTATAATCTTATCATGCTTCAGGCATGCTTAAATCATAAATCAAAAAAGAATATTTTAATGCCCACTAATCTGGCATTATCTTAGACAACATGCTATATCGCAAGTAAATATTGTCCAGTAAGTATATCTAATGTATATCTAACCCATTAGTACACAAATAGTAAAAAATAAAGCAAAAGGCATCTAATCAATAAATAAAATTATTTATTCTTCTTCTACTTTAAACACAACATCTCCTGGTCTCACCTGATCAGTTGTTTTCATCCCAATAGCATCGCCAGCCTTTGCTTCTTCAACAGGGTTCTTGTTTATCTGCATGCTATCAACTGTCTGCGTAATGTCTGTTGTGGCTCCTTTGATATGTATCTTGTCACCAATCTTTAACACATCGCTAAGTTCTACTACACCAACACCAATCTTCCCAAAGTAGTGTGTTATTTTTCCAATTTCTTTTTCAGCCATTTACATGACACCCCCAAGTTTTTTCTTTAGATTTTCGATGAGAGTAACAGAATTTGGATCTGTATCAATCAGCTTAGCCAGATGATAGCTAGCATAATCGCCCATTACAATTGCGACCATCATTCTCGCAAGGAATGATCTACCTGTTAGATCCAATTCTGTCACACCAACACCCTTCTTTAGTATGATCTGTTTTGTTAGCTCCATCCTTTTCTTAATTCTAAAATAATCATCCTGATCATTGATCATTATAACATGATAATCTCCATTGAGATTCTCATAGCCTTCTATTTCGTTATGATCTATCTCAGGGAAAATATTACAGAATGCATGAATCTTTGCATTTTCATTAAATTGTTCTTTCCAGCGTAATGCAACTCCTTTTAGCCTATCTGATGAATATATAATAGGTATTTTATCCTTTAACTTTTCTGCAAAACGTTCTGCTTTTTCTTCTATTCTTTGGTTTGAAACAGCGTTTATTGTGCTGTAGATCTCTTCTCTTGGATTTGGGATTAACCTAGAATTTCTTAGGATATTAAGTACAGCGAAAAACAAATAACCTAATGCAGCTCTAGGCTGTACATCAAGAGGTATTCTCACAACAGGGACCTTTGATCTTAATGCTAGATCTTTTAGTATTCCTCCAGATGTGATCGCAACAATTCTGCAGCCAATTCTTATCGCTACTTTAAAAGCAGCAATTGTCTCTTCTGTGTTGCCGGAATATGAGATAAAGAAAACTAAGCTATCTCGTGTTAGTGTTTTTGAAAGAGTATAGCGTCTGTTCACAGTTACAGGAATGTTTATGTCTAGATAGCTCTGCAACAGATCACCCACAATAGCAGAACCACCCATTCCGCAAATAAAGATATGATTGAATTTACCCTCAACTTTAAAGTTCTCTGTTAATCTCAAAGCCTTTCTTATGTGCTCAGACATATCTTTTATTGATTTGTAGATATCTTCTTTAACCATTATAGAAATGAAGCATAAGTTGTATATATAGCTTTGGTTAAATTTAATTAAATGCAGCTGAATAATTGTTAGATAACATTTCTAACAAAGAAGATTCTCTACCGATTAGTTACACCATAAATGAGTAAATTATTTAAGTTTGTAGATATTCATTTTGTTGATGAATGGTCTGGATGAGTTAGAGTTCAAGGAAGATGAGCAGGAGCAAGAAGATGCCAGATTAGAAGAAGAATAGCTTGATCTTTTAGGGTATCTTTTTGAAATGTGTGATCAAGAATTCTATTTTTATTATAGAAAGATAAATGATAGAAAACTAAAAAATAATTGAAAATAAATAAGGTGCTCAACTTATGCTCAACTCAAGTGCTAATACTTAAGTACTAATAGTTAAGTGCTATATTAGATGCTTATGCTTAAGGTCATCTTTGGACAGAAAAAAGCAGTTTAAACTTGTTTAACCAAATAATAACGATGAAAAAATGATGCATAAAACAGAGCATATAAAATCAAAGCATAGAACATAGAAAAATGTTTAAAATATTATTTTAGGTGTTTTCCTAATTCAGGATATTAGAACCCTGTTAAAAAAATCAAAAAAAACAAAAACCTTTATAAATAGCATCTATTTTCATCGTCTAGAGAAATGTAGGTGTAGCAAGTATGCATTTCACATATGTTATTGACCTATGTCAGTAACAGGAAAATTGGAGATGGTAAGCATACTGCTCCCTGAATCTCGGGTGTGATCTAAGTGGGTATGTATAAATATGTCAGGATACTCTGGAAGCAACCAAAGGATAAGCTCGGTGAGGTCTGGAGAGATAGACTAATAAAGTGGCGCAAGGAACCTGCCACAATCAGGATTTCTAAACCAACCAGAATTGATAAGGCAAGAGCAATTGGTTATAAAGCTAAGCAAGGTATAATAGTTGTTAGACAACGCCTAAAAAGAGGAGGCAGAATGAGGCCTACGATAAAAAGCGGTAGAAGGCCAAAGCATCGCAGACGTTTGAAGGTGCTACACAAAAACTATCAACAGATTGCTGAAGAGCGCGCTAATAGACTATTTCCAAATTGTGAGGTTTTGAACTCCTATTATGTTGCTAAAGATGGTATATATATTTGGTATGAGGTTATTCTTGTTGACACATCACACCCAACAGTCAAAGCTGACAAGAATCTAAAATGGATATGCGAAAAGCAGCATAAAGGCAGAGCCTACCGCGGATTGACAAGTGCTGGCAGAAAAAGCCGTGGTTTAAGAAAAAAAGGCAAAGGTAGCGAAAAGACAAGACCTAGTAGAAGATCCAATAAGAGAAAGATATAAAGAAAGATAAATGATAGAGAAAGATGACAAATAACAATGATGAAAAAATATTTAAAAAAATATAAAAAAATATTCTAATTAAGGCTATATTCTAATTAATGTAAAAACATAAGCAAAAACAATTACACCATTACATCCATAGCAAGCTTGAATTGCACTTGAATTGCATTAACATCGCTCACACTGAATACCTTACACTAAATATTAACTGAAATCATACACTAAATATTAATGTTTAGAGAATATAGAAATCTTATTGAATAATGACGATATAGATTTTTTAAAAAATAATAAAGCTAAATCTTTAAAAATAATCAAAATATTCTTATAATATGCTCAAGAAAAAAACAAAAAAAACAGTTCCTGTCTCAGAGTTGGAGAAACTGAAAAGATGGTATGCCGAAGAATTGAAGCGAAGAGACCAATTAATTGATGAACTACGCGAGAAAAATAGGATTCTAATTCAGACAGCACTAAAATCAAGAATAGAACAATTATCAAAAGTGAAAAAAGAAAAAAAAGATGAAAAATAATTTATTTTAGTATGTTTTTGTTATTTTTGTAGTATATAAATTTCAGTTGAATTTTAT
>QMQO01000002.1 GCA_003650545.1 Candidatus Woesearchaeota archaeon | reverse complement strand
TAGCTAACGCTAGATTTAGGGTGATCTATTGCGCCAGCTACGTCGCGCATTTTTTTCTTTATTTTTTTAGAATTTATATGTTTCTCCCAGCACTAAAGTGCTGGGCAGCCTTGGGTATTGTAGTGCAACGTTCGGACGAAGTCCGAAAAATTCAAAGTAAAAAATCGGCGTATCAAGGGCGTAGCCCCATTAGTTAATGACTTTTAGGGTCGGCTCTTATTTTTCTTATTCAATAGTAACTATTGAGTAGTAAATTACCAAAACATTTATATTTCCGTCATAGATTTATGACGCTTTCCCCAAAAACGTCATAAGCGCTTTCCGCCAATTCTGAAACGAATTGTGGTTAAGGGAAACTATATCTGGTTAGAATTCATTAAGATAAATAGTTTTCGGTTACCCTGTCAAGTGCGTCAAGTCCAGAGCCAGAAAGAGTTTATTGTTGGACTCCGCAAACTATCTGCTCGGTTGTTTCCTCTGTCTTGACAGTTCTTCTGAGCCTCCTGGCTTCATACAGGGCCTTGTTTTGCATCAGCCTTTCAGCCTCTTCAATCGCTATTCTGCTCATATTCTTGGAATTCATTGGATTGCCATTGCTCAAGATCACTGATTGCATCATAAGGGCCTTGAGTTCAGCAATCTCGTTTTTCAGGGACAATATCTCCTTTGACTCAGTCTCTTCAGGAGTATTGAACACATCATTAACTATGTCTCTTTTGGCCACCAGAGAGGTTGTAAGATACCTCTCTGTGCTTCTCAAGTTCTTGTGCCTGCCTGATATTTGAGCTGCGAAAACGCCTCTCTGATCGCATATTTTCTGCAGATAATAATGCCTCAGCGTGTGGTAGCTTAATACAGATAATGCGTGGCCTGTTTTAGTCATCCCGTATTTCATATCCAGGCCTGCCACTTGCCTGGTCTTCATCAAGTGAGTTCTGATCGTGTTGGTTGATAGGTGCTTTTCTCTTTTCTTTCCGCCTCTTGGACCTCTTTGCCGCCAAAAGATGAAATATTCGCCTCTTAAGGTGTTCATATCCCTGATGTTAGTGTGCTCGATGCCGTTTGCGATTATTTCGTCCTTGTACTTTACAATGTGCTTCTTGAATCTCCTTATCATCTCATCAGGGATTATGATCTTCTCAAATCGTTCCTTGTTTTTCTGATCTGGCAATGTCAGAGTTTTATCTATGAAATCAATGTCTTCTACCCTGATCTTGCAGGTTTCTATGCTTCTGAGTCCTAAGTAGGCTGCGCAGTAGTAGACGTTTTCCCAGAAAAAGACGTATTTTTCTTCTTCAACGAACTTGACTGCTTCGATGAACCTTTTGAATTGTTCATCGGTTATGGTCTTTTCCCTGGCCTCGTTCCTATGGCCGAATTGCAGTCTGCCGTTGTTGACTTTCATACAGATATGTCTGTCCAGTCTTTTAATAAGCGCAATGTCCCAAAGTCAAGTCCAGAGATATTTATCCTAAAGAAAATGATATCTTAAACTATTATAGAGAGCCATAGATTTGACATGTTAAGTAAATATTAACTAAAAAACAGATAAATATATAATATAGATGAATTATTTTATCTGTATGGACTATGATATGCTTGCTTTTGTAAAAGATGGGAAGTACAGAATAAAAGTACTACAGTATTTGAGAGATAATCCAAGATTATCTAGCGAAATAGCATCTTACTTAGCAATAAAACCTGCATCTACAAGTAGAATTTTAAGAGACTTAAAAGATAAAGGATTGGTTAATTCAATCTCCGAAAACACGAGAACTGTTCTTTATTCTCTCTCTGATAAAGGTAAAAAAATACTTGAGGTATTAAAATGACTGATGAGATAATTTTTCCAAAAAACCCCTTTGAAGATGTAAATCCTTCAGAATTTAATAAATTAAATAAAAAACACGTAACAGAAGATTTTGTTGAGGAAAATCTAAAAAGATTAGGGTGGGAAGTCTTTAGACCTTTTAATGATACTGGTATTGATCGGATAATAATGAAAAGAGTATGTCCAAATGGGCATACAAAAGTTGATGAACAATTGCATGGAGATGCTTGCCCTATTTGCAATGCACAAGTTATTGAAATAAGGCGTTTTATACAAGTTAAAACAAGGCAATTAAAAAATAATATATTTGGATTTACTTTAAAGTCTAAAGATATAAGAGTTGATCCAAGGCATGTTTATTTATTATATTCTGATAATACATCCAATGATAAACAAGATTTTCTTATAATTTCTGTGAAAGATTATTTGAAATTTTTTGATGATAATCACATGAACCCCTTTGCTCCAACTTCCTTCAGAAAAGGGAATAATAAACTTAACAGTTTAAGATATAATCCTAATACAGATAAATGGTCCTGGGGGAGACATGATTGGGAAATGTTCAGAAACCTTGAAGGTATGAAAAGAATTCAAGATCCAAACATTGATCTTAATTTAGATAATGAAATAATTGAGACAAGAGCATTAGCTAATAAATTACAAAGGGTTTTTGCCAAAGGATCAACTTATTCCAAAGAAACTGAACGTAAGATCAATCAAGTACTCCAACAGAATTTAAGTTTATATTCCGATCCAAAAAAGATCGTTCAATTAAGAAAATCGGTTGAGGAGTATATTAAACAAAACACTGATGAAGTTACATTTGCAAGCATGAAAAAATATTTTGAATTTATAAAAACAATTGAAGTGTCTGGTGCTGATGAAGATTCAAAAGAATCAAAAGAATTAATTAAGGAGATGAGTGAAAATGAATAATCAAGATAAATCAATTGCTTATGCTTTTATTGCTAATGGGGTTCAAATATATCTTAATGAAGGAGATTATTTCTTAATCTCTAAATTGATATGTTCAAATTGTGGGGACTCTTGGTATATGAACCTTACAGAATGCTTTTTATGTGGAACAATAAATCCTTTTCTGTTTAGATGTGAAGATTGTGGTTCTTTTCAATCAATAACAAAAAGTAGTGGGAAATGTAATAATTGCGGTTCTTCTAAATTATATATGATGTGCCCCAACCCTGATTGCATATCTAATAAAGATGAAGAAGTAAAAAAGGAAGCAAATGAATTAGGTGGCTGCTTCAATAAAAATAGTGGGTTGTTGATTGCGCAGCAGTATTGTCTTACATGTGGAAGCCAATATCACAGATATAAAAATTATAAAATCCTTGTTAGAACAATCGATTCGCCCAATGTTGTAATTAGCAAGTTGGATTTACCTGAAAATGTTTCTGATGAACTGTATCTTATATTAAGGCTTAAAGAAGATGATAAAATAAAGTATCACATTTGCAAAGTAAGTGAACTAACCAAAGATTTTGAAATAAAGAATTTCATGAACTCATTTAAAGATGTGGTTAATTATTTTTATCCCCTTTTAAATACAAAAAGACAAGATATATAAAACATTCATATTTATTTAACATTTGATTAACATGAAAATGGTAAAAAAATCTAGCAAAGAGTTGATAAAAGAGTTTTTATCAATGCATAATATCTCTTTAGATATAGATTTCTATTTACCGAAGAAGATCGATGGTGAATTTGAAGAATTACCAGAGGATATTGTTAAGAGAATTATTGGCGATGCTTATGGATCAAAAAATAAGATTGTTAAAAAAATAACTAATTTCCTAGTTAAGCAGCATAATTTATTTTTAGGAAGAGTACAAAAAGAGCAACTAAAGAAATTCTTAGATTACAGGTTTCCCAAAGATTATGAAACATTACTTAATCTTATAAAACAGGATCTGCCTTCTAATCTCGATTTTAAAAAAATTATCAACAAATTGGATGATGGTGAAAAAGAGTTAAATTTAGCAGTATCTGAATTCATTAATAATCTTAACGAGGCAATACTTAAAAATAGGAAGGACAGAATAAAAGATTACATAATTTTTCTCTATTCAAGATTAATAAGTCTGAATGAGAAATCTAAAATATCGTTAAATGAATTATTTTCAGATAATGAGCATATCATAAAAAAGGAGTTGTCACCTAAAGATTATGAAGAATTAAGGAACTTCTGTAACAATTTTGAGAAGAAACCGAGATTTGAGATAATAAATAAATTTAATGAAAAATATCTTGAGATTCTCCATAGAAACGGGGATAGAGATAAAAAAGCAGGATTGGTTTATATTAATATAACTCAAGAATTATTTGAAAAATTTAATGATGAAGAATTATTTTATGATTACTTACTCAATTTGGTTAAGAAAAGTTATGATTTAGTAGAAAATCATAAATCCTTGATTTTCAGAATAAGCAATATTTTTGTGAATGGAATTAATATTAAATGGAAACTTTACTCTTACTTATCAATCTACGCTGAAAAATTTAAGGAATCCAAAGAACTTAGAGCGTACTATAAAGGTGTTGAGATTCTTAAAGATACTTTTGAGCATAAATATGGTATTACTTTTCCTGAAGAAGAATTAGAATTAATAAATAAATTATTACTCGAGAAAATATCTTTTAATGAATTTAAACAAAAAACAAAAATTGATGAAAAATACCACTCTGAGATTTTATCGTTCCAAAAAATAAATCATGGTTTTTCGTTTATTGATTGTTATATTTTAAAAACTAAAACATCAAAGAATTCTGATGAAATAAATTTTATTAAGAATTTCGATGACATTGTTTTAATCTTTGCTAAACATAAAATTGATGATCGCAAAATTCCTTGTCCTGTATGCGGGAGTCTTAAAATATCAGGAAATTCATACCCTGAGATTGGGATAAAAAGTTGGGAATGCAAAAATCCTCTTTGCTCAGAAAGAAGCAAAACAAATAGGGGTAAAAGATACTCTGAGAGGACTATTCTAATGCAGGATGCAACATTTGATTTCTCTTCAGAGAATCAAATTCCTAAAAGTCTTATAAAAATTTGGAGAAAAGACATTGTAGAAAAATGGAACTTAAATCAATTTTATGAAATGATTGTAAAATACTTTACTTTTGTAGGGGATAAAATAATTTCAATACAGCCTGAAGAGTCAAGATTACTATTAGATGTTTGTAACAAAAACAGAAGAGAACTTGTTGTCTATGCCTTTAATGAGATTCTTGATTTTAATTCTTTTAAGAAAGGGCTTTTCAAAGAATTTTTTGAAAATAGTTGGTTTGTTAAAAGATTTATATATAGGAAAAAGAACATAAGTTTCAATCCAAAGTTTAATGAAGAGTTCAAATCAACAGATAGAATAAAAATTATTAAAGGCGATTGTTTAGAAGTTTTAAATTCAATTGATAAAAATTCTGTAGATCATATGGTAACTTCGCCTCCTTATTATAATGCTCGAGAATATTCTCAATGGAAAAATCTTTACAATTATTTAAATGATATGTACCAAATAAACATCAAAGCATACGAATCTCTTAAACCAGGAGCCGTCTTTTTTTATAATATTGGAGATATCTATGACAATGAGAATATAATTGTCAAATCTAAGATGGGTGAGAAAAGGATACCTCTTGGAGCTTATACAATATTTTTATTCTTAAAAGCAGGTTTTGAGATTCTTGATAATATATTGTGGTACAAAGGAGAACCTCAAAGTAATCGACATAAAAATGATGGCAATTACACTCCTTATTATCAGCGTCCTGCTAATTCTTATGAACATATGTTTATATTTAAGAAAAAGGGAAAACTGATACTAAATGAAAATAAAAATGAAAACATTTTAACCGAAAATATTGTAAGATTTACACCGGTTTATAAAATAGGGAAAGGAGGAGAAAATAGATATGGTCATACTGCACCTTTTCCTAAAATATTGCCTAAATACTCAATATCTTGTTTTACTAATAAGGGCGCTATTGTTGTAGATCCTTTTTCAGGTTCTGGGACAACTGCGATTGTAGCAGCTAAAATGGGAAGAATTGGGATTGGTATCGAGTTAAATCCAGATTATTATGAGTTGTCACTTCAGAAAATTAAAGAAGAGTTAAATTTTGGAAATGGTTCAAGACAAAATACTCCCCATATAATAACTTCCCCGAAGAATCAAATTAATACAAAGATTAGCGATTTCTTCTAAAAGATTTGTTATTTTTGACGACAACCTTTATATATGAGGATAGCTTCTCAAGTCTCAAAATGTATAGACAATTTAAGAATGGCGAGGCGAACATAAATGACGAGTAAAATAAGGATAAAACCGAAGACAATAGTCGTTGATCCTGAATTCATAGAAGTGAAAACAGTGACGGCATCAGGCAACGGCGCCGTGATACCTTACACAAAGAAATACGTTGGAAAGGAGGTTTACGTGATATTGAAAGAGAAATGCCAAACAAAGTAATGAATTAGGATCATGACGGGATTGAGCATCCCCGCGAAGAGAGTCTCAATCCCGATGAGTAAAACCCCGAAGGAGGTAATACCCATGAAAGGAGAAAAAAACAAAGATAGATATAAAGATATCGCTGCAGGCAAGAAAAAAACGCCTGCAAAAAAGAATTCTGCTGAGAAAGACTCAGCAAAACTGGCAGTGCCGCATAGGGAAGTCTGTTACCAGATTCTGAAAGAACACGGCAAACCTATGCACTACAAGAAGATAACAGAAGAAGTTCTGAAAAGAAGCAAGTCAGTAGGAGCAACTCCTGAGAACACGATGTTTGCCAGGATGACAACAGACAACAAAAACAGGTTCAAGAAAGCAGGGAAAGGAATATTCGCACTGACTGAATGGGATAACAAGGCTGTGGAGGTGAGCGACAATGCTCACTGAAACAGGAATTGTCACAGCAGTAAAGCAACACGAGAACAAGTACGGAGTTGTAGTAAACAAGGAGTGGTATGGCGGCTTTGGACAATGCCCTGTTCAAAAAGGCGATAAAGTCAAGATTGATTACAAGTTAAATGGAAAGTACAAGAACATCAGAAGCATAGAAAAAACAGAGAATGGAGAATTAAAATCTGACAGAGTTGAAGAAAGCATTTCTCAAAGAAGCGATCCTGTTGTTGATGACATCCATCTACAAGTCTGCCTTAAAGCAGCAGCGCAAATTCTCACAGGAACAAAAACTCCAGCAACAGAAGTGGCCAAGTACACGAAAGAGTTGCTGAAAGAACTATGGGGGTGATAATGATGCACTGCATGCAAAAACTTGAACTTTTCCTGTTAGAAGAAGAGTGGAACAAAGCGCCATTATGGGACCACGATGATCAGAAAAAGATCAACATTGACCGCGAAGGAGACTTTGACATAGATTTCACAAAAATGGAAGTTGAACTCGGCTTCGGATTCTTCAGCGTGAAAATTCCAAGAGACGCTTTCCTAATTGAAGTCGGGAGAGCATTATTGGATGAATGCTGCGGAGGTGAGTTTACAAAATGGCTCATGAAGCAAAAGCAAAGATAATCACAGAACAACAATTCAATATGTTCATGGACGCAGTAAGAAAAGTCGAAGGCAGATACAACAAGCATTATGTGAAGTATTGGGAGAACATCTATTATTGCGCCAGCGAACTCGGCTTGAGAAGCATAGAAACTTGCAGAATAAAAGTGGAACATATTGATTTCGTGGAGAAAACCTTGTTGCTCCCAGAACAAAAGAACAAGGAAAAATTCGAAAAGATAGTCATCCCAGATTTCATGCTTGAAAGATTCAAAGATCACATCCTCACTTACAAGTCAGAGATCATAAACTCGGACAATTACATCTTCTGGAGGCAAAAGAATGCAAGAAATAAGGCGTTCAAAGAGAACCATTTAAGCCCTGGAACGATAAGAACGCATATTATCAAAGCAAGAAAAGAAGCTGGCTTGGATCATAAATATGCCACTTCCAAGAGCGGTCACAAGCTTTCAGTGTTAAGTTATCATACTCTCAGGCACTATTATCTCCAAAGGATTTGCGACAAGCGAGGAGTGTTTGCAGCTCAGATCTGCGGTCGGCATAAAAATCTCAGAAGCACTGAACGTTACATAAAGTCAAGCATGAAAGCTAAAAGAGACATCATCAACAGCGTGTTCAATTCTAATGAAGAAAAACAAAATAAGGAAATAAATGAGTTGAAAGATCAAATAAGGCAACTTACGGAGCTTGTGAAAGTCGTTGTGACACCGCAGACAGAAGCTTGTACTCCGCCAACAAAAATTGCCGAGGAAGAAGCAATTGCTATGATGAAGAATCAAATCTTTATGAAACACAATCCAAAGAAAATGATCGATTAGGAGGATGATGCGCTATGAAAAGATGGATTTGCCCAAGGTGTAAGAAGGAAACTCAAGGTTTTGGAGCAACAAGTCGAAGAGACAACTCCACTCAGATCTGCAGTGATTGCGGAACGGCAGAGGCATTGTTTGATTGGAAAGTTCACGTTGCTCAAAGCAAAGGAAATCCTCTTCCAGAGGAAGAGATTCTTGAAGAAAGAAAATGGTTGAAGGAGGTAGATGCAGATGGCAGATAAATATGTCAAAAAATATATTGAAGCTATAAAGAACTGCGTTAGTGACGATGATCTTAAGGTTGTGATTAACAGGATATATGAGGACGGTTTTGAGGATAGCAAGAACGAGCAGCCTGAAGAAAGGATTCTGATGGCCAGAAAGCCTGTGAGCATCCAGGATGTCAAGAATCAGGTTTCTGGAAGAATAACTCCTGCCGAGCAGAGCGAACTGGTCAAGGATGAGAAATGCGAAGAGAAATGTTTCACTAATTGGGATGAGCTGATGAAGGCTGATTTATCATCGCATAGGTTTTGGAAGATCCAACTGAGAAAAGAAGACGAATTACTTCTTGTTGATACATCAGGGTACGATTATCCTCGTTATGTTGGTTTGCTTGAGAGGGAAAGCGACAAGTTGCCTCTCAAGGAAAAAATAGAGGCTTACAAGGAGCATTTCTTCGTGATGATGAATGATTTAAGCAAGGATGAACTTATTCAGCAGTTATGGGATATGAAACCTTATGAAGAGAAGAAAGATGAAGCTATTGAATTCAGCAGGACTCTTGATTGGTAGCCTTTACTGAATGATGTATTCAGCAAGTCTTCTGAGTTGGCCAGCTTTTATCTGCACTTTCTCAGAAGAGTTAATCTCTGAAAGCCTTTCAACCCATTGTTTTGCTATCCTGCGAACATAAACTCTTTCGTGTTTTTCCCTGCTTAAGGATTCTCTATCGCTAAATCTTCCTTTCTTGTCTCGCCTTTTCATAATCCCTCACCTTTAGTTTATGCCAAGCAGTTTCTTTATTTTTTGCCAGAGCGTTAGCTTGACTTTAATCTTGTGCGGACTCTTGACTTTTTGCAGTGTTCTTTTCTTCTTTGTTCTTGCCATTGTGATCTTTCCTCATCCTGTTTTTTATTTCTTGATTCAGGAAATTCCTGAACATAATCAGGTCTTTTGTTCTGTGGTTTATTTTGTATTTCATCCCCACCCTTTTCATATCAATCATTTCCTTGAGGGTTACAACGAGCCCTCCTTTAGATGAAACCTTCAGTTTTTGTTCCATTTTAGCGTCTTGCCTTCTTTTTGAAATGCATAAGGAAAGCCTGCCTTAACCCTTCTTCCCACATTATGTAAACCTGCTCCAGAACCTTGGATACAGCGTAAAGGCTCCACAGGAGTATTGCATTAAGATTCATAGTCTTTATCAGGTACGTCAAAATCAAGACTTCAATTACCAAGTTCATTCTCAGGTTCCTCTTGTTCTGGATTTTCGTTTTCCGCTTCTTCAATGGAATAATTTCTTTTCAATTGTTCTATGCTCACTCTTAACTCATTTATTTCATGGTCTTTCTTTGCCAATGAATTTCTTAAATCAGAGGCTGTTGAGGCAAGTTCTGATTTTAGATTCTCGTAAGTCTTTCTCAGTTCACCAATTTCTCTTTCGATTGATTCAAGCTTGTTTTCATCCATTCTTACACCTCCTTTTCCTAAGCCACACTACAAAACACAGTTTATGAAAGGACAGTATCTTTTCTTGTTCTCCAACAATTATCCCAGGATCATCAACTGTTGGATTAAGTTGTTTTTTGCAGTGGTGGCACTGATTCTGCGATTCCATAAGCTTTAATTGAACCTATCTTGATACAGGAGATTTTAGGATTCTCCATCTCAAGTTCTGCCAATAATTTGCTTGTGAGATTCCAGCTTCTGTTTATTTCACGAGCAATTGCTCTTGCAGTCTTAGGTTCAGCATCGATACATTTGAGGATTTGTTCCTTGATCTTTGATACGGTTTCATAGGTCAGTCTGCTCATTTTATCATTCCTGCAAAGGTTTTGCTAAAGAAAACAACATATTTTTTTCTTAATATGATTTTAGGACTTCTCATTTGAGCAATGACAACTTTTATATATTAGTTAGATTATTTTGATAATATAACTATGCCAACTAAGGCAGATAATATGAATAATATAACTATTGTCTAGGAGCAAACGTGATAAAAATGGCAGAAAAATCATTTCAGCTGAAAATGGATGAGAGATTAAGAGATAAACTGAAGAAGAAATCAATTGACGAGAAAACTACAATGAACGAGATTATTGTTAAGCTTATAAAAAAATACTTGAAAGAGAAATAAAATAAAGAATAAAATAAGGTGAAGTTGAAAGGGTATGAAAATGAGCAAGAGACTAAATGTTGCAAGCTTCTTTTCCGGTTGCGGAGGTTTTGATTTGGGCTTTGAAAAAGCGGGGTTTAACATAGTCCTTGCGAGTGATTTCTGGGAACCAGCAGCCAGGACTTACAGAAGGAATTTTCCAAATACGGAATTTTTGCAAGAAGATATTCGAAACATAAGCCCTAAAATGTTGAAAGATGCTTTAGACAAAAGGAATGTAAAAAAGATCCATGTTGTTATAGGAGGGCCTCCTTGCCAATGTTTCACAAGACTTAACAATAACAATCTTCGAAGAGATGATGAAAGAAATCAATTATTCAGAGATTATATTAGGATGATTAAGATTTTAAAACCTGATTTCGTTGTAATGGAAAATGTTGCGGACCTCTTGGTGAGAAAAGATGAACATGATAAACCATTCAGAGACATGATATTGAGGTCGTTTAATAGAGCAGGATATCGAGCAAAATATAAAGTATTTGAAACGGAAAAATATGGTGTTCCTCAAAAAAGAAGAAGGGTTATTTTCCTGGCAACATCAAGAAAAGACGTTGAAATAACATTCCCAAAGGAATCTAAAAAGATATCAGTAGTTGGTCCTTTTCTTAAGCGATTAAGCAAGCACAAAAATTTGAAGAATCATGAGATCACAATAAACGAACCGCATGTTTTAGAAAGAATTAAGCACATTCCTCCAGGAGGATATTACGAACATCTTCCAGACCATCTTAAAGTTAAGAAAATGAGAAACGGGAAATTAGTGACTGTGAAGAGATATGGCAGTTATTACAGAAGATTGCATAATGAACAACCATCAATAACAATCACAAATAATTATATCATCCATCCCGATGAAGACAGATATCTTACGAACAGAGAGAAGGCTACATTGCATACTTTCCCTCATAATTTTGTGTTTGAAGGAACATTAGAAGCAGTATCGCAGCAAATTGCGAATGCGGTCCCTCCAGCATTAGCAGAAAGGATAGCAAAGCATATATTAAAAGAATATTATTAATCCAGGATCATGAAGCGTATTTTTGAGATTGGAAAAGAATATGTAGACAAAGGCAACCCCAACTTTGAAGAAGATCAGTTTATGCGCTGGATTAATATACCTGGAGTTTCTGGAATGATGAATTCACCAGGGATTAGGTGGTTGCGTTATAAAGATAAAAAAGAATTGCCAGCCGCACTGATTTTGATTACAAAAACAGCTTCGAGTTCTTATCATAATCCTTGGGAAGACGTGATAGATAGAAACAACGGAGTTATTTATTATTGGGGTGATGCAAAAGCCGATCAAAAACGCAAATGCGAAGACTTCATGGGAAACAAAATATTGAAAAAAGTTCATGATAAGATTTTAGAAGGAAACTTAAAAGAAATTCCTCCAATATTGTTTTTCTCAAAACCTGAAAGAGGGAAGATTATATTTGAAGGCTTATGCGTTATGGAGAATCTTGAACGAACCTGGTTTGAAGATAAAGGCAAACCAGTGAGAAATTATAGAGCCGTTCTTCAAATATTAGACATTGATTCAGTAGATTTAGATTGGATTCATAAAAAAGTCAAAGGAGAGAAATATACGCCTCCTAAAATCTGGAATGATTATACTTCTGGGAAAAAACCAGCTTATTTGAAAGTATGGAGAAAGAATATTAAATCAAAAGAAGAACAGCTTCCTGCTAAGAATTCTTCAGAGTATAAAATTCTGGAAGAGATTCATAGGTTAAAACCCAAAGAGTTCGAAAGGTTTACAGTTTATCTCATTGAAAGCATAAAAGGGATAAAACATTCTATTATGAATACTCGATTTGTAAAAGATAAAGGATTCGACTTTTTTGGCCATTTCACACTGCCTTATCCTCTAAATTATACAATATTCTTTAAAGGCGAAGCCAAAAAATTCGGACCTAATAACGCTGTCGGTCCGAAAGACCTCTCAAGATTAGCTGCCAAGCTGAATAGGGGGGAGTATGGGTTATTTATTACAACATCATATTTTTCAATACAAGCACAAGAAGAGTTATTTGAAGACAGTTATCCAATTAAATTGATTAGCGGAATGGATATAATAAATTTCTTAAGAGAACTTAGGCTAATATCTCATGGGAGATTAAACAAATCTATGTTAGATAAAATTAGAGAAGAGCTTTCCTAATCTTATCTATGCATGCGTAAGGATTTTTTTTGATTTCATGCTCCCAGAACCTCAAGACTTTCCAGCCCATTTTTTTTAATTCTTTATTAACCCTCTTGTCACGTTCCATATTGTATGGAATTTTCCATTGCCAATATTCGCTTTTTAGTTTTTTCTTTTTCTTTTCCCAGTCGTAACCATGCCAAAAATGACTATCGATGAAGACAGCGACTTTTTGTTTTGTAAAAACGATATCTGGTTTGCCAGGCAGCTTCTTATAATGAACTCTGTATCGAAAGCCTTCACGCCAAAGAATTTTTCTGAAAGACACTTCTAATTTACTGTTTTTCGATCTTATTCTGGACATAATCCAGCTTCTTTTCTCTTTGCTGAATACATCAACCATTTTCAACATTGACCTTTCTAAGGAATTTTTTACTCCAAAAACCGATTATTTCTTCATTGCTATTTTTCTTTCCAATTAAAATATCCCTTCCAAGATCATAATTGAAATGTACGCAAGAAATCTCGCTTAAATGCAAACAAGCATGGCAAGCTGATTGATGATCCATGCAAACAGGATCATATATACAACTTCCAACTTTGGTGAGTGTTTTCTCAACCCATGGGATTATATTATTCTCAAATAAAGTGAACATCCCGCCGATTTGGAACTCTTGAACGTTGCTACAATAAATGATTATCGCAGGAATGGATGGGAAGATAAGTTCTGCCAGAGAATTTTTATCCATTCCGCACTCAACAGAACAAGTCGTCAATAGAGCATGACTTATAGAATGCAGAAGTTTATATACCATTTTTGTTTTTTTAAGTTGCGGATCAATCTCTCTAAAAGGAGAGATTCTGTCTGTTTGCACATTGTTCAGAAACCAAGCCTTTAATGCCGCTTCATCATCTTTAGAAGGGACCTCATCTATCACACCATTTTCTTTTAACCAGGTCAGAATCTTCCATCTATCAAATTCTAATAAAATCGCTTCAGTATTTGCTTTATTAAGATAAATGGGGGTTTTTCCTTGGTCAGTTGATTTATCAGTAGCAAATCTATTCAAAGTCCTTTTATCCTCATTTGATTTATTGTCAGGAGCGCCCCTTGTGTAACCGTAGACTAACTTAACTATGGAGAGATCATTAAGCACATATGCATTTTTAATTCCGATTTCTTCTAATTTTTTAGGAAATTTTCTTATTTGTTCTATTTTAGGATGGTTCTTTCTCTCTGAACTTTCTACAATCCTTTTTATATGAACTGAAGCAGAAGAATCTAAAGTCTCCATAAATTCATATGCTTTTAAGGCTACACCAGACATATCTCCTTCTGGAGGTGAAATCAATGTTTCAACCTCTTTGATTATAGCATCCCTAACGCCTTTCTTGTTCGGATTAACCTTGTTCATTGATTCCAGAACTTGATTTATCATCTCTTCGGACATATTTTTCGCTTTGAGCTCCTTAATCAATTGATCAAGCTTATTATCGTCTTTCGGAGAAACATCTAAACATTCTTGAAAAGTTGAATTATGCTTCTTAAACAAATCCATGTATTTGGCTAATATCAACTTTTTGAAGATATCATCTTCGTAAATCCTATCTTCATTCAAATTTTGAAGATTGACAAGAGTTAATGAATGCGGTGTGAAAACGCTTGTTTGCCTGAATGGTTTTGGATAGCAAATTTGAGAATTTGATGTTCCTTTGCAAGCAGGGCACCAACTGTTTAAGGAGGATGTTTCCCTCTTGCATATTCCGCACTCCCAACGCCAATCTTTTGGAGAATTACTGCCATGTTTATTAAGAATGATTTTTTCAAATCCGTGTTCTTTGCATGGCGCAATTTTCGGAGCCCATAAATGCCCGCATTCATGGGTATATACCAGATCCATTTGCGTTAATTTCCCACCGCAAGAAATACATTTGTGTTTTCTTAACACTCTGTTAAGTTGTTGCACAGAACCAAAACTGTAAGCTCTGCTACATGAATCGCAAATAAAAGTCAATGGGAATAACTCGGCTTCTACAAATACAGGAGATAACAATTCAAAGGAATCTGGACTTGCAATTCTAGGATATCCTCTTTTTGACTTAAATGATCTTATAGCATTATAGACTTCCTTTATGATCCTTGTTTTATTAACATCATCAACTTTATGACTGAACCACCTCTCAACCAGAGCAATTGCATTCCCTTGATTATAATCTATGGGTTTTCCTGGAAGAAATTTAAAAAGAACTTGATTTTTACCTCTTCTCATCATCTTATTCATCCTCCTCATTTTCTTCTTCATCAAAGACAGGAGTTCTGCTTGCTTTTATGTTCTTCAAAATCATCATCCCGTCGGGTGACAGATTAATGTCTATGAGCGTGTCAACATCTCTCAGACTTGTCATAGGTTTATCGGACATGGGTCTTGTAATAAACTCGTTTCCTAAAGTTTGAGTAATCTCATGGATATATGTTTCTGTTTTATCCTCTATAACTTTATCAAAACCAAATCCAATAGTATCCTTGTTCACTTTGTAACTTTCAAGAAGAAACTGCTTTATTTCCTCTTCATTGATAATTCCTTCATCAATGGCCTTTTCAAAAACCTTGCTCATGTTTAAAGATTTGCCTTTTAGTTGGGGGCTTGCAATGGCATCAAAATAATTTAAAACTGAGGCGCTAAATATGCCCGGCACAGTTCTGTTTATGCTAAATTTAGCCCACCTGTTAATCGGAACTGCTTCCACTAGCAAATCTTTATATTCATGGAATTTTGTAAAAAATTTGAAATAACTTTGATCTCTTTCTCTGGTCGGGTTAAATATTACAATTGCAATGCCAGGGTATTTCCTTCCTACTCTACTGCTAGCTTGGATGTATTCTGCAGTATTATGAGGCATTCCCATGAATACCATGAAGTTTAGGGCGTCGATATCCACCCCGTGAGATATCATGCTAGTGGCAATAATTAAATCAACCATGTCTTCCTCTGTTTTAGGATTCTCAATTTTATCAAGGACTATCCTCACATCATTGAAGGATACGTCCCCCGTAAGCGGGCTTTGTTTTATTTCTGGTATCCCTTTTTCTCTCAAAGACCTATTTGTCATAGTCCTTATTGAGTTTGATATGCTATCTCCGTCGCTTTTTGCAAGATGATAAGATAATTTTATCATATAGTCTTTTAGCATTTCCTTAATTTCTTCATTAGTTACTTCTACGCCTAACTCAGCAATTAATTCTTGAGGATTGGAATGCCATCTTTGAATCAACTCATGATATGTTTCGATTACGTCAAGAACAGAAAATATCATCGTTTTGAAGTGAGGAGTTATCCCTATTATGAGTCTATTTAAATCATCATTGTCCACAGAAGCATAAAAAGACTCAGAGATCTTTGGTCCTTGAGAAGGATACTGGCACGCATCTTTAGCATATAGATGATCTGTTTGCATCTTATATTCGGATATAGTTGCAGTTGCGGTTAGTATTTTCATGCTGCGTTTCCCTTTAGTAAGCATTTTCTCATAGTGTTCTAAAAAGCTTTCATAATGAGAGTTAAAAGTTCCTAAGGACTCTCTTACTAAATGCATTTCGTCTTGTATTTGGAGCGTTGGAACAGGATCATAAGGTGTTACTTTTTCAAATTTCTCTTTGTCTGCTTTGCATAACCATTTTTCAGTGCACTCAGAAGAATTGCTGTATCCGTGGAGAGGGCATTTATGGGTTACTTGTCCGAATAGATTTCTAAAGTTCTTCTGAAGCCCGCATATGGCGATCTTGTCCAAAGTTGAAATAATGAAAGAAGGGAGATATCTGTAAATTTCCATATCAGAGACGTAAATTGGCAAAACATCTTCTTGGCATTCTTTATTCATACACCTATGCATTAGCCTTATCTTTTCAACATCTGCATCAATCATTATCTCTTTACTTCCGCAAAAGGGACATTTTGAGATAATGAGGTATTTTCTACCTTCTAAATTCTCATCATCTAATTTAAGTTCTCCTTTTAGAATCTGATTTCTTTCAGTTACTATCGGAGTAAGAAGATCCTTATCTTGCCCGCCGAATATTGTTCCTTTGCTCATGAGTTTATTAGGCGTGTTTCTATCTCCAACAAAGTATCCTAGTGAGAATTCTTCAGAACCCTCACTGTTTGTTTCCGGATCTTCTCTCCTAATAAGTTCTGCTTGCGCTAAGATATTCGCTATTCTTTGAATTTGTTGAAGAGAAAGAAGCCTAAGTGGAAATTTTGTCATAACTGACACGCCAAATTTCTTGCCTCTTAATCTATCAAAGAATAAAGTGAATATTGCAAGCCCAAGATAGGTTTCTGTTTTTCCTCCGCCTGTTGGAAAATAAAGGACTTCAACTCTTTCAAAATTTGATTTGACCTCAGGATATTCGGTTGAAACGACATCGGGCACATTCATTACGATAAAGATTATTTGAAATATTCTCCATGAATCATATTTCTTGTCAGACGCTTTGCTCTTGCTAGAATTTAAAAAACTCAAATTCATTTTTTTAAATGCTTTCATGGCTAAAGGATATTTTTTGAGAATTTCAATTCCATACTCGAATCTCTTTATCTCATCTTCAAAAGCATTCATATCTTCCTCAAATCTTTTCTTGCCTATCTCTGATTTGAAAACAGCTTCTTTTCCAAAACGTTTGTATTCTTCTTCAAGATATCTCCTCATTTCTTTTGCTATTTTTTCCAGCACTTCAACAGCTCTGTCTGAGGCTAAATCTTCAAACTTTGCTTTTAATCTGTCATTAGTTTTAAGCCTGAGTTGTTCAAAAAAAGGCATGTGTTCCGTTACGATTTTGTTGCCTGTTCTTTTGGCTTCGCAATTTATTCCGCTGGCGCCCATATCTCCATTGTATTTGTAATGATCATTAAGATAATCGATTATAAAATTCTGGATGTCAGCACCCTCCACTTCAACGTCAAGATGCGTGTCAAAGAGAAAATTGTCAATATGATCATTTTCCTTTGCTACGCAAGTATTTTCGAATAGAACGCTCACTTTTATTTGAGAGTCATTAAACTCTGTTGTTTTTACAACAACTTTGAAATCCCATGAAGGATAAACATCTTTTTCTCCCCATTCGCTCATGAATTTGTAATAATCTTCTTCAGATGAGAGAACAGAAAGAGGTATTTTAGATTCCATCTCATCTTTTTTTCTTTTTTTCGGACGGTATAATCTTTCCTCTGATTTGTAAGCATTGTGCGCGTCTTCTACAAGTTCTTTCACGCCAGGAAGTTCAAATTCTCCCTCAAAATCTTTTTCTACAACTTCAGAAATTTTGCAAGTCAACAAAGCATCTTTTATTTTATGCTTTTTGAAAACTGTAAGCGGTTTGATGCCTAAGTTTATATCTTCTTTGCCTTCTTCAGCTAATTTTTTTTGTTTCTCTACTTCTTTAATGAATTCTTCTCTTGAAAGTTTGCTCTTTTTTACAGCTGCTTCAAGTTGTTCTTCATAATCGGGGATCACTTTAAAAAAGACGGATGCTTTTGGTTTAATCTTCAAAGTTGCATTTGCCACATCGTCTTTGTTTAAAAGAAACTCCACTCCCATTCTAACGGGCGCAACTTTTGTTCTTATGCTGCCTAAAGAACTCTTCGGATCTTGACTGCACAATGATCCAACAAAAAATTTGATTTGCGGTTTATCCCCATAAACTCTATCGCAACCCGAACCGCTTAATCTTTCCTTTAATTTTTTGTAAACATGTTTTACAAATTTTCTTCTTAAATTATTATCTATTGTCATTTTTCATACCTCATTATTTTATCTAATTTTGACCTTTCAGCAGATTCATTCAAGGATATCGATTTTATTTTCTCTATCGAGATTATATCAGCAAAATCTTCGACGTATAAATTAAATTCTTCGTCAATTAATTCATCTTGGATGGAGCCGCTAATGCTTTTTAATCCTGCTCTTAAAACCATGTCATTTAATTTTCTCAGCAACCTATGGTGTATTCCTCTTAACCTGCTTATTGCTGCGCCAATTTCCCTATAATGATCCACAAGATATTGCTGATTGTATATCTTTCCTATGAATTTAATGTTTTTAGAATTTTGAGGTCCTATGACCAATCCTTCTTTCCATAATTGTATTGTCAGCCAATTAGTTATTACTGGCGAATTCTCTTTCTTTTGTTCTGCTTGCAATTTTTCCAAGAATTTATGAACGCTGTCATTATGCTCTGCCATGCCTTTCCTTAAAGCAACGACCCAGGAATTCACAAGAAACTTTAATTTCTGCATGCTGGGGTGATTGTCCGCTTTTTTTATTATTTCTTGAGCTAAACTGTTCTTTATGTTGTTTTTGACCACTATTAACAAATCTCCTTCTCGCGCTTTTTGTACGCTTACATACTCCAGCCTTTTTCCGTTTTTAAATATTGGTATCTTCCGGGAAGGTCTGACGTACATTACTCCGCCATCTTCCAAAACAATCTTACAACATTTGACAACGACTTTTCCCTCTTCATTTATTGATGTTTCTTCAAGCTCATTTTCATCTTCAAAATCTATTTCTTCTTCTAATATTAGCTCATCATCTATTTCTATGTCAGACAAGAGAGGTTTTAATTTCTCTTCGTCCTTAATCTGTTTCTCATCGAGCTTTAAAGAGAAAACGTTTTGAGCCCCGGGCTTTGGAGGCGGGGGCAATCTTTTAAGGTCTTCTTTTTTCAATATCCTTTTAAGAAAATTAATCCTGGTGCCTCTTCCAAAAGAATCTGTGAATTTTTTTTCTTCGCTCTCAAATTGATACTTTAATAATGCTTTTTCTGAGGGATAAACCAAGAAAATAACTTTATGAGCGCAAGCAGTTCTTAATAACCAAGAAGCCCGAAAAGGCATTTGGCCAAAAATAATGCATTTATCATAATCCGCTTCAACATGCCTTTCATTTATGCTTGTGATAAAAATTCCTTTTTCTTGAAGTTCTTCATCAGATAAGGCAAAATCTTTTTCTAAAGCGGTTTTCAAAGCCCTAGCATAAGGCTCGCTATAATTGAAGATTAAAATTTTTTCGTTGTTGTTTATCGATTCTTTGATGATCTTTTTTATTTGTTCGTATTTAGGATTTCCTCTTGAAATGAATTTTTGATATAAAACTTTTATTAAACTGTAGGTCTTTCCCCAGAAGCTGCCAAAATAAGGGTCTTGTGTTGAAAGAATGTTTTGCCAATATTCTAAATTTTCTATTCTTTTCTCTATCGTCTTAGCAAGGAAAGTCATTTTGCATTCATTTTCAGTAATTTCTAAAGGCGCAAGCATCCTTTCAAAAGCATATTTGCATGACAGATAAGTAATCAGAGCTCTTGAAAGCGCCTCGTTTTTTGTATTTTTGCAAAGCTTTTTTATATCAAAATATAATTGCAAAGCTTCGTTAAGGGCGTTTGTTATTTCCTCATCTTTAACTTCTATAAATTCTCGTTTTATGCCTTTCAGCCAATTGCGAATATGAAACACTGACAGAGAAAAAGGATTGTAATATTTTTGCGGGTTTTTTTCTAACTCTTCAAGATCATTCTCAAAATCAGCGCTTAGGCTATTGCTATCCCACCCCCAAACAGGAATCCCGTAAGATTTGAAAAGATCAAAATTTTCAGAGTAAGGGTTGCTCTCTAGGATGATTAATGACAGCACTCCGTTTTTTTCAGACCATTCTATGATTTCTTTGAGCAAGTTTTTATCGTAACCTGCAGCATCAACAATTATGCACCCTATTTCTTTAGCAA
Organism: Candidatus Woesearchaeota archaeon; assembly: GCA_003650545.1. Taxonomy (GTDB): domain Archaea; phylum Nanobdellota; class Nanobdellia; order Woesearchaeales; family B72-G16; genus B72-G16. The sequence continues at coordinate 71,389 of QMQO01000002.1, read as the reverse complement.
TATCTTCATTTGGCATGAATTTCGGATTGCTTGTATGCAAAAAAGAACATTGAACATCAGAGATCCTTGAAACGTCTGATGTTTTCAGTTGAGGCTTAACTGTTCCATCCATCTTTATTATTCCCAATGGAAAAACTTCATTAAGTCTCAAATAGTTTACTTTAAGCTGCCAGTATAATTCTCTTACCGCAATATTCTGGCTGATAAGAAGAACTTTTTTTCTTACAGTTTTATTTTTCATCAATGAATATAAAGCTTCCACACACATAGGCACTGTAACTTCTGTTTTGGTTACTGGATAAACGAGCACCCCATTTTTTTCGTGATTTATTAGAGCTTCTTCCAGAAAAAGTATTGTTCTGTCAACTGTATGGAAAATTATGTGCGTTCCATTATGATTGAGGATGTCGCTGTCAGAACTCCAGCAAAGCACGCATTCAATATCTTCTAAATTTTCCTCAACCCAGTTTTTGTTTTTTTCCATTTTTACAATAAAGCAACTTCCCCCATATCTGTTAATTTATTGCCATCATCAAGGAGCCCTTTGTCTTTCAAAAGGTTGATTATGTAATAGAAAGAGGATTTGTCAACTTTAAATAAGTCATACAACTTTTTCTTAGGTTTTTCTATTTTCCCGCATTCTAAATCTTTAAAATATTGCAAAATTTTTCTTTGGTTTTTTGTTAGAGTTAAAGAGAGTTTTGGGATATTAACAACTCTTCTGTCTTCTTTTTCAACATACATTATTTCTTTGACCTTTTCAGATCTTACATATGATCCATAAATCATTCCCAGAGTTTTTGTATGTTTTAAAGAAGATATGTTAATTCTTATTTCATCTGTCTTTGGATCAAATGAATCAATTGAATTAACTACTTCACGCGCAACTGATAAAGTATCATTCCCATTCACTCGAATTATTTCTATTTGAGCGCTATCCCCTATTCTGCTTTGCAAAATTTTGAGGGCTTCTTCTTGAAGAGGATCTGTTCGGTTGTCCATTAGCAGAATAAGATTATCAATCTCTTTTTTCATAACGCACAGCATAACTGAATCGACCAATTCTTTTATAACTCTCTTGCTTAATCTATGATGTACTGCTCTAGCAATATCCAAGTCGATTTCTTCAGAAGGATTTAATTCGTTATAATCTGTTTCAGAAAGATCTCTCCCTGACTGGAAACCGCAAACTAAAGGATCGTATGTGAATAGTGAAGATATTACAATCTTTGCCATACTTTACTAATAATCACTGGACATTTATAAATATTCCCCTGATTTTCACTAAACAGTTTTAGTTGAAATTAGACTATTTTTCAGAACTTTTTTAAATAAAAAGAGTTTAATAAAAGATATGGCGCGAAACTCACCAACAAGCATAATTATCTACAATCAATGTCCAAGATTATACTATCATATTTACAAAGAAAAAAGAGAAGCCCGTCCTAATATAATATTCATAAAAGGGAATGTTGTGCACAAGGCATTAGAAAGTTTTTTTTCAGAAGAACCTCCCTTATTTGAAAAAAATTATCAGTTTTGGGCTGCTAAAACTTTGAAAAAGATGTTTATGAGAGCATGGAACGGGAAGAAAAATGAGATAGCAAAATTAAGAATGTCTAAAGAAGAACTCAAAGAACATTATGAAGAATGTTGGGATATGCTGAATCATTGGCTTCAAGATTTCTTAAAACGCATTGAACAGACAGGCGATAATTTTCAAAGCGCCTTTAATAAACTCAAACCTATAACCGAAGATGAATGTTATCTTGAAGAATATGACACCAAAGGATTTATAGATGCAATTGAAAACGTGAATGGCGAAATTAGAATAATAGATTATAAAACCTCGTCAAAATTTGAGATAACCAAAGAATACAAGTTACAGCTGGCAATATATGCTTTGCTATACGAAAAAAAATACGGCAGGAAACCAGACAAAGTAGGTATTTATTTCTTAAAAGAAAGGCTTCATTTAATCTCTGTGGATGACGCTATGCTAAAATACGCAGAAGAACAATGCAAAAAGGTCTTTGAAAAAACTAAATCCGATGATATTAAAGATTATCCTCAAAATGAAGGTTATCTTTGTAAGCAATTAAAAGAGAAATGCCCGTGCCACGAATATGAACAGGAAACTGAAGATTCCTAAAGTCCTAAATATTCAACTATTGAAGTGTTCCCTTTCTTACCCCCATAAATTTTCTTTATGCGCACGTATTTGTTGAGTTCCAAGTGCTTGACCTTTCTATAAAAACTCCTGTACACGAGTTTTCCTTTCTTCTTCTGATACATCTTAAAAACGTCAAATATTGTTGATCCGCTATTGTCCCTTATCAAATGAAGGATGTTCCTGGTCTCACCATCTAGGTCAGAACTTCCCTTGACGGCATACTTGTCAACTTTGTCAAGGATTTTCTCAACGTGGTTCACCTCAATGCTCCTGCTTGACTCGTTTTCTGCCAATTTTCCGGCCTTCCTAAGGATGAGCAAGCCGCAACGTATGTCTCCCATCTCAAATGTCTTCTGGACTGCGAGATCGAATGCCTCTTTTGTCCAAACATCCTTGAAGAACGCATAATCCACCCTTTCCTGCAGGATGCCTCTCGTTTCCTCAAAGGTGTATTTATTGAATTCCACAAACTCCAAGAACAACCTTGATCTGAGCCTCTTGTCCATAGAAAAAAGCTTGCTCTTGAAGTTTGTGATCAGCACAATGGAATTCCTGAATATTTTCTCGCTGATGAAATATAGGAAATCAAAGTCTTCTGCCTTGTCAATTTCATCAAAAACAAAAACGGCGCTTTTCTTGTTGAGCCTTTCAGCAATCTTTTGGAATAACTCAACTCCTTTCTTGTTTGGAGTGAAAGGATACTGCAATTGCTCGCAGATGTTTAAGGCTATCTTATATGTCGTGTTGTGCTCCCAGCAATTCACATAAATGGGTATTATAGCGTCAGTTTCTTGTTCCAACTCTTGAAGAATATGCTTGCAAGCAAGTGTCTTGCCAATTCCAGATGTGCCATAAACAAGAACGTTATCGCCATCACGCTTGTTGAACAAGGGTTTCATACAGTCAGCTATTGCAAACTGTTGACTTTCCCTATACTTAACCAATTTCGGTTGATAGTCGAAGTCAAGCACTTGTTCATTTTTGAGCAGAGATTCATCTGCGTGAAGCATATCGCGGAAAAGAGGCATCCTTATCAGAAATATCTCCAGCTTTTATAAATAGTTTTCGTCTGCGTGTCAAGTACAAGCAATACAAAAACTCTGAAACGCAAAATATCGTCTATTTCAGCACTTCAGCACCTTTTTGGACTTGACAAAAAATTAGCGTTTGAAAAGATTAAATATGACTGAAACTGCCAACGAAACAATGGTTGTGATGATCCCAATGATTCCAAGGACCCTGCTAAACAATCGCTCATGAGCTCTCTTGTGCTCATCAAGAGCAGCGCTGACAGCTCTTAATTTCTCCGCAGAACCTTTAGCGCTAATCTTAAGATCGGTTACGCTTTCATGAATTTGAGCAATGTCTTCCTTCAGCTCCTTCTGAGACTCCTTGATATTAGCAACATCAGTGATAAGCACTCCGATCTGGCCATACATCTTTGTGATCATCACTCCATGCTTGCCATTAAGCTTCGGAGTCGCCATCTTCTGCATCACCTGTTTCAACTGTCTCAGATACTTTCCTTAAGAGGTTCTGCATCAATTCCCTATAAGCACTGCTCACTTCTTGCTTAACAGCATCGTAATCTTCTTCCTCAAAAGCAGAACTCAATGAGGTGCCGAACTCTGATGCTTCTTCAAAACAAATCCTTCCTCGCAACGCAAAAGAAATCCTTCCTCCATTGTTGCGAGACTCAAGAGAAACTGACACAGGGGTTTCCGTGTTTATCTCTTTCTTAACCTCTTCAAGTATTTCCTTGATTTTATTTAGTTGTTCTTGTTGGTTCATTAGCATCACCTTTTATCTTTAAATTTATCAAAAGTGTTTGCATTCATAATAATCACGTTTTCAGGAACTTCAAAGACAGGAATAATCTTCATACCTTCTGCAATCCAGGAACCATCCTGCTCCACATCCTCATCATTGGCTCTCTTGACAAGATAACGAAGCAATTTAGAAAGAACATAATGAATTGTTTCTTCATAGAGCATAACTGCATGGTTGTTAAACAATGTTTTCAATAAATTTTCAGTAGCATCAGGTTCTTCCTTAAAAGCATTCAAAAGATGAAGAGATTGAAGTTCTCCAAGATATTTTTCGTTAGTTGCTAAAAATTTTGTCTTAAACTTAATCCCTATCTTTTCCTTTGGGAAAAAATAATCTAATTTGATTTGTTCTACAACATCAGGAAATCTTTTTTTTAAAACAACAATAATTTCATCCATTAAGGATGACATTAATTCCTTCTGACGTTCCGTCCATCTGCCTTCAATAGCAAATTCTTTATCAAAATCGTCTATTTCTTTCATTTTTTACATCTCCTAAGCTGCGTTAATCAATTGGTCGTAACGGTCAATCATTACCTGGCAATTTGCTTCTTCTTCTGAGCCTGCAACGTATTCGGCTTTTTGAGCAGCCAGTCTGGCTCTTGCTTGAATCATTTGAGCTTTTGATAGTCTTCTTCTATAAACTCTCATTTTAAGCCACCTCATTATCCACAAAAACGCCATATTCATGGAATTGAGCAAGTATGTTATCAACACCATCTGGCACATAATAGATTCTCAGTTTGAACTGATCAAGCGGTTGAGCATCAACAGGAATGGGATGATAAGTGTCAACTGCAAGATCAGTTAATCCCGTTATAGGATTGCCAAGAGAATCTAATATGTCAACCTTGATTTTTGATAATAAGGCTGTTGTTCCTCTTCCAGCAACTTTAGCAGTTACATAGATTCCTTTGGTGTTCTCAAAATTAAATGTCTTTGTCACTATATCAAAGCCAATCTGTTCTCTCCCGGTCAATGCGTTAGAATAGTCTGCAATATAAAAAGCATCATTTGTCGTGTCCCAAAAAGTAACTGAATTTCTTCCGACGATGCTCACGCCACGTCTTCCAGCAAAAGAACCTGCGGCAACAACCTCCCCTGGAACTGCTTTCCCTCCTTCGAGTTTATACGTTTTATCTCCAAATCCATAAAATGCTGTATCGCTTCCATATGCCACAGCCCATGAAACAAAAGGAATTCCGTTTGTTTGTGAGGATTCTACGTTTGACTCTACTATTATCCCTCTATCAAGAGGATTGTCTCCTATATTGTAATTTTGCCACCAATCATCATTATACCCTGCTTGTATATACAGACATCTTATATGGTACTCGTTATCTCTGTAACACATCCAAATCCTGTCTTTCTGGTTACAGATAGTTGTTTGATTGAACCAAATTGGCCGACCATTAGTGTTGGAATGGTTCGTTGTTGTGTAGCTGCCAGCATTCGTTATATTCAAATTTCCATTAATGTCTTTAACTATTCTCCACCTGTAAGCGTATATTCTATAATTGCCGCTTGCTTGCCTCCATGAAAGTTGATAGAGGTACTGATTATCTGGCAGATACGCAAATAGATATGGGTAATATTCCGTAGTTTGCAGATTACCTGAAAAGATAGCATTCCAATTCTTATCATACATTACAGGCACATAATAATGGCCCCAGTCAGTATATCTTCTGCCATTATGCCATAAGAGAAATGCCTTAAGGTTCACATCATAATAAAATGATTGAATCCCATACCAATCATGAAACGGCCCGTTTGTTTCCTCTGCTTGGATTGATCTAACAACATGCCCATCCTCATCTATAACTAATATGACTACTTGGCTGCTATACCATCCTATGGGGGTGGCGCTTACATAAACAGGCACGTACAAATAGTTTTCGTCGTGACACCAGTCTTTAGGATGCGCGCACCATGTTGTGCTATTGTCTTTAAAGAAACTAAATTGCCTGCTGCCATTGGGCGTATTATCATTGGGATCCGCTTGCCAATCATCAGTCCATATGTTAGCAAATATTTTTGCCCCAGTTATGGGATTTATGCTTGCTATACCCCACCCCATTTCATCGTAAGATGAATTTCTCTTCATCCAGGTCCAGATCTTTCCTCTCCAATAATATGCTCTTGTTCTCCAAGTAGCCTCAGTCCAGCCAGTTCCACCAAGGCCAGATATATCAGGCAAACCACTAACATTTATTTGCCCTCTTGCCACGTCAATAGCCTCATAGAAACCATGCATGTTTTCTCCTTCATTCACAGTCTCAACAGTGTTATTCAAACCATCTCTATCCCAAAATTTCTCAACAACCATGTTGCTGAAAGGAATGTCGCTTGGAAGGCCAAGGAGAGCATTTTGTTCTATGTCAGCAAGTGCAAGATCAACAATTTGACTTTTAATCACTGTTAATTCATTTTTAGTTTTGTCCGCATTAACTGCAAAGGTATTAGGAACTCTTGTATCAAATATTTGGGCAGAAGTGATAGTTGTTAATCCTGCTGGCACAGTCACGATTGCAAGAGCGTGTTTATCAACGGGCAGATCAGGTGGTTCTACAGGGTTTTGGCTTTGAGGTGTGCCCTGAATTAATTCAACCTTGCCATCTGCTCCTACAACGATCAAGTCTTTTCTTTCATCATTAGGATCTGCATCAGGAATGTCAATTTGAGTGTCAAACTCCACAAGATCAATATAGAATGTATGCGTTCCAGAACTCCATTGAAGCCCGTCAAACTCAAAGATTAATGCTTGAAATTTATTTTTTTGGACATCATTAGCAGGCAAATCAACAAGAATCCTATTCCATTGCCCTGGAGTTAATGATGCTGCAGGTATTTGAGTAAGGATGAATTCGCTATTGTTATTCTTATACTTAATATATAGGTCATCTTGAAGTGCTGATTCTGGATAAAACTGTAAGATCAGTTTATTCCTATATTTAATGTCAACCGAGTTATATTCTTTGTACACACGATTATTGAATTGAGTAACACCATCATGATTCCAGACTATTTTCATGGCCTTAGTGCCAGCATACACTATGCTAGTCTCTTCACTTATTGTAGTATCAGAATCAGTTTTCCAATCACTCACTCCACCTTCGAAATCATCCTGAATATGATCAGTCCATACGCTCCGCTCGTCATTAATCCAACATTGGCCGCCATTAGGAAGATGAATTGTCATGCCTTCAAATGGAAGAACTTTGAATGCATTATCTTCGCTCACGCCGAAAACTCTATATCCTCGGTTGATGTTCTCAACAGCAGCAGCCCAAGCGATTTCATTATTTTTGATTTCGTATGCCATAATAATCACCTCATATTTCTTTCTTTATGTTATTTTATCTCAATCACGATGTCTATTAACCACTCAAGAAGCGGGGTTTTGCTTTCTGGAGGGAAATTAGTGATCACGAACAAGTTTCCTCCGCTAGGAGAGTCAAGCAGCCCAAGTTCAGAGAAATCATTTCCGTTCCCCTCGCTTGAACCCAAGAAGCATTCTATGTCAATGCTATTGGTTTCAGTCTCTATTGTTTTGTCTGTCACTGGCTTCCTGAAAGTTTCGTTCCCCAGACTTGTAGCGAATTCCGTGTCGGTATTTTGTCCAGTCCCTAATGCCACGTGAGTGATCTGATTCTTTAGCGCTTCCAGGATTTGTTGCTTGCCAGCATTGGTGAATACCATTTCTTAGCCTCCTTATTCTATCTTGATCGTGTATTGGAACACTATCTTGATGAAACTCGTCTTGTTAATTCCCTGATGCACAAAACGGGAAAACATTCTGTTGTCAGCGAAGAACAATCCCACTTCGCTCAGCGTGTTGCCATTGCCTTCAGTGAAGTCCACTGTTAATTGATACTTGACTTCTTTCGCTGAGGGAAAACTGACGTTGTCAAATGCCTTTGTGGTTATTCCTGTGTCAAATTCAACACCGTTCTCAACATCAGTGTCAGTTCCTGCAGGAGCAGTTGTTCCAGTTCCGATCTTGAAATGGCTGATAAGACTGGAATAGTTTCCATTAATGTGTTGAAGCAATGCCTCAATGCCCAAATCAACAACTTTGTTTATGGTCATGCTCTCAATGACCTTGCCATCTTTTTGGATGACCTTGATGTTCACAGTTCCTTTTGCCTTAAGAGTGTCTTTTCCTTCTACCATGCTGCCTCACTCCATTTTGATTTTGTATTGATTAACTCTGTTTGCGGGTTGAGACTCAATATGCTCTCAAACCCTTTCCTCTCTGTTATTGCCAGCAATTCTTCCTCAGTCTTCAAGTGAGTGCTTTGCTGAGGTGCTGGTTGCTCAAACTTAATCCATCCGTCTTTGCTCCAAATCTTGAGACTCCATCCGTGGAAGGATGAATCAAGCGACAGCTCCATCTTTATGCTGTCTTCAGAAACCAAATCATCGCTTACGATTCTATTCTGTATGTCCTGCTGAGCAAGATTTTGAGGGATGTTCCCCCAGTCATCCGTGCTCCAGGCCCTCATGCTCCAGAAGAACCCGTCTTCTGGTTCGTTAAGCTTGAAGGAGATTTTCTCCCCGCTTATGATATTATCATCTATTTCTTTCAAAATAACATTTTCTGTTTCCACGAACTCAATTGCTGGACTCTTGCTCCATCTTGATCTGCTCCAAGCAAGTTCATCATCAAGGAATGACAGGAATTCCTGAGCAAGCGTTAATCTTTCACTGGCATTGAGCAATTCAGAAGCATATTTCTTGAATTCAGGAACACTTATTGCTGCTTCAGTTCCAGTCTCACTCCATACATAATTCATGCTCCAGACAGGAGTCTTATCATCAAGTGCAGGTTCAATTCTTAACTCGAATCCAAGTCTTTCATCAGATGAAGCCAGATCTGTCACTGCCTTATCATGCGTCTGCTGGGTTGGCCCTGCTGGAGACAATGTTCTTGTGAATCCTATTTTTGACCAATAAGGCGGACTGCCTCCATTCAAGCTCCAAATGGTTGCTGAACTGTAATCTGGGTGCACTGAAAGATTGAAAGCCGTCCTTTCAAGATCGCTCTTGAGTTCGTCAATTATCTCCTTAAGGAAAGTCGGTGTTGGAACAATGAATTCAGTTTCTCCTGACCAAGAATCCTTAGTCCAATCTCCAAGAGACCATACAAGAATCTTATCAAGTTCTGGACTGAACAGAACCTCAACCCTTAGTTCTTCTTCCCGGATGACATTGAAATCTTTTTGCAGGACATCCTTATCTCCATACTCAAAGAATGTTTCATAACTCACGAAATTGTCGACTCCCCAATCATTCCCGCTCCAAACTCCGTCCCTGCTCCAACTGAACCCTTCAAGAAGCTGCCTTTTCTTTGCCGTGATTCTCTTTATTCTGATAGTTATTGTTTCCTCAAAAGTTGTGAGTTTTGTTACTACCTCAACATCTCCCTTAAGAAGTTCTTCAAGTTGCTTAAGTCTCAATATTATATCCTTGAGAACGTTTGATCCTGTTTGTTCTGTTTGAGCAAGTTTCAGGGATGAATTGAATCCTTCCGTCTTTGAATAAGAATAAGTGCATTCCAACACTTGCATTGAATTATTTATTCCTTTTGCCAAGTCCTTTACTGTAATGACATCTCCCACACTGAAATCTATACTTGCTGGCGCTTCAGCTTCTGCTATGAACAAGGGCTTACCGTACCTTTTGATGTACTCCCTGGCAAATCTCTTTGCTTCTGCTTTTTCCTTAATGTTCTTGTTTTTTATCAGTTGAACCCTTTCACCATATTTAGAGATTGAAGCAAAGTCAGTAACTTCTACCTTAATGGGAATGTCATAAGCGTATTCTATTTCAATGCTCGATCCTGCTTGAGGAGCATTCACAAAAGTAACTTTCTTGTTGAAAAAATCAACAAAGAAATCAGGGTTCTGCGATATGCCTTCGACTCCTCCCTGAAGAATCGTTCCATTAACAATCACCCGAACATTATGAGGTCTGAACCTTAGGACAAAATCTTTTGTTGTCCCATCCCCTGTGAAGTCTTCTTTCGTGGAAAACTCTCTTTTGTCACCTTCAACAATAACCCTATTAAACATTTGGCTCTTGTCCTCTATGAATATAAGGCTTTTGAGATTTTTTCCTCTTTCAAGAACAAAATCAGATTCTATGCTCTTCCTAACTTTGCAGAAGAACTTGATAGTTCCATTGCCATCGCTTTCCACCCAAAAATCAAAGCCAATGAGTTCTGCGAGGTACTCTATGATCTCGATTATTGGCTTGTCTTCAAAAGCTATCTTCTCAACAATGAATTCGTGATCATCAAAGGAATCAGCATCCCAAACATACTCTGGAATTTTCTCAGAAAGAATGTCCTTAATGATATCCACAGCCTTGATATTCTCAAAAGCATCGGTTATGAACCTATCAAGCATAAAAACAGAATAATCATCAGCGTCAACATCAAAATCCTCTTTCGTGTTGCTCTTCCTTATGTTTCTTATTAAGCCATCAAAGATAAGCTTGAGGTTGTTGCTGTCATAACCCGCCTCAATCTTGATTTTTGCAGAGGAATCAAGCTGCTGAACTTGCTGAAGAACTCCATAATCAAAAGTTAGTGATGCAGTATTGGTCTTCGTAGTTACAGCTACTGAAGAGTCCCATTTAACAACATTGTCGCTTACGTCTTGCCATCCGTTCCCATTGTCAACATAGACTTTGAAAACGGGTTTGTGAGGTTCTACCATTTTCAATTATTGAATTGCGTCAGCACAATTGTGAAATCCCAAGGCTCCCCTCCCCTTTCAGGAATCTCGATTTCAGTTATCACATACTTGCCATTGAGGTTGTCAGCATACCCTTCTGAATCAAGATACAAGATAGTCCCAGCAAGAGCAAGATTTCTTAGCGTTTCCTTGTTGTTTACCTTGTCCTGATGCGTCCCAAGAAGCTTGCCAGTCAATACGATGTCTCCATCTCCCGTTCCCATAAAGTGCCTTATGTTGCCTGTCCTGTTTGGAATTTCATGTTCTATCCATATGATCTTATCCTTTGTTTCAAGGCTTGTTATAGCCTTGTCAGTATTGTTGAAAACGAAAAGGTCCTGCGTTTGATTTTCATCCATTAATTTCATAGTCTCACCAATTCCCCAAGTTTTCTTGCTATGAATGCGTCAATCTCAGCAAACAGTTTCTGCTTATCAGCCTCAGAAGATGCGTTGAAGTTCTCTATGTTGACAGTGAAACCGCCTGCATTGACAGAAACTCCTTGCGGTGGCGTTGGAAGTTCTGGCCTCTCCAATTGGAGAGGAGTCAGGTTCACTGGAGAAAATGCTCTCAGTCTCGGAATGTTCACTCCTTTGAACAGCACTTCTCTGGTTCTTATGATCCTGGTCCTTATCTTCCCAGACTTCGTTCTTCTCCTGACTCTCCTTATCCTTGTTCTTGTGATATCTCTTGAGAGAACGGCAGCAGCTCTGTTGTATTCTGCAATCAGCCTGTTCACAACAGAGACAAGCTGATTGAAAAATTTCTGAAGATTGGAAAGCATTGTGTTAATGGAATTCTCAGTAATGTCAATCACTGCAGTGAACATTGCGTGCCATCCTCCAACAAATATGTCAAACATTCTGGCAGCAAGGTTCTGCAAGAATACAGGAACAAGTTTTAATGTGAACAAGTTTCTCAGGAACAATGCAATGAAATCTTTCAATGCGTCATTCATAGTGATAAAGACGGGCTTTATGTTTTCCTGAAAAATTTCTGCCAAAGATTGAACTCCTTCAGCAAGACCTGTGAAGAACGCTCTTCCAAAATCTCTTCCCATTTGAGATGCTTGAGCCTGATCAGGAAATATGCTCATGACATCTGCTCTGGCAGCATTAACGTTCACTGGGTCCTTGAAAGGCAAAGTGAAATTTGACACAGTCTGAAAACCAAGTTCAGTAACGTCTGCGCTTGCCTGTTTGAATGGTTGAATTGCAGCTTCTGTTACTGCTCCGCTCTCTGCTGTCAAGGTTGTTCTTGCTGATGAAGCAAACGAAAAACCAGCAGACTTTCCTTGTTCAACGGTTGGAAGAACTGCTTTTTCAGCTTCCTTAGTGAATCCGAGCAAGTTGCTTAGGACATTCTTGTCTATCTTGAAATTGTCACCAATTAGCTTGTTCAAGAGAGGAATCTTTCGAGCAACATTGATCAATTCATTGATAAGATCAATGAAGATGTTAATCATTGAATCAATAGCTCCTATGAATGATTTGAGAATTGACAGCCCTATTTTCTTTGCCAAGTCGCCTACTTCATTAAAGGCTGAGAATCCTTCTTCCCTGAATCTCTTGAAAGCATCTGCCACTGCGAATCCGAACTCGACAATGCCCCCTATTAAGTCGCCTATGAAATTGACTATCGCTCCTATTGCCTTGAGTACGCTTCCGACAAGAGTGAGAACTAATTTCAATGGGGCGAACAATATTGAAACAAGTGCTTTTATAATCTCAAAGCTGTTAATGCCTTGCTGACCTGCTTCCCTTAATCCGTTAGCAAAGGGCTTGATGACTATTGCCACCAGGCTTGCCAGAATCTTGCCTAACCCATTGAAAGTTTCTTTTATGCCATCCCATATTGGTTTCAAGAGTTTGCCAACATCAACAAAATTCTCAATGATCGCACTGCCAATGGCCTTGAAAACATTGATTATTGCCCCAAAAATAACTTTGAAGTCATCTCCGAGCCCGAGAAAATTCTGCCTTACTTGATTGATGAACCCTATTATTGTGCCAACTATTGCAACAACAATGGCAGCTGCTGTTCCGGCAGTAACTCCTAATGCGCTTCCTATCGCAGAGAATATGCTGCTAATGGTAGAACCCAAAGCGCTTAATTTAGCCAAGAACCCTGTCGTGCCAGTAGTGGCACTCACGGCAGCAGAACCAACGCTCGCAGCTTTCCCAGCAACCCCTCCAAACAAAGATGAAAGTTTTCCAACTCCTCCAAACAAGGAAGCAATTGCCTTCCCGGCTCCACTAAGCCCTCTTATTAACAAGCCAAAAACTCCGACTACTTTGCTGAGAATGAAAAAGAGAGGTCCAAGAACAGGAGACAATATCACAAATCCAGCAGCAACAGCCCCAATAACAGGCCCTATCTTCTCAAGCACGTTTCCAAGTTTCTTGAAGGCTGTGCTAGCGTTTTCTATGAGGTTAGCATTAAGAATTCTTGTGATGAGTTCTGCTCCTCCTTTGACTATGCTTCCGAATATCCTTCCCAGGATGGTGCCAAAGTTAGATGCCTCTTTCTGAATAGTTCCAAAGTTCTTGACAAATGCGTTCTTAAGGTTCGCTACAATGTCTGGTGTGAAAACTTGCTTGAACCCTTTTCCAATGCCTTTGAAGAAAGAGCTTATTGTCCTGAAAACAGAGACTAATCTGTCAGCAAGTCTTTCAACTCCGCCTCCTGTTGAGAAATCTTCTATGGATTGCTGGATGTTTCTCACTACATCGCTAAGGTCAAGTCTTTCGGCTATCGCTCCGCCGATCCTGATGAAAGTGGTCGTTATTGTGTCCTGCAACTCTTCCAAAGCACTTCCAAGATTCTGAAGAAGCGTTTTGTTCAATGTTTGAGCATCCTGATTAGCAGCATTAATGTTCTCAAGGAACTTCTCAAAGTCCTCATCTGTAAGTTGAATGATCTTTCTGAAATCCTTGACAGCATCCAAAGGCAAGAAGTCAGAAAGAACCGCTTCTATTGCTTCGCTTTCCAAGCCCAGAGCCTTGATCTCGTTCCTCAGGTTTCTGAATATGTCCCTTGCCCTCTCATCAAGTTTTGCATCCCTCAGTGCCTTGTCAACACCTTCAGGCACTTTGGTAGCATTGGCGACAAGCTTCTCAAAGGTTATGCCGAACTGCCTTGCGAAACTGTCCTGGGCGGAAAGAGCTGCCTTAAGGCTGCCCTCGTCAAGAAGTTCTGTCCTTAACTCAGTTGCAGCGATGATATTGAAAAGCCTGTCAAACTCTTCAAGTTCTTTTGTAAGAGTAAGAAAGGATCTTGCTCCCCTGACCTTGAAAATTTGAACAAGCGCTGTTGCCTTCTGTATCGTTGAAGCATCCATTTTCTTGAATGCCTCATTCAATTGCCTGGCAGCGTCTCTTAATCCCACGAACTCAAGAGAGCCTTCCCTTACTTGTCTCCTGAGACTTTCAAATGTTTTCTCTTGAGCTTCTAATGAATCACGAAGTTCCTTGTTTCTCAGTCTTGCCTCGTCAAACTGAGCCTGCAGCACTTTCAGACTCTTTGACAAGCTCTCTGAACTTCCTGTCTCACCGCCAAAGGCTTTCAGCTGCCTTTTCGCTTCTGCCAGTTTAGACCCTAACTCAGCAACCTCGATATCGCTTTCTCTTACTCTCTCTTTCAAAGCGTTGAACTCATCCTTTGTTGCTTGAATGGTTGCCCTTGCAGCTTGGCCTGCTTCATTCAAAGTGAAAAAAGAAACTCCGAGATCCTCCATAATCTCTGATGACTCAGCAGTTGGCCTTAACAATTGCAACAATGCCTGGTTCAAGCTTGTTCCAGCTATGCTGCTTCTTATTCCGACCTGAGCAAGAGCTCCAAGAGCCGCACTTACTTCTTCAAGGCTTATGCCAAGGCTTGAAGCCAAAGGAGCGACGAACTTCAACGCTTGTCCCAAGTCTTGCAGTGTTTGAGCGGAATTTGTGAATGCTGTTGTAAGTATTGTGGCAACGCTGTTCATATCTTCTGCTTCTCTTCCAAAAGCATTCAAAGCAGCCACCGCGATATTGACTGCTTCAGCAAGGCTGAGATTCCCAGCAGTTGCCAAACCGAGAGTTGCTTCTGAAGCGTCAAGAATCTGATTGACAGAAAATCCTGCCTTGGCAAATTCTTCAAACGCCTCAGCAACTTCTTGAGCTGAAAAAGCCGTGCTTGATCCTAATTTGAATGCGGTATCAGCAAGCCTTTTGAAGTCTTTTTCCGTCCCTCCAGCCAGGACTTGAACTCTCTTTATTTGCCTGTCAAACTCTCCGAAACTCTTTATGGCTTTTATTCCCAGCGCTGTTAGTGCGGTTCCTATTGCCGTGAAACCGAGAAGGAGTTTTTTGTTGAAGCTGGAGAAAGTTTTTCCAACACTGCCTATTTTAGAGCTTAATCTACTAATTCCTGCGTTGATTCTTGACAGTGCTGGTGAGACGCTGTCTTCTCCCTTGAACTTGATGCGTACTGATTCAACCATGTTTCACGACTCATTTTAGTTCACCCGACCTCGCAGGAATATCATCTCTTTCTCCTTGCTTTTTTCATTTGCTTGTTCCTTTGTTTTATGTCCTCATTATAGGCTGCTAGCATGAAATATACTTGCGGCATTGTCAAGTTCCTTATTTCATCCCAGCTCATCCCGTAATGCCTCAGAAGGATGTAGATCAGTTTTCCTTCTGAGGACTTGGAAAACGCTCCGCACGTTTTTGAGTCACTTTGTCAAGCCCTGAGGCTTTTGATATTGCTTCTCCAAGCGCTGGGACAAAACCTAGTGGCAGCTTGTCAATTTGCTCATCCGTCAGGCCAGTTGCTGTCTTGATCATCTCTCTTGTCATTGTAGTATCATCAGTTTTATCATTCTGAATCCTGCTGACAGGTCCAAATGTCACTGGCGTTATTTCCATCTCCACTATGCCGTCCTCGTAAGGAACTTCTATCCTTTTCTTTTCGCCTGATTTTGCCAATAATTCTTGAAGCGTGTATCTGTTTGTCATATTAATTCCCTCCAATAGTCTTTACCTCTGTTTTTTGTTCTGAGTGTTCCTCGACACTCTTGCGCCCTTGAGATAGCAGGGCGACTTGTTGTTCCAAAGCTTTTATCCTGCTTTCCATTGTTGTTAGCAGGTCAAATGCCTTGGCTCTTGAAAGCAAGAGTTGAATCCCTGCAGGAAACTTGTTGCCAGCATGAATCTTGCACCATTCCTTGAATTCCTTAACCAATTCCTTGTGCATGTGATATATGGTTATGTTGCGGAACTCATGCTGTTCAAACCTTTCCTGCGGACTCTTTTCCTCGCTTTCATTCTCCTTTTTTGTTTGTTCTGATTCCATTGAACTTGATCTTATGATGTTACCTTATGCTTTTTTCACATGAGTTATAGTCACGTTTTCAGGCTTCACGTTGAAACTGAAACTTTCTTCAAAGATGCCTTCTGCCTCGTTGCTAAACTCGTGATCTGTTGCTATGCAATCAATGCAGGTTATCTTAACTTCGTTGCCACTCGCATCAGTGTATCTGAACTCTGCGTCAAACTTGATCCTTGTAGTTCCAAGGGTGACTGTGGTTGTGGTGTCTCCAACATTAGGAGTGTCAGGTTGCGTTGCAACGTTCCCGAATAGTTTAGCGATGAAGCTAGCATCATCTGTTATGATGCTCAAACTTCCCTCAAGCAAATCAAGAGGTTTTTCATCAAATATTGTGAAATTGCCAATTGTCTTGATCTGCTCAACGTCAGCGCTTGTTGATAAACTCCACTCGGTTATGTTTTGTGATTGAACACCGTCAATCGTAATGCTTCCTTGAGTTCCAAAAAATATTGCCATTCTTGATCATCCTCCTTTGTTTATTCTGGTTCTATCCTTTTCTTTGAAACTCAATCCATTACTGGCCTTGCGAATCGGACAGTGATCTGTTTTCTTAACACGCCTTCAGCAACTTCTGAGTTAATCGTCTTCATTCCAATCCTTTCATAATTGTTCAACCCATATGCTGCCAGAGTATCCTGATGCGTTCTCAACACTTCAACCACTTCTCTGGCAATAGCATCCCTGAGTTTTGCGCCTTCAAACTGCTCGCCATCTCGTTCATAGATGATTCCAGACTTGACCCATACATTGATGTCTATGTCTACTGTTTGCATCTCATCTTTTGTTCCGACAGTCATTCTTGATGCGGGCTCATCTGAATCTGTTACAGACACCCTCGGATAAGAATCATTCCCCAAGTTCACGTTCGGAAAGTCAGGGTATATCCATTCAGTAGTGCGAGAAGTATTGTAGTCATACAATTGATCTCTCAAGAGATCCTGAACTATGATTATCGGTTCTTTCTCCATTTCTTGGCCTCCTCGCTCTTGAAGAGATGCCCAATTTTCATTGGTTGAATTGCTTCTTTACGATTTTCGTGACTTCACTTCCCACGCTTGGGAAATGTTTGTTGACCGCGTTACGCATGAAATGCTTAGGTTCTATGTAGCGTGTTCCTTCTTCCTGAAAGACTCCATAAAATACTCCGTCCGCGATGAAACCTGTTGTTTCATCCTCAAAACCCACGTGGAGTGATGCTGCCAATGCTCCCGTTTTCTTTGGAGCAGCCAGGAAAGCGTCCCTGTGGATTTTTGGAAGGATTTTCCTTATGCCTTCGTGAATGTCTTTTTTGAATCCCTTGTCTCGAAGTTTGGTTATTTTATCCTTGAACTTCTTCAGGTCGGGACTGAGTATTGTGATCTTGACCATTAATTTTGAATCGTGTTTTTTTCTTTATATTATTTCAGCCTTAGTTGGAGCAACCTGTAAACTACTGAGTTGCCAACTGTCTTTGAGGTTATTTTGATTATCTTGTGTTCTTTTCCATCCTTGACGATAATGTCTGTTTCCCTATTAGGGACTATGTTGCCATTATCGTATGATGGTTTTGTGAAGCACTTGATGTCTCCTATCTTGAACTCCCCCTCCGGCCTGAAGTTTTCTTCTTCCCCTGTTACTTCTTGCCACACTACTTTTATGGGAGTGTCCTGATAAGAGTCGGACACGAGGCTTCCATAATCTGGATCTATGCTTTGCGTCTTTCTTCTGAGAATCACATCTATTCCAAGGTCAAGGTCAACTACTTTCTCGAAATCCTCGCTGCTTATGCCTATCATTTTCTTATGGTTGTTGAGGCGTGTTTTCTCCGAAGTTTGTTGTGGGTGCAGGTTCTCCCTCTATGACTGCTGCCCCTGTAAAACCACCATTGTCAATTCCCAGATACTCCTTTAATGCTTTCAAGCTGTCCTTGGCGCTCTTCTCATAGACTTGAATTTCCTTGGCAGAAGATGAATCTATGTTCTTCTTGTCAACAGAAAACTCTCCAATCCTGTACGACAATCCCGCTGTTGTTGCCTTTCCAGCTCCGCTCATTCTCAGGATAAGTTTTATGACTGCTAAATCAGTCACTATTTGCTGCACAGTTGGATAGAGAGGATCTGTTTGTTCAAAGCCAACACCCACCTTTTTTGTTGAAAGGTCTATGAAATTGCTCGCTTCTTGAATCCATTGAGAGATCTCACTATCTTGAACATCTGATCCAATGTTGTTCTCTCCAACTCTTGCTTTTACAATCGCAACAGTCGTATATTCTGTTTGAGCCATTTTTTCATCTTCCTGTACTTGACAACCACCCAGCCTGCTAGCAAGGCGAATTCAATTTCCATTCTTTTCTTAAACCTCATTTTTGCCTTTGGACTGCCTTTTCTATTCCAAGCAACGCTGACACCACAAGTCCAACATACAAAGTGTATTCTTGAGGAAACAAGTCCTTGCTGTTTTGCAAAAACTCAGCGGCATATTGCACTCCTGCAACGAGAAGCGAAGCGCCGAGTCCTTTAAGGAACCTCTTAACGCCTAATTTGAGCCTTAGCTTAAGGTCATATTCTGCTGGTTGCACTATAACTCTCTTTGCCATTGTTTTCACCTCACTTGTTTTTTGAATACGGCCAAAACCTTGCCGTTCCAGAGTTGAGTCATAAAGATCAACTCCCAGCCATTATTGCCTAACAGATTCAGAGCTCTCTCTGAAATGTTCTTCACTCTCCTGTGCACGACCTTGTACTTCCATACTGCCATTTTGATTACCCGCTTGGTGGTTCTATTTCAATATCGTTGACCGCAGTCCTGTTCTCAAGAGGCATATTTGACTCATCCTCGTTAAGTTCAATGAAGTGCTCCTTCCTTTCCGCAACACCGCTGGACTGTTCAAGCCACTTGAGGACAACACCCCTGTCATCATAACTCTTAATGATAAGCGAGCCGTGAACATAATTAGGTCCGCTTTCAATAGCATCCATCTTTTCTTGAACAGTTACCATAATCAATCACCTCTCAACCTGTACCTTATGATTCCTCCTTTGATCTTTCTTTTTGCTCCCGTGTCTTTCTTTACTTCCACTTGAAGGGAACTCTCAAAGAACAAAGGCACAGGATACGAATCTGAAAAAGCATTGTGAGCAGTATTGAGGAACGTATCCTGCTCATCCTTTGTCAACTTGACCCTGTTCTTCAAGTCTGAAAGATTAATCTCATAATAGATTTCATTGTCTATGGTTACCTTGACAAAAACATCGGTGATGTTAGTGAAAGCAAGTTTCATCATATCAATGAAACCTTCTCCAGATATGTTGAATATGGTAGCATAAGCAGTTGTTAGGGTTACTGGACTGCTTGGATTGTACAATTCAAGCCTTCCCTTGTATTTTTCAGCTGTCATTTTTAGTAATACCCCTGCCACCTGGCAAAAACAAGCCTTCTTCCAGCTTCCATTCTTCTCCTGTGCAGAACTATTCTTTTAATTCCGTCTCCAACAATTTCCTCGTTAAGATCGAAGTTCACATTGCTGACATTAGTGAAGGCCATAGCAATGAGTACCCAGTTAGGGTGGCCGTCACGTTGAGTGGGAGATGGAGTGTCCCCATTGTTGTCAAGCCACAAGGCAACATAAGTGTCCTTGCTTCTGTCTTCTGAAGAACCAAGCAGTTTCTGAATCCTCAAAGTCTCTCCATTTGGGATTACATAATAATCGTAATCTGCGCTGTTGCCAAAAACATCATTAAACTTGCTTCTCTTCACTTCTGTTGTTCCAGCTGGAGGGCTGGGTGGAGGCAAGGCAACAAGCAGTCTTCCTGAAGCATCAACAAATACTTTTTTATTTGAATCAAAGGCATCTTCTAACTTTACAGAACCCAGTAAACCGCTTGAGCCAGAAGCGGCACTCACAAGAAGCCTTCCGTTAGAATCTACTTGAGCTTTGAAATTTTGATTATTCGGATCGATTATGATTGTTTCTGTTGTTCCTGCTTGCTGAGTTCTTACAAGCAGTCTTCCATCTTGATCAACAATTGCTTTCTTTGTAGGATCTGCTCCGTCCTTGATTGAAACAGATTCCGCAAGATTGTTGTTATTGACGTTTATGCTCCCATCTGGCTCAATGTTTAACGCATTGGCGACTGCCTTAATCTCACCAAGAGCGGCTTTTACTTGTTCCAATAATTCAATCTCGACACCCATTATTGTATCACCGCCACAGCGTTTCCGTTGATCACAACAGGAGCAACCCTTTCTCTCAAAAGAAAACCTTTCTTCCCCTGCCAAGGATCGATATAATCATTTATCTCAAGAGAAACCCTCTCAATTAGCAAGCCAGCATGGTTACTGTCAAGAATGATAACTGTTTGAGATGGAACTGCTATGTTAATTATCACTTCAATGGCGTATGCTATGAGTTTCTCTTTCAATTCCTCTCTTTGCCTCAATGATTCGGCAATGTCAGGATTGACAAGAATCTTGTTTGGAGCATATCCGTTATCTTCTATGAATCTTATTGCTTCCAGAAAATTATCTATTATTGGAACTTCTCTCACGTCAGGTTTCGCTTGTGCTGTTATGGTTTTGCCAGCTCCAGCAATAAGCGTTTCAACTACAAGCCTATTCTCAATGTCTGCGAAATGAAAACTTTCCTTGAATGATCTTTGAAGGATGTCATTGAGTGCGTTGTCTTCAAAATCTTCAATTGCGAAAAGAATTGGCAATTTGATTGTAAGGGGAAACACAATAACTGAATCGAGTTCTAAAAGCGAAACAGGAGCTGCTCCCAAGCTGGGAACTATCGCTCCGTTCACGTTCTTTATTTTTGTGATTTTTGTTGCAGAACCCTCTGTCTGCGTTTGAAGCCTCAGGAGCCTTGGACCTAGCCTGAACTTGTTTGCTTCCACAATTATTTGAGTCTTCAAGCTACTTAGGTCCATACTGCCCCTCCATTTTCAGTTGGCTGGCCTTACAAGGTCATCTTAGCGACTGCATTGTCATCAAGCACAGCAGGTGCAACCCTTTCCGTGATTGTGACTCCAGCTGCTAGGTCTCTCAAAGGATCTGTGAAGTTCTCTGTTGAGAGTGGCCTTCTTTCTACCAACACAACTGCTCTGCTGTCAAGAGCGAGAACAGTTCCTGGGTCCAGGGCGGTTGTCTCCAAGACTTGAAGACCTGCGACATTCCCGATGATTCCTGTTTCGTCAAGCCTGTCAAAAGCCTTGTACCCTTTGCTGATAAGGTCTTTCTCAAGCTTGGCAAGATCATCTGGGTGAGCCACGAGCCATTTCGCCTTGTAGTTATGCTTGTTCACTGCATTTCTCAAGGTTATCACGTCTTCCTGGACAAACTCGCCAGCTGTCTTTGGAGAGACAGTGTTAGTAGTCTGGACAAGCACTCTGAAGATCTCAGCGTCTTCTTTCCTGGCCACGTCTTCTGCAGCCATATCAGCCTTAAGTCTAACGACATCAAAAGCAGAATCCTCAATTGATTCTTTTGAGATTGCGAATGCCTTCCCAATCTTGTATGGCGTGATGACCACTTCACTGAATGTGCTTACATCCAGAGGAATTGAACCTAATTCAGGGATGACGTATGCTTGTCCTGCTCCCATCTTGGGAATCTTCAAAGCTGAACCCTCGTTCAGGGAGATAACTCGCAAAAGTTTCCTGCCAACCCTCTCTCTTTCAGCTACCTTGAAGACGTTGGAGTCAATTACTTCTTTTATGAGGGGTGCGGCATCTTGCGTTGAAAATAGTTCTTGCATTGTTTTCATCTTGCTCTCTCCTCCTTTTACTTTATGATCTTCACAGGGATTTTTTTCACGACCGCACTGCCTCCTGCGCTGTTGTCAACTTTTTCGTAAGCCTTGGCAACGGTCACTCCTGTGTTTTTTGCCTGCAACGTGCTTGCATCCTTCACTTCCAGTTCGTCTCCAACGTTGAGAACTGCTGAAGCTCCCACTTCCACGTCAACGTAAAACGTTCCGATCGCACCCAGTGAGATTGGGTTGTTTTGAGCAGAGTCTTTCAAGCACACGCCTAAGATGTCTGCTTGAGCAGCTGCTGGTTGAAGGTCCAAACCAACGAACTGTCCTTTCTGCAGGTCTGCTGCTGCAACGAGCATGCTGGGATTTCTTCCATCATCAATTTGAATGTCGTATGTCATTTTGTTTCACCACCTTTACAATTCTATGCCCAGTGCCTTGGCAATCTCTTGCTTTCGGTCAGCTGACTGGTTTGAATTATTGATCAGAGTTTTCCTGTCGCCAATGCTCTTGTGAAGTTCAAGCATTTTCTTTGTCTGTTTGGCATACAGATCAAACCCTCCTGCTTCGTCAAGTTCCCTCAACTCAGCAAGCCTTTGTTCCTTGGGCACTTCAAGAATGCCAAGTTTTTCTTCAGCTTCAATTTGTTCTTTGAGCACAACGTCTCTTGCTTCTTGTTTGATTTGCTTAAGTTCTTTTGATACAGCCTCAAACTCCTTTGCCAATTTCTCTTGCTTGGCAGTCAATTCTGAGATAAGCTTGTCTTTCTTGGCAAGTTCTTCCTTGAGTTTTCCAATCTCTTGATTCTTTTGCGCAAGTTCTTCAGAGGCTTTCTTCAAAAGAGACTTTGCGTGTTTCATTTCTTTAGGTTCTTCCATCGTGATCATCTCCTCCTTTACTTTTTCTTTACAGGACTCACTTTCGCATCTTTGCATGCTGGATCATCTACCAAACTCAATTCCTTAAACTCCAAGTTGCGTGCTACCTGGCGGCCATCCTCTTCTTCATTATCTATGAGGACTCCAACACTAACAGAATCGATAAGCTTGTCAAGCAGCTTCTGAGCAATGTCTTCGTCTGTAACAATAGCCTCAAACTCTATCCATTTCTTATGCGGATTATATGTTGACTTGATTACTTTTCCAACGATGTCACGAGTGCTGCTTGAATGATCTATCCTTAGAGGTTTCCCTTCCAAAGATTTATGGCCTTTCTTGAGTTCTTCAGCAGGATAAAATATTCCGTTCCAAGTCCCTTCGCTTATGGCAATGCCTGTGATCCTTAGAGCAGTGCCTTCTCTTAGGACCTGCTCAATCTTGACATCGCTTATCTTGACATACTGAAGATGTTTGCTTATGAGTTCTTGATTCTCAATTATTCTTCTTCCTTGCAGCCACGCCTTTGCTCGGTCTATTGTCCAGTTCCAAGGTTCTTTCTTGCTGAACCTGAAACTCTGGAGTGCTAAGCTGGCCCTTGTTACATCCTTAAGCATTCCAAGTATGATTGATATTCCGTTTCCGAGATTCCTTCTTTTGAAAGTGTTGCCTAAAAAGGCAGATGGTTCTTCAAGAAGAAAGGTGACCTCATTTTCTGTCTCTTCAAATGTCTGGATTAACTTTTCATTATCTTCGGGTGGGTTAAGTGCTTCCCTATGAGATTCCAGATGTTTCCTTGCCTTTTCAATCAGTTCAGCGGTTGATCCTCCTTGCGTTGCTTTTATCTGGCTGACCCTTGCCAATGCGTTTCTATACCTTGCAATGTCCAGAGTGTCATTTTCTGTCCCATCCCTCACAGCATCTGTGTGATGAGGCAAATGCCTTGCAATGTCAGGAATAGTTCTTCCTTCCTCATCTTTCTTTCCTGTTTCCTCAACTACTGCAAAAGCAGCGTCTGGCAATTGCTTTCTAGGAAGTCCTGGCCTTCCTTTGAAGAATGATTGATCAACGGCATTCTCTTCAAAATCTTGAATAAGTTCAATGAATTGGTTAATCTCTTGAACTGTTGCGTCATTGTGAGCAATAAAACTATCTATGAGTTCCTTAGAATTCAACGTTTCAGCTGTTACATCCAACAAACTGATAAAACTGTTTATCTCTTGAATTAGTTGATCGCTCATAAGTTGAGAAATCTATTTTTTTCTTAATATTATTTTAGTAGAAGCCTAAATTATCTAATGGTTTTGGCCACCCACCCGCATCTGCATCTTGGATGAACAGGAATTATTCCGTCAGATAAATGAATGGGTGTTTCTTGATTGTCTGCCGCCACATCCAAGCATTGCTCGCAAGCACCAACGTTGACTATCATTCTGAGTCTTTCAACCCTTAATTCCTTGAAACTTTGAAGAGTTCCATCAATAAATGACCTGTGCAGTTCTGTCCTTGCTATTAGTTCTGCCCTTGTGCCTATCTTGTTAAATCTTCCTGGAGTCCCTCCGAACCTTTCAAATACTTTCTCAATGTCTTCCTTGAGTTGTCTTGCTCCTTTCCTTGCCTGGAGTCCTTCACGTATAACTGTTTGGGTTGCTTTCAAAAGATCTCCAGAAACAGTCTTGGCAAGCTGAGTTGAACGGAGATCAAGCGCTTTTATTGCCTGCTCATTAACTGTGCTTTTGACTTTGATTCCTGCGACTACAGGATGTTTTTTCTTTATGAACTCCTCTCCAAGCTTAATTCCTTGCTTGAATTTCTTCTTTGAATCAAGGAACACGGCAGCTATCAAAGCATCCCTTTCAGGAGCAAGAAGTTCAGGATCAATCACCAAGTCTTCTGCTGCAAGTTTTTTATCCTTATCTCCAAGCGCTTCATCGATTAAGTTAAGTATCTTCTTTCTTGATCTGTCCATGATTTTATTAATCCTGTGAGTAAGTATGTGTTGATCTTTTATGAAACGTGATCTTATTGGTTTTCCCAGTTCTTGAAGTATCCCTCCGAAATCAAGGTTGTCAGCTGCCTTGAAATTATCTGCATAAGGACCAAAGACTTTTTCAAAGTCATCGTCCTCTTCAAGCATCAGGTCTTTATTGCTGAGAAACTCATTCTCTGAAAAAATAAAATCTCCTGATGAATCATCAGAGATGTTCTGCTCAGTTGTTGGGGGTGAAGAAATAGGTTCCAGACCCATCTCTTGCCTGACCTCATCAGGAGTCAAAACACCGTTTCTCAGATAGATTTCCCTTTCTTGCGCTAATTCGAGATCAGTCTTTGTTTGCAGAGAATTAAAGACCATATACACAGGACTTTCATCAACGCCAAGCAATTTAGTAAACAAGTTTTTCTGAAGCGTTTCAGCTAATAGCATCTGCACTCCGCCTATGTAAAGAAAGAAATTCTGTTGCTGAGTGAATGAAGTGGCTCTGTTGCTTCCTTCTCCTGTTCCTAATAATATGCTTTGAGGAACTCCTGTGCCTGCAACAATTTGATCTATGAAGTATTTCAAATAACTCTCGCCGCCCTTTAAGGAAGGAGCTTCCAAGAGTTTTATATCGTAATAATATGGCGTGACAAATTCAGATTTTGAATTGATTCTCTTGTACTTCTCGCTTTCCTCAGTCACTTGATCGGTTGTTGGCTGGTGATCAGAATCACCTAACTTTACATGAAACTGAGGAAAACCGTGGCGATACACTGCTTCTGCAAGTCCAATCTCAATGTTTCTTTTTGCTTCAATGACTTTTATTAAAGGTTCTATAATTCCTGTTCCAGTAAGAGAGTCCGCAATCGTGTTTATTCTGAAATGAATTATCTGATCTGGTGACAAATCCACTGTCTTGGCATTTACTTTCTGCACATAACCTTTAATGTTTCCACTCTCATCAAAATCAATCTCCCCATTTCCTCTTTTCTTGAAGGATATTGTTTTAGGATCAATAAGTGCGAGATCGACAACTTTATTCTTATCTGTTTTAGAATAAACTATTTCAAGATATGCGTTGCCATAAATGTGCAGATGCCTCACAACATCTGTCAACAGTTTCGAAAGACCGACTTTTGCATCGAAAGAAAGGATCTTTTCTTTCATTTCAAGCTGTTCATCTGTGTTCTCGCTGACTATGTACTCGTAACCTTTTGATATTGCGAATGTGCTGATGATATTTATTGCTTGGAAGATCATTTGGTCTGTCTTGTAAATGCTTTCAAGCTTGGCATAATTTACGATAGAATAATCTACTGTGATCGCAGTCTGCCGTACACCTTCATTAACTTGCGACAGAACCATAAAATGCTTACTTTTTTCTTTTTGTTCTTCCATCTTTTTTAGCCTTTGAACTGCGTCGTGACTTCTTATTTCCCAATTTTATCAGGTCATTTTTTTCTTTATAATATTTCTTCACGAAGTTCTTTTTGAGAACATAAATCCTCAAATATCTGCTGTTTATTATCCCAGTTTTAGTCACTGAACTGATCACTGTTAATTCAGAATCAACAGGAAACCTCATCAAAATATGTCCTAATGCTTTCGCATTCCTTATGCCGCTCTTCTGCCAATATTTTGAGATGTAATTGTGGATTTGAGCAGCGCTTTTCTTCCTGGGATAAAAGTACAACAGGGCTTTCAGTATTCTCTTGTCTCGCTTGGATAGTTTATCTGGTTCAAACATCTTGTTTCCTTACCTCCTTTTTTTTATCTGACTATGCTTGTGACAAAACCTGTGGGGGTTGTTCTTTTCACAGCTTCAGCTGCATAAACAAAAGCTATTGGAATGTCTGGATGAACTCCTATTTCTGTAATCTTCCCATCCTCAAGAGCAAAACTCAGGAACTCTTGCTCAAGAAGTTCGTACTTTTCTTTAGCTTCTTCACTCGCATAAGGTATGACAACTTGATTATTCTCAAACCACGTGGTCATCCTTAAGATCGCATTTGTTTTTGAGATTGAAACGTCTGTGTCCCTTGTTCCTGTCCTAAGGGTCTTTATGGGCAAGCCAATGTTCTTGATATCCCTGCTTATTGCCATAATGCTGTTTTCTTCCAATGCCATAACATCATAATCATATGCTGAATGAAGTTCTCTTAACTTGTCAATCTGTTGCTGGCCAGTCATTCCTTTTTTCCTGAAAAAATCACAAAGCAAGAGTCTGCCATCAGTCAGTCTTGCTAATGTCAAAAACACTGAATAGTTTGCGCTTTTCCTTTCAGAGAAAGCGAAATCAGCACCGCACATAATAGACGTGACTTCAAAACCGTACTGTTGAAGTTCCCTTCTGTTCCTAATCAGTTCTATGCTCTCATTTCTTGCCCTTCTCAGCCAAGCCCTCTTGAAGATAGAACTGTGATCATCGATAGGATTAAGCATGAACTCGCACTGAAACCTCAAAGAACCTATGGTTTCTTTGATCCTCATCAATTCATCAAAAGATTTTCTTTTAGGAGATAATACCTTTCTCTCCTCAAAGTTAAGAATAGCAGGGTAAACCTTGAAATTAAATTGCTTATTGGCCTTAAGATCAAAAAGTATGTCTGAATAACGCAAGGGAGTCCCAATTACAGTTATGCTTCCTTTCTTTGCGGTTGAGCAATTAAACACGGCTGAATAAAACTTGTTAATGGTTTGCTTATCGCTTAACGTGCTGTCTTCTGTAATGATGTCATCACAAACAATCCTGTCAACGTGAAGACCTCTCCACTTGCCAGCAATACTTCTCGCATGAATTACAGCATCATTCTTGAGAACGATCTTTTTTGAGTTCCAGGAACTTAAACTGACATTCTTGTCAGCTCCTTCTGGCTTAAAATTCCTATTAAGATAAGGACTTACATAGAAGAAATATTTAATCCTGTCAAATAATTCATTTGTCTGATCTCCGCTTACAGATGAGATTATTTGTTCGTGTTTGAGATCATAAACAGCATAATAAATAGTAAACCAAACTGTGAAGTTTTCACTCTTGCTATGTCCCCTTGGCGCTTCAATCGCATTGTATTGGTATTTTTGCTCAAGTTCAAACCACTCCTTGTAATAGTCTTCTTCCACAAATTCTTGTTCCATATAAGGAGCGAGATACCTCTTCACAAATCCTATGAAGTTCTCATAAGTCGGCTCTTTAAAACTTTCAAAGAGCGCTGTTTCAATCGGATTGTTTGGCAGCATCAAGAGCATTCCTCCATTCCTTCATAACTTCAGGATGTTTTCTCAGCACTTTCAAAGTGACATCTTTGAACAAGTTGAACTCCTCATGAAAATTATTGATCTGGATGTTGACTGTTTGTTCTCTGGGATTCCTGAATTTTGAGTCTTTGACCCTTAGAAATATCAACAAGAAGTCTTTCATTTTGTCCCAGTCATCACTGGTCATATTCTTC
Organism: Candidatus Woesearchaeota archaeon; assembly: GCA_003650545.1. GTDB lineage: Archaea > Nanobdellota > Nanobdellia > Woesearchaeales > B72-G16 > B72-G16. The sequence goes on along the minus strand of QMQO01000002.1, from coordinate 43,241 downwards.
AGATACAATCTTTGAGTGAGTTTGTTCACAAAATCATCAAAATCTTCTTCTGTGCGAAAAGTCAAGGCACTCATAAGATGAAAATAGTTAGGAATATCAATTACTTTGCATGCTGCTTTTGGGTCTTTAGGATCATAGGCACTGCATCTGTTTTTGAAGACACAAGTATGGCAGTGAGGAACTCTTTTGGAGTACCTGCCAGTCTTCATAGGATTAAGCGTGTTAGCAAGCCTTCTTTTTGGCGTCATAGTTTTCCCTGCCTTCCTCCTGTCCTCTTCCGTTAATGTGTGAATGTTTCCCTTAAAGTTACGCAGTTTTGGATGTTGACTGCTCGTTTGACTGCTCGCTTTCTTCTCCAACGTTTTTCACCTCCATAAAATTAAGCGATTTCTGGCATAACTCTACCAGGGCCTTGTTCTTGTCTGAAGAGTTCTCGCAAAGATCAAGAGCTTTCATTACAATCTCTTTCTCGGCTTCCTTAATCATAAAAGTAAGAACTACTGGCGCCTCCCTCGCTTCAGCCTTCTCCCTTTTCTCAATCTCTTTCTGTATTGCAGGAGAAAGACTAAGCAACTCAAGCCTGTCCTTAATCTCAGACTGATTAAAAATAGTCAACTTCTCAATATCCCTGAGAGTGTACCTCTCGTGAATCTGCTTGAATATTTGCGCCTCCTTGTAAGGATTATGGGTGCCATGAATGTTTGCGTTGAGGGTGTCAATCATGGCCTCAGTTTCATCAACATCATCAACTATGCAATCAATTTCGGTGTAACCTAATTCCTTACAAGCCCTGAATCTATGAGCTCCGTCAATTATAACGTACTTCTCCCCTACTTTCCTCACTTCAATAGGCTTCCTGAAACCCTTGCGTTTTATGTTCAAGACAAGTTTCTTGAACTTGTTCTCATCCATCTCATTTGGATTGTAGTTGTTTTCTTCGATTAACTCCATTGGTATTTTTTCAGTTTTCATTTTGTCACCACCAATATTTCTGTTGCAGTTTGCATCTGCTCCTTGCTGGCCGTGATAGACCATTTATGCTTAATCTCATACAGTTCAGCAGGGCGATGCTCCTGCACTATTTTCAACAATTGCTGCCCGTCAATCTTAGGGCCGCCAAAGCTGAATATTACTTTCTTAATGTGCATAGATTCGTCAAGCAACCTGTGAAGAAACTTTTCTGCTTCAGCAGAGTTAAACTTGCTTTTCTTAACAGGTATCTTCTTCTGCATCAGAATGCTATCAAGTATATTGTAGAACTCCTCATAACTCTGACTGCCAGCGTAAGGAGGATCAAAATAAATAGTATCTCCCTTTACGTTTCTCAAGAATTCAAAAACATCCTTTTGATGAAACTCATTGTCTTGGCCATTATCAAATATTCCATAATTAATTTGTTCCTTTATTCTTTTCAAGGTTCTTATCGGCTTAAACATATATTTCAAGTGCGGCTTTATGACCTTTAAATTGCAGTTTGACAAGTCCTTAGGAACTTTGTTTGACAACATGCTAAATGGTTTATATTTGAAGAGAAACTTGATGAGCAGTAGTTTCTGAAGGTCTGTCTTGGCATTAGCAAAAGCGTTGTCAAGAAACTTCACGTCTTTTTCAAGAGCCAGGTTCGGAAAATTATCTCGTATGAAATTATTATCAGTTTCCTTAAACAATGAGTAAATGTCATAATCAGTTAATTTCTTGTTCTTGTTTTCTATAATGGCCTTTCCAACAATTCGTGACCTCTCAGCAATGTCATTGCATATTACTTTGAAGCCTTTTGCTTTTGCCAATAAGGAAACGCTGCCACCTCCTAAAAACGCATCGATGAAAACTTTTCCTTCTGCATAGCTGAGTATTCTCCTGGCTAATTTTCTTTTTCCGCCAAAATAACTTGGCAGTGCTTCATACCCTTTCCACATATTGTTCTACCTCCAACAAGTTCATTGTGTTGATTCTCCTTTCAGTTCTTTCAAGTAGGCATCGAGAAAATAAGGGAAGTTATCCTTCCTGTTTGGAGCTCTTATGCCTCTTGAATGAGCCCACGCCATTATTTCTTCAAAGTTTTCTTCATAGACGTACCTTCTCTTTAGCGGTTTCATTGTTCAGCACCTCCGCTTATCTTTCCTAGAACTTCAGCTGCTTGCTCAAGTTCCGCTATTTTTCTCTCATTCTCCTGGATTTGCCTTTTCCAGGAATTGTTGTCTTGTTTCATTGCGGCTATGTCCGCAAGGATTCTTTTCCTGATGTTTTCTATTTCACCCACTTGAATCACCTCCCGTCAATCTATATCGAACTCCTTTGCTCTGCCTTTCAAAATAAGCAGATTAGCAATGTCAATATGAGTTCTGAGAATGTCTCCAGGCTTGAAAGGTCCAATAGTCTTAAGGTCAAGGTCAACGAATTTAGGAACGTGCTTTGTGAAAATTACTGTCTTGAGTTGCTTTGAAGAGTTTCTCTTGTCATACAAGTTGACCAAGGTCCTTTGCGACCCTTCCGCATTTTTTGGCTCTTTTTTCATTTTGAACACCCCTTGCATATGTGACCATAACCTATTGAACCGAGAAGTTCCTTAATGTACCTGCAACCTACTTTTCCTGTCGTGCTCTTTGCAGAACTTTCTATCTCAAAACTTGAAAGATGATTATTGAGAACTACCTCATTCCATTCTTTGAGTTTGGCAACTTGTTGAGGATCATCATTGTAATGAGAAGCAAGAACGAACAAAGCCCTTTTTCTTCCCTCACCTATATTTCCAAACTCTTGGCTCTCCAGAAACTTTATGCACGGCTTCTCGGAATTAACTCTCGGTTTCTGGAAGAAATCCTTAAGAGATAAGTATTTTGGCTCTTTCTTACCAATCTTTTTTACCTTAACAAATTCCTTGCATAGTTTGACAAGGTCAGTTAAGGCTGAATATTTTATGTCATCCAGAGAGTTTGTGTAATCATGAAAAGGAAACTTCGGATAAGACTTGTTTTCTATGTTGTAAATAGGAGCAATGATAGGTATGTCTTCAGGAGTATGGCCTAAAAAAGTCTTGAAGCCTAATTTGTTAAGACTTCCTTCTGACCTTATGAGATGGTTTGTATGATTGAGATTCCCATCAATTGAAAAATGAGTGTATAACCATTCAAGCTTCTTTGCGATGAATCTTGTGAACATCTTCTCAAATGTTGCTGCTTTTCTGAAATGGTTCACTATGTCTTCCTGAATTTTCATTTCAAGTTCTTTGACTAAGGGCTTAAAGGTTAGATAGAAGTGGACATGCAATCCTTTGTTTCCTGAAAAGTAGATGTAAGGAACAAACCCCTTTCTTTTAAGAAAAGGATAAATGTCCTTGAAGTTGCTCACGTTCTTTTCGTAAGTTGGAGCATCAAAATCAAGCACTATTTCATTTGATAACAATTCTCTGTGTATTATGTATGCTCTGAGTTTTTTCTCATAGTGGAAATCAGACCAGTGTATTCTTTTAGTGTAATATCCTTCTTTGCTTTGAAGGCTTATCTTGAAATCAGTCTTCCTGGCAAGAACTTCCAGGAACCACATTCTATGAAAGCCTACTGATTTGTCTTCTTCATAGAGTGGCTCGCCAAGCCAAAAGTCCTCTTCCTGTTGAGTGCAGCAAAGCCTCATTTTCTTTCTATCGCCTCCCATTCATGATGATAGAGATATCCATCCCGTTCTATGACAAACGCTCCTTCCTTCAACAAGGAAAGATAGAAAGCGATGCTTGGAGCGTGAAGTTCACCCCTGCATTTATCCCTCAAATCGCCAAGCTTGGCTTTGTAGCCAAGAGAAGCAAGTTTTTCCAAAAGATAAACAGCGTTTTCCGGCAAGAATCTTGCTCTTGACTCTATCGGGATGCTTAGATCACGAAGAATGTCATCAAGGTTTTGCCTGAACCATCCCTTGATTATTATTGCCCAAATGTATTCCGCTTCTTGATAATCCTCTTCTTTTGCCTTGAATGAAGGATCTCTCGTTATCAAGCATCTTGTTTTTATGATGCCATCAATAAGGCATTCAAGATGATGAAGATATCTTGCCTCATAAATTCCCTTGACCTCTTCATTGAAGAAAATCAAAAATTTGTCAAAGATTTTGACAAGCCTTTCCCGATTGTATTTCGCATCAAAACTTTGGAGATAATCTTGGATGCTCAGAAAATCATTAACCTCTATCCACTCAGTTGTGTAAACCTTAGCTTCTTTTTTCTTTTGATGGACAAGTTTTACGTGATCGTCTGTTTGATAATATATCAAGAACCTGCTAAGGAAGGAGTCATCGAATTTTTCAACAAGATTCACAATATTGTTAGTTCCTGCGATAGGATTTGTTCCTGCAAAAAGCCTTGCAGTCATGCTGGTTCTTACTTTCCCTTGGCCGCTTCCTGCTTGCCTGTCTTTGTGTTCAAGCAAGTCATTCATCCGACCGCTTTCATCTTCTCTTTCTTTGTGGCTTGTTCGAAGAATCCTGAAGAACTCGTCTATTATGCAAAGTCTTGATGCTTTTGCAAGAGCACCCATGTCTGGCCTGTTAGTTTCTTTGAAACTCGGGATGAGATATTTTATTGTTGAGGCACTCCCAGCGATTATTTCTTGAGTCTCACCGCTTTTTTGGTGAAGAGATTCCATAAAAGTGGTTTTACCAGCACCTCTTTCAGAGATCCAAAGAATGTGCATAGGGTATTCAGCAGTGTCCCCTTTCTTTTTGTGGAAGAGAAAAGCGGAAGTTAATTTCAAGAACCATTTAGGATGCTCCAAAACTTGTATTGAACCGTTCTTTCTGTAACTGCTTAAGTATTGGTAGAGCCTATTTCCTGTAAGTTTGAGTTTATCTGCATGTTCAAACAACTGTTTATGATTTTGCAATTGACAGATGTGGCTTTTTGCTGTGTGAACAAAGAAAACAGTGAACTTGTTTATGAGCCTATAAGCATCTCCTATGATCTTGAAATCTTCAACTTCTATGCTAATGCCGTCAATGGAATAATCGTCAAGCTTCAGCCTGTCCGTACTGATCAGAGCATACTCCTTTCTTTCTTTTGATAAGAACCTGTAAAGATAGAATTCTCCGCTTACTTCATCGACAATCTTTGTTCTTTTAGGTATCTTCTCTCCAAATAAGTAAGGCACGTATGTTTTGTCTTCTTTGGTGCTTATTTCTACTTTCCACGCAACAGGTATCTTGATCTTTCTTTGTTCTATTTCTCCGATGACTTTTCCTTCTATGTGATGGTATTTTGTTATCGGAAAGACAAGAGGTGAGTTAGGATGAGCATCAAATATTCTTCTTGTAATGACCTTTATTTGTTGATAATTGAACTTCTCGGATATCTTGATGACGCTGTTTGTCTTACATCTTATCTGCAGTGATTCAATCATTGCAGCTGGAACTCTGCTATCTTCCTCTATGCTTTCGTGTATGATCACTGAGTCTTTGTATCCTTTGAAGAAGCAGAATATGTCAGGGAAATCTGTGTTGTGCTTTTCTGCAACTGATTTGAACAGTTCTTCTAATTCATTGATAAGTTTGATATTACGTTTTATGTTTCTGTCTGTTGTTGATGGCAGAAGTTCTCCTGATATGTCTACGCACTTGCTTCTTAACTTGCTTATGACTTCTCTTGGTAGTTTAGAGTCTTCTATGTATTTCAGGATTGTTAGGAATGATTTGCTATCCATTTTGTTTGTTCACCTCCTTTTTGGAGAGCTATCGCTATGTGAGTGCAGTTTTCCTTCAAACTCAATCAATAATTACTACTGCTTAGTACGATATTTGAAAAAGTGAGGAAGACCCCTCACAAAAAAATCGTGTTTAATGTGTGTCTTTCCCCCACTTTCTGGGATATCGTACTGCATAGTAACAACAACTGCACTTGTCATTTCACTCGACAACCTCTTCAACTACCTCTGGCTGATCTTCCCATTTGTTCACATCGTTGATAGTGCTTGCCTTGAGTATCTCAGTCTTGTTCGTGTTTGGATCTGTGTATTCATACTCATAGTCATCAACCAGAACTTCTGCTTCAGCTCCAATGAAGTCATTCGTATCAAGGCCCTGCGTTGTGAACTTCCAGCCCAGTGCTTGGAAAATCTGAGTTATCCTTGAGTTTGGAGTCACTGCTGTCCTGTACGAGCCATCATCTTGCTTGTATTCGTAATATGCCTCTGTTGCCAGTTGCAGATACTTTCCATTCTGCTTGAAGGCATCGTTCAGAATCTCGAAGAGCAGCACGATCTTCTTGCCGTACTTGCTTTCTGTCTTTTTTGGCTTGACTTCCACCAGTCTGGCGTGATAGAAGCCTTTCTTTATGTGTGGCCTCTTTTGAGGCACTGCTACCTTGTCAGATACTTCCATTTTCATTTTCGGGACCTCCGACCGCTGTGGGTCAATTTTTTCTCCTTTTTAGGAGCATCAATCCTTTCTATGCCAAGATCATCAAGGTATTCTCTGAATTCCTTTTCATCTTGTTGCTTCTTGATTTTCTGGCGTGTTTCCTTGTTTCTTCTCTCAAGTTCCTGGCGGATCTCATCTGCTTGGCTCATCCTGATCCGCCTCCTCAGAAATTCCGTCAATGAGTTTGCTTTTCAGCTTCTCATAGCCCAGGAAATAATACTCTGCTCGCTTCAGAATTCTTGCTGTGATTTCTGACTCATCTAGGGCTTGTGCGCCTTGGATGAGGTGTATCTCAACATCAACTGCTTTCTTGAAGCAGACTTGCAGGTGTATGTCTTTCTCTTTCTTTGCCCATTTTTCTGCCTGGGCTTGCTGGAATTTCTCAACCGTTTGCAGGTCTTTCATTGGGGTTCACCTCCTCAAACTCAATCGATTCGGCTTCCCCTTCTCCACCAGAAATCAAGGCCAAAATTCGTGGATTTTCCTGAAAGTTGTCAAATTGCCTTGTTTCATCTCATTTTTTCAGAATTAGCGTTTTAGAGCCTGAAACCCTGAAATTCGGGCTTTTCGGCTTATTTACTCTTCAGCGACATTATGACGCTTTTTTGAAAATCCGTCATAACTACTTTCTAATGACGAAACATTTATAAAGGGGTAGTTTTAACCATATTATATGAGAATGAATAGAAGAGAGTTTTTAGGATGGCTTGGAAGAGGGGCTTTAGTTGCTGGAGCAGTAGCTTCAGGATTGCCTTTGACAGGTTGCAGTAAAAAGTCAGATTCTCCTAAAACAATAAATCTTAAAGGTATTGAATATCAAATTCAAGATGGAGTTATTAGTCAAGCAACAAGAGGAGATGGACAAATAAAATTAGGCGTAATGGCTGATCTTCATGCTCATCAAGGAAATTCTCAATTTTTTGCAAATCAGCTAAATCAAGAAGGTGTTGATGTTTATTTTTTAGCAGGAGATTTATCGCATTCTTTTGGGGATTACGAAGGAGCAAAAGATGATTTTAATGAAATTTTAAGCGTTGTTGAGCCAGTAGCTGCAACAGGAAAACTTGTTTTAGCAGTTCCAGGAAATCACGAGCAAAAAAGAGCCTATGACAAAGCATTAGAACATTTGACATCAAAATATTCAAATGTTGTAGATATGGAAAAAGTTCCTGTTGCTGATTTAGATGATTTGACTATTGTTGCTTTAGGTGGAAATGCAAATTCTCGATTTTGTGTTCCAGATGGATATTTAAGAAATGGAGAAGATTTTGAAAGATTAGGAGAATTAGCAAAACAATATCAATGTGATAAACCTCTTTTGATTGCAACACATATTCCTCAAAAATACAGGACAAAAAGAGGATTGGATGTTATTGATAGAGGAATTAATGTTGGCGGAGTTGATTTAGCAAGAGTTAGAAAAGCAATTGGTTCTAAATTTGCTGTGAGCGGACACATTCATGAAGCATATGGACTAATAACTCCTGATGAGCAACCTGTTAAACAGGGAGAATTATCAGATAGACTTGACTTCAATCCTGGAGCAGTTTATGACCATGTTGGTAGAAACTTAAAACCTGCTGCTGGAATTCTTGAATTTAAAGAGGGCAAAGCAAGAGCCTACATTTTGAATAGATAAATTTCTCACGAAGTGAGACTATTTTCAAGAGCCGACCCTTTCTATTTTTAGCCGATTTTTTATTGAGCATAACATATGGCATTATCCGAAGTTTTTGCGTTAGCAAAAATTTGGAGAAATCCCGAGCCGAGGGATTTCTCGGATAATGCCTGTTAGCCGACCCGAGCTGTAGGCGAGAGCGCGTAGCGTGGCTCGGAGCGAAGCGGAGAGAGTCGAATTTTCACTTTAATATTAAATAACTGCCGAAGGCAGACTAAATTTAGAGTCAGGAACTCCCTCTATTCCGAAAGGTTTTTAAGATTGACATTATTCCAAAAAATTAAGAAGTGAATAAATCTTAGATATTTTTTTGAGAGGGGTAAGATGATAAGATTATTTGGTGTAGTGCATGGCTGTTATACAATAGAGATTATCTCACAAATAAGAAGAGAGAAGGCATCCTGAAGTTCATCAAACCAAACAAAAATCTTTCTTTCTTTACAAAGTTCATATAAAGCTTCTAAATCAACTAATTCCATTCTAGCAGAATTAAGTAAAACAGCTCCTTGCTTCATTAATTTCAGATTTTTTTTATTTAAGATATTTTTTGTTTCATCAGTTAAATTACAATGCAAACTTACAACATCGCTTTGCTTTAATAAATTGTCCAATTCAACAAATTTATAAGAAACGTCTTTTTCCTCTTTAGAATAATAAATAATATTCATTCCAAATCCCTGAGCAATTTCTGCAACTCTGCTTCCTATTCTTCCTAAGCCAATTATTCCCAAGGTCTTTCCTCCCAATTCCCAGCCCAAAAACTTTTCAAAACCCCAGTTGCCTTGTTTAACAAAATTCATTGCGTCATGAGTTTGTCTAGAAATATTAAGCAATGCAGAAATTGTTAATTCAGCTACTGCTTCAGTAGCATAGCCAGGAATATTAGTTAATGTAATTCCTTTTCTATTAAGAAGTTGAATATTAAAGTGTGAAACATCAGTATGCATTGCACCAATATATCTCAAATTTGAATTTTCAAATAATGAATCATCATAATAATCAAAGATGCGTGTGATTAAAGCATCAGCATCTTCCAAATCTGACAATTTCAAAACTTTTAGATATTCTCCTTTAGCAAAAACAACCTTTATAGATTCTGCAAACTGTTTTAGTTTATCAACAAATTCTTTTTCAAGAGGTTTTGACCTCAAATCATACAAAACAATCTTTTTGAATCTCATCATAATAATAATAGTTTAGAACAATTATATTTAATTCTTTCTGAAAAGAGGCGAGCGGGCGGATTGAGCATAACATTGGAATTTAACGAAGTCGTGAGCGTAGCGAACGATTTGGGAAAAATGCGAGCTGAGCATTTTTCCGTTAAATTCCTGTTAATTGCCCCGAGCCGAAGGCGAGAGCGCAGCGTGGCACGAAGCGTAGCGAAGTGAGTTCAGAAATCAGCCGTCATCTTATGAGCGAAGCGATACATCAAACAAAACAATTAAGGGGCAAAATTTATATTCTAAGAATTTTATTTATTCCTATATGCTAAGTATTCATAGAAAAATAATAAAAGAGGTCATAGAAGAGAAGAAGAAAGATCCAAAAGTAGTGAGTATCTTACTTTTTGGAAGTATAGCGAGAGGAACAGCTCATAAAGATTCAGATGTTGATATTGAGATTATTTATGATGGTGGACGATATAAAGATACTCATGAATATCGTTATGGAATTAAAGTGGACTTTGAATTCTGGCCAAAAAAGAAATTGCTTAATCGTATCAAAAAGTATCCGTTCTTGTCATATCCATATTTAGAGGAAAAAATACTTTTTGACCCACAGGGAGTTGCTAAAGAGATTAAGCAAACTTTAAGAAGATACTTTAAAGAGAATCCTGAAGCTAAAAATGCTTGGGAGAAATGGCTGAAAGAATATCTTGAATTAAAGAGGAAAGGAATTCAAAGGACAGATGAAGAAAAAATAAAATCTTGTAATGACTTCTATGACCAATTGGAAATAAAATTCTCTAAAGAACATAAGATTACAAGAGACTTTTAAATTTTGCCCCCTAAACTTTCTAGGCTGATTTCTGAATTGCAATTAACATATCGCATTAAGCGAAGTTTTGAGTCCCTCGTGGAGCGAAGGTTTTGAGGCAACCCACAAAACCTGAGCGGAACAGAGCTGGACTCAAAATTTGGGGAAATTAGGGGCGGGTGTGGTTAGGCTAATTTCCCGCTTAATGCGTGTTAGCCGAGATTTGCGTTAGCAAATCCAAAAATTTAAGTTCCGCAAGGAACATTAAATTTTTGAGTTTTCTTACTGCCGAAAATCAGATAGGTGCCGTAGTTTTTACTTACTTTGATATCAATAACTGCGTAGCAGGCAATATCATAAAAATCAAAGATTTTTAGGATGCCAAAAATGTTCCATTTTTGAGCATGTCTGAAAGACGAGAGAGGGGGCTGTTTTTGGTTCTTTTTCTGAAAAAGAACATTAGGATAGAAATATTTATATACAAATGAATATATTTGTAATAAAAAGGGGTGCAAAATGGAATCAAAAAATATCACTTTAAGGGTTAATTCAGAATTATATGATAAATATAGAAATTTCTGCAAGAAAAAGGGTTTATTAATATCAAGACAGTTTGAAATAATGATGGAAGAACAGCTTAAAGAGGAGGATGAAAAATGACACTTTTAGATGAATTAAAATCACTTTTAAAAAAAGATGAAAGATTGGTATCTGATGGGGAATTGTTAAAAAATAGGATTGTAGAGTTGGCATTAAAATTAGATAAAGATTTGATCAAGCTTCTTCTGACCAACAAAAAAATTAAGGAGCATTTTTTCACTGAAGTTGAAGGGACATTAATTTTTGACAAAGAAAAATTCATGAAATTTGTTGATAATAAAGAGTTCCTGCCTGATTCTTACACTGCTTTTAAAAACAAAATTGGTTTAATTACGGATGATGACCGATATATCTCAAAAAGTAAAGAAGTTGTTTTAGCTTGGCCATACAAAGATTGTATATTAGAAGGTGGACAAGAGAAATCTGACGAAAAAAGAAAAGAGATTTTTCACAATGAAATTCTTGCTCCGGATGAAATTGATAGATTATTAGACCCAAAAGTATTTACAAACTTTAAAAGAATTGACGCCAAAGGAGAGCATAAAGTCAAAGAAATCAAACCAACAGACAACTTAATCATAAAAGGAAATAATCTTTTGGTTTTACATTCTTTAAAGAAAAGATTTGCCGGAAAAGTAAAGCTGATTTATATTGATCCACCGTATAATACAGGAAATGATGAGTTTAAGTATAATGATAATTTTAATCATTCCACTTGGCTAACTTTTATGAAGAACAGGTTAGAAGTTGCGAGAGACTTGTTAAGGGATGATGGGGTTATTTTTGTTCAGATTGATAACAGAGAGCAAGCATATCTAAAAGTGCTAATGGATGAGATATTTGGTAGAGAGAACTTTTTGACGATGATAACCCTAAAAGCAAAAGCAGGAGGGGGTGTAGGGCAAGAAAGTTTCTTATTTGATATTTGTGAGTATATTCTAATTTATGCTAAAGATAGCAGTAAAATTGAAAATTATAAACCGTTTGCTGAAGGAGAACTAGGAGATAATTTCAAAAGGGTGTATAATAAAATTTTAACAGATTTTGGTAAGGAGAACTATGTTAAAGATATAAACGGTGGAAATGTTGGTAAAATAAAAGTTTTCAAGCATGAAAATTTTAATGTTGAAACATTACTAACAAAAGATAGAACTGATGAAAATTATTATAAGTATTTTGAGAAGATTTTTAGAACTACTAATCCACAAGGGGGTTTAATGCAGAGAATAATGCCTCATATTCCAAAAAGAGGTCTTTACTCTATTGAATACATTCCTACAAAAGGTAAATCTGCTGGACAAATTTATAGGTATTATTTCTTAGATGGTTCATTAATTGTATGGTTAAGGGATAGTGCAATTAAAAGTAATGAAGGAAAAAGTGTATTGAAATTAATTAAAAATGACAATCTCTGGGTAGAAAATTTACATCAAGGAATAGCTAAAGAAGGGAATGTTGAACTAAAAGCGGGTAAAAAACCAGAAAAATTAATGAAAAAGATATTAGACATGGCTACAAAAGAAGGAGATATAGTTTTAGATTACCATTTAGGATCCGGAACAACTTGTGCAGTAGCTCACAAAATGGGCAGACAATATATTGGTGTTGAGCAATTGGATTATGGAGAGAATAGTGCTGTTGTGAGATTGAAAAATGTAATCAATGGAGATCAAACAGGCATCTCAAAAGCTGTTGGTTGGAAGGGCGGTGGAGATTTTGTTTATATGGAGCTAAAAGAACTTAATGAAGGATTTGTCCGGAAGATTAAGAAAGCAAAAGATACAAAAGAGCTTCTTAAAATCTGGGAAGATATGAAGCAACACGCATTTTTGAGTTATCGTGTAGATCCTAAACTTTTTGACGAAAATATTGAAGACTTTAAGAAATTATCAGCAGAAGAACAGAAGAAACTTCTTATTGAATGTCTTGATGCAAATAACCTATATACCAATTACAGCGAAATAGAAGACAAGCAATATAAAATAAGCAAAGAGGATGTTGAGCTTAATAAAAAATTTTATGGAGGTTTATAAAATGGATATTCAAAAAGTAATATCCAAACTTGAAGATTATGAAAATCAACTTAATGAAATAAAAAATAGACCTTCAAAAGAAAATCAAGATTTAATGTATGCGATACGAGGAAAAATTAAAAGTATAATTGTAGAACTTTATTCAGAACAAGAAATAAAAAAACTTTTTCAAGGTATTTTTTATCCATTTTATTTCGCACCTGCTGAAGAATTTGCTTTTTATGACAGAGATATAGAATCTTGTTTAGGTGGTATTCAAATAATAAAGGATAATTATGAATTAGGAAAATTTGATAAAAATAAAGAAGTAAATATAGACTCTCCTGTTCCTAACATAAATATAACAAACACCAACTTAAATCAAAATCTTAATCAAATGAATATCACCATAACCTCATTTAGTGATGTTCATAATATTTTAGATAAAAATAATTTTCAAAATAAAGAGCAAATAAAAAGGATAATAAAAGAGATAGAAGAAGAGACAAAAAAAGACAACATCCAGAAATCTAAAATAAATGCTTTATTGAATGAACTTAAACAAAAAGGAAGAGATTTTTTGAGACAAGTCCCATTAAATGTTTTAACGAACTTAATTGCTCAAGCAATTGCAGGAGGGTTGTAAATGACTACTCTAAGGCAGGATTATGATACACTCTCAAAACTTGGAAGATTAAACAAGGAAATCCCGAAGTTTATAATCCATAATTTAAATCCTGCTTTTGAATTAAGAGAATACCAAAAAGAAGCAATAGCTCGTTTTATTGATTATCTTGAAAATTATCCTCAAAGAATAAAACCTTCTCAGCTTTTGTTTCACATGGCAACAGGTTCAGGAAAAACTCTTTTAATGGCCGCAAATATACTCTATCTTTACAATAAAGGATACAGAAACTTCTTGTTTTTCGTAAACAGCACTAACATCATAGAAAAAACAAAAGATAATTTTCTTAATCCTAATTCATCAAAATATCTCTTTAATGAAAAAATCAAGTTTGAGGATAAGGAAGTAAAAATAAACGAAGTTAATAATTTTGAAACATCAAATAATCATGACATAAATATTCTTTTCACGACAATTCAGGGGCTTCATTCTAATATGAATATGCCAAAAGAGAATAGTTTAACTTATGAAGATTTTAAAGACAAAAAAATAGTCATAATCTCAGATGAAGCTCATCACATAAACGCATGGACAAAAAATAAGTTAGGAAAAGAGGAAACGATAGCCAAAACCACATGGGAGCATACAGTAAACAATATTTTTAACTCAAATACAGAAAACATAATGCTGGAATACACTGCAACCGTTGATTTGGATAATCCTGCTATTTATGAGAAATATCAAAATAAGATTATTTTTGAATACACATTAAAAGAATTTAGACAAGATGGATATTCAAAAGAAGTAAAAGTTTTACAAGCAGATTTGGATAATCTTGACAGAATGCTTCAAGCAATGATTTTAAGCCAATACAGAAGGAAAATAGCAGAAAAAAATAAAGTCCATTTAAAACCGGTAATTTTGTTTAAATCAAAAACAATAAAAGAATCTGAAAAAAATTATGAGGAATTTCTTGAAAAAATACGAAATTTAACTATAAGAGATATTCAAAGAATAAAATCACAAGCAAATGGAAGTGTTTTACAGAAAGCATTTGAATATTTTGAGAAAGAAAAAATATCATTTGATAACTTAGTTACAGAATTAAAAGAAGATTTTTCAGAAGAGAAATGTATGCTCCTTGATTCAAATAATATCGATGAGGAAAAACAATTAAAACTAAATTCTCTTGAAGATAAAAACAATGAGATAAGAGCTATTTTTGCTGTTGATATGCTAAATGAAGGTTGGGATGTTCTAAACTTATTTGATATTGTTAGATTATACGATACAAGAGACAGCAAAGGAAACAGGCCGGGAAAAACAACAATAGCTGAAGCCCAGCTGATAGGAAGAGGAGCAAGATATTTTCCATTTAAACTAAATGATGAACAAGATAAATTCAGAAGAAAATTTGATCAGGATTTGGAAAATGATTTGAAGATTATTGAAGAGTTGTATTATCATAGCACACATAATCCAAGATATATTCAGGAATTAAAAACTGCTCTAAGGGACACTGGAATAATGCCGCCGCAAGAACCAAAAATAATTCATCTCAAAGTTAAAGAAGATATTAAAAAAACTGACTTCTGGAAAAAAGGTTTTATTTTCATTAACCAAAGAGTTGAAGCTGACAGGTCAAGAATAAAAGATATAAGCGATATTGATGTTTCAAAAAATTTCGGTCCATTTAATTTAAGAAGTGGTTTTACACAAGACAGAACTATTTTTGTAGATGAAATAAAAGCAGAAGAAGATAGAATAACTAAACCATTTGAATTAAAGAGTTTTAATGAAGCTGTACTAAGAAAAGCACTCTCAAAACTTGACTTTTATAAATTTGACAATCTTAAAAAGTATTTCCCAAAGTTAAACTCAATTAATGAATTCATTGAATCATTAAAACAAATAAAAGTAGATATAAGAAGCTCAAAAACAAGACTGGACAATTTAAGCCCTGATGATAAACTTGAAGTATGTTTAAACATCCTCAAACAATTAGAATCACAAATAAGAGCTGGTTATACAGATTATAAAGGAACAAAATTATTTGTTCAGCACAGAATTAAAGATGTTGTAAAAGATAAGACATTAAACATTAATGTAGGTGATTATTCAGACCAAGAATTCGGTATCGCAATGAGTGAAACAACAAAAGAGAATCTAAGATTAAATTTATCTGATAAGAAATGGTATGTTTATAACGAAAATTACGGAACATCCGAAGAAAAGCACTTTATTCAGTTTTTGCATGGAGTGATGGATAAATTAAGCAAAAAATATTCGGAGATTTATCTTGTTAGGAACGCCAATTTATTCAAGCTATACAGATTCTCAGACGGAAGGCCGACAGAGCCGGATTTTGTTTTATTCCTGAAAGAAAAAGGGAAACAAAAACTAATTCAATATCAATTATTTATTGAACCGAAGGGAACTCACTTGTTAAAAACAGACGAATGGAAAGAAGAATTTTTGAAAGAGATTGAAGGTAATTGTCAATTACAGATTTTAGCAGAAAATGAAAGTTATAAACTTATAGGTATGCCATTCTATAATGAAGGTATGAAAGCTGATTTTATTAATGTGTTCAATGAAAAATTAAGATTAGATTAAGATGGAAAAAAAAGTTTTGGAAATAAGTAAGCCACGGAAACAGACTGACGAACAATGCTTACCTTGTGTATTATACACAATTATATTAAATCAATTTAAAAAAGATAAGAGAGTAAATCTAAAACACATTAATTATAGAAAAATAAAAAATTGGGTGGGTTATAACCCAAACAGTGTCGCAAAAAGAATGGCTAAGTTAAGCGGGAGAGATTTACGTTTGCTTAAAGAAATGTATCATGGTGTGTTTGAATTAGATAAATTTCATCTGAAACTTAATCAAAATTTAAAAACAGCTAATATTGTCTTACGTTTTAAAGTTGATTTTTCGTTGGATGATCTCAAATTTATGATTGAAAGTGGGGTTTACCCAATTTTACTAATAAATCCAAAATATATTAATAATAGTATAGTAATTAACCCTCACAAAATTGAAGTAAGAGGCGAGGATCCTGATTATCTTCATGCGGTGGTAATACATGGTTTTGATTCGGAACATTTTTATATCTATGATCCAGATCTAGTATATAATCATCAAAAAGAGGTGCTGAATTTGAAAAATATAAGAGTTAAAACTCCCCATCATGTTCTAAGTAGGTTTGCAAGTACATTTTTAAATAGGGTTTATTGGTTTGAACCTATAGAAAAAAGTGAGAAAAAATCTCTAAATCAATGGTTAACTTAAAATGGAACAAGAATTAATACTAAAAAAGGCAAGAGAAATAGTCGTAAAGAAATATTGGAATGGCATCAGTCTAAACAAAGATGTAACCAAATTGAAGAACGAGATAGAAATATATCTAGACTTCTTAGTTCCAAAAAGGATTTTTGATCAAGAATTAAACACTGAATTTGTTTATTTTATCAAATTAAGAAATGTTGGTCTTATTAAACTAGATAACAAAGGCGGTTTAATGAATTATTCCGACTCAAAGGAAATCGTATATAATGCGCTAGAAAAATATAAAGAATTACATAAATTAAGAGAGAGAATAATAATAAGATTACTTTCCAGCCAAATCGTGAGAATACCTGGAATTCATCAGGCTTTAACTCCGCTTAGAATAGTTCTAGATGCATTTTATAGGAAAGATCATCATGCAGATTCATTATCTAAGTCTTTTGACAAGAAGCAAATAAGGTATATCAAATTTTTGATTGATTTTGGTTATTTAAGGAAAGAAAAAGATATCATCACTTTAGATAATAAATATATCTCAAAACTTGAGAGAGAAATTGGAAAAGGAAACAGAAACAAAATATTGAATAGATTACTAAGTGATGTTTTTAAGGAAACTTACCGCACATTAATTAGGGATATGAAATTAACAGTTTTAGTACCATATATTGGGATAGTTGCAACGTTTTACAATATTATCATTGATTTTGGAAAAAACATTAAATTACCGATTGGTTATGTATACAAACAATATAAAGAGCTATATCAATCGGGACTGAATGAAGAAAGTTTTAGGGATAAAGTAAAAGACATCGCAAAGGAAGGAATATTAGATTTTGATAAGTACATTAGTGGTATAAAACAAGTAGTTAAAGTTATTATTGAGAATGCTAGTCAACTGGGCATACAAAAACAATTGAGTTAAATCCTTATGTAGTTTTTTCTCTTCCTTAAAATCTTCTTTTACGCAATAAAAGTCTATCTGTCCGAAGAACTAAGCCCCCTCTCTCGTCTATAAAGTAAGTAAAAATTTGGATGGAATGAAATGAAGTCGTTAAATCAATGTTAGGTTTAGTTGCGAAGCAATTGAAAAACCGTTTTTGTTTTAATCGATTTAACGAAGGCACCTATCAGAATGATTTTCGGAAATAGCGTAAGCGTATGCACCTTCTAGGCAGTAAGAAAATTTTGGCTAACATATCGGCTTATGCGAAGTTTCCCGAAGGGAAATTTGGGTGAACGAACCTGCAAGGTGAGTGAACCGCATAAGCCGTGTTATGTGCGTCTTTTCGAAGAAAAGACCAAGGGATAGTGCAACGGTTCTGCCGTAGGCAGAAATCCCGCAGAGTTCGAAAACCTGCCAATTTCAAGTGATTTATGATCAATAAAGGGCGGGGCGTAATATTTATATACTTAACCGACAATTATCGGATTATGTGGGTTGCTAAATTTAAATTAAAAGATGATGAAGATATTTATAGTCCTTTATGTAAAAAATTTAGAATAGAGTTTTTTGCGGTTCCCTACACGAATTTTATTAAGAACAAAAAAATTAATCTTCTTGTTGGTGGAACTATTTCTGGTTCTGAAGAAAATAAAAGAAAATTTATTCAAGAAGTAAAAAAAGATAAACGAGTTAAGACTGTAGAAAAACACCATGATTTTATTCTTGTCCATGTCCAGCATCCTCTTTCAAGAGAATCAAAAGCTGAAATTAGAATATTTTATAATCCTCAATATATTAGGGTAAAGCCAGTTCATGTAGCAAGCGATGGATGGGAATATTGGGAGATTGCTTCTTTAAACCGCAAAGAATTAAATAAGATAATTCAAGCAGCAACAAGATATTATCATGGAGAATTATTTTCTATTAAAAAAGAAACACTTAGAAGTGTTACAAGTCTTGAATTGACACCTCTTTTAACAGAAAAACAATTAGAAGCATTAAGAATAGCGTATAAGGCAGGATACTATAAATATCCAAGAAAATTAACATTGCAAAGGCTTGCCAAAACTATTAAGAGATCTTACTCTACTTTCCAAGAAAACTTAAGAAAAGCGGAAAATAAGATTATAGACTATTTTCTTAGATACCGATAATTATCGGGTAAAGTTAATTATAGTTATGGTTATAACTATTTCTTAGTGGTTAAAATGAGTAGATTAGAACGCATAGTTAAATCTGAAAGATTGAAAGGAAAAAGAATAATCATAACTGGCTGTGGTTACAAACCTCTTAAACATATCTTTTATGACATAACAACAGGAGAGCCAAGCCATGATTCAATAGAAGTAGAAGGACAAGAGATGAAATTAAACATAGGTTCGGCTGTAGCAGGAGTCCTTGCACTAAATAGTGCCACGGTTCATATGGTCTCAAGATCTGAGGGTAAATTAAAGAATATAAAAAAATGTTTAGCAGAATTTGTTGACGACCATTTAATAGAATATTCTGCATTAGATTTACTTGATGAGGATCAAGTAAAAAGATTTGTTGAGCATTTACCGAGAGATAAACCAATCTACTGGGTACAATCTGTTGGTTTAGGAGCAGGAAGTTATAAACTAAAAGACGACAATCCATATCTGCCAATTGAAAAGATACCTCTTGAACTGATAGAAAAAGAATCTCAGATTGTTCTACGAGCAACTCATTTAATGATGCAAGAACTTTTGCCAACATTCAGAGAACAAGATGAAACAAGAATAGCATTAATTACTTCAATGAGCGCAATAAGAGGATATTCTTATGGGGCAACACATTGTGCAGCCAAAGGAGCAATAGACAGGTATGCAAATGCTTGTATGTTAGGGCTATACAAGGAGAATATCTTTGTAACCACAATACGACCGGGTGGGGTAGATACTGGTATGTACGATAATCCTGTTGTTCAAGAAGCAGTAAAAGACGCAGCAGACGAATACCAATGTGATTGGAGAAATAAAGGAATAAGATTAGCTCCACCAACAGCAGTAGGAGAAGCAATAAATTATGTATTTACAACACCTGCACATATACCTTCCTTAAACTTAGTTGCAAAGGGACAATTTCCAAATGAAGGCTCATAACGCCCCGCCCCTAAAAAGAAATAATTTCTAGGCAGGTTTTCGAATTGCACATAACATATTATATGCGAAGTTTGAGAGATTCATAGGTTTTAAAGGCTGTATCAATGAAATATTAAAAACTATAATAAATATCTATTATAATAAATGTCTATAAGTATATAATAAATATCTATTATAATAAATATCTACAAGTATATAATAAATATCTATTATAATAAATGTCTATAAGTATATAATAAATATCTAGCAATTGTTAATTCAAAAACTTAAAACTAAATTATAATACGAAACTCAACTATTAAATTATAAAACTTAAGCGAAACTCTACACGATTCTATACAGACTACGAATTATAATACGAAATTCTAAAAACCATTAAATTATAAACGCAAAACTCTATACGAGTCTATATAGACTTAAATTATAGAATGTATATAAACTGTGTCTGGAAGTATATATTTTTAATATATTTTTAAAGGTGTTGGCACTGGACACTGGACATCTAGACGTGAACTATATAAAGCAAGTTTACATTGATTGATATATGATAGACCCCATATACGAAATGAAAAAAGAGCTGCTTCGCAGAAAATATAGCCCAAGAACCACAAAGACATATCTTTACTGTGTTAGACGGTTTTTGGATTATTGCAAGATAGAACCAGCAAGATTGACCAAGAAAGCTATAAAAGAGTTTATGAACAAATTTGTTGATACAAATGCAACAGGCAGCACTATTAATGTTTATCTTAGCGCGATCAAATTTTTGGTTATTGAAGTATTGAAGAAAAGAATAAATCTAAAACTGAAATATTCAAAAAGACCTAAAGCTCTTCCTATAGTCCTCACTAAGAATGAAATCCTAAAAATCTTTAATGTTGTTAGTAATGTTAAACATAAACTAATGTTAAAATTAATGTATTCTGCTGGTCTTAGGCTAAGTGAACTTGTTCATTTAAAAGTTAAAGACATTGAATTAAACCAAAACCTTGGCTGGGTAAGAAATGGTAAAGGAAATAAAGATAGACCATTTATCATAGCAGATAAATTGAAACAAGAAATTTTCAAATACATTGAAGATAATAAACTTAATCATGACGATTGGTTGTTTGAAGGAAATAAAAGAACACATATTTGTCAAAGAACTGTCCAAGAAATTATCAGAAAAGCTACAAGAAAAGCTAATATCAAGAAGAATATACATCCGCACACACTTAGACATTCGTTTGCTACGCATTTGATTGAAAATGGTTATGACTTACTTACTGCACAATCTCTTCTTGGGCATACTACTCTAAAAAGCACAAAGGTTTATCTGCATACTGCTTCCTTAGCACTGTTGAAGGTCAAAAGTCCTTTTGATTTGTTATAGAATCTGTCCTCATATTAACCAGTATAGATAACCTTTATAAGTCTCCTGAAATATAAATATCTTATGTGCGGCATAATCGGGGTTTTTAATAAACAGGATGCTGAAAAGCTAGTTAGAAAAGGCATGGCTGTAATAAAACACCGCGGCAAGGATGCAAGATGTGTTGACGCTGTAAATGATACTGCTGCTATTGGTCATTTGCTACATGCTGTTGTTGGGCATGTAAAGCAGCCAATACTTGGAAAAGGTTTGCTTATTTCTAATTGTGAAATCTACAACTGGAAAGAACTAAACGAGAGAGAAGAACTTGACGCTAAAAATGATGCTGAGTTATTATTAAAATTGCTTGATAAAAAAGGTGTTGCTCAGATTAAAGAAGTTCTTGAGCAACTTGACGGTGTTTATGCTTTTGCTTATCTGTTCAGAGATAAACTAATATTAGCTCGTGACATAATTGGTGTTAAACCTCTATGGTTTTCCTATAGAGAAGGTCTGGCATTTGCATCTGAAAAAAAAGCCCTGGAAAAAATGGGTTACATTGATATTCAAGAATTAAATCCTAGAAAGATTGTCAGTTATGATATTAAAACAAATAATATTAAGTTTATTGAACGCGATTTTTTTAAGATAACCCCAACTATCAAAAAGAAAAGCAGTTATGTCTTAGAAGAGACAAAAAAACTATTGATAGATGCTGTTAGAAAAAGACTACCTAACAAAAAACTAGGCATTCTTTTTTCAGGTGGCATAGATAGCACTACTTTATCTTTTATCTGTAAAATGTTAGGCAAAAAGTTTACATGTTATACTGCTGTTGTGGACCATCCTGGTTTTAGAGAACCCCCAGACATCGTCTATGCAAAAAGAGTTGCAGAAAAGCTTGGCTTTGAGCTCAAGATTAATAAAATAAAGCTTTCAAATGTTGAAGGCTATCTAAAAAAAGTCGTGCCATTAATTGAGGATAATAATGTTGTCAAAGTAGAGGTTGCACTCACACTATATGCTGCTTGTGAGCTAGCAAAGAAGGACCGCTGTAAGGTTATTTTATCAGGCTTGGGAAGTGAAGAGATTTTTGCAGGTTATTATCGACACGAGAAAAGTCAAGATATTAATAAAGAATGCATCTCTGGATTATTAAAAATGTATGAACGTGATCTCTACAGAGACGATGTTGTGACAATGGCTAATAATCTTGAATTGAGGGTTCCATTTTTGGATAGGTATCTTGTTGAGCACGCATTGAGAATTCCGGCAAAGCTAAAGTTAGATGAGAAGCAGGATAAAATTATTCTTAGGATGGTTGCTCAGGATTTAGGCATTCCTATGAAGTTTGCAAGCAGAAAAAAAGATGCTGCACAATATGGCAGTAACATAGATAAAGCTGTAAAAAAGCTATCAAAGAAACGTGGCTTTGGATTAAGATCTGAGTATCTTAGACAATTCTATCCTAGTCACAATCTAAATCTTGCAGCTTTGATTAGTGGTGGCAAAGATAGCTTGTTTGCGATGTATGTGATGTTGAAGCAAAACTACAAAGTTGGGTGTGTTGTCACTATCATCTCTGAGAATCCTGAAAGCTATATGTTTCACACGCCAAATGTTCAACTTGTTGCGTTGCAAGCAAGAGCAATGCAATTGCCATACGTAATTGAAAAAACAAAAGGTGAAAAAGAAGAAGAGCTTAAAGATCTGAAGAAAGCTCTTGCATATGCAAAAAAGAAGTATAAGATCGAAGGTGTTATTACTGGCGCACTATATTCTAGTTACCAACGTGACAGAATCGAGAAGATTGCTGATTCCCTTGGATTAAAAATTTTCTCTCCGCTGTGGCATATTGATCAAGAATATGAGATGAGACAGCTGATCACAGAAGGTTTTGAGGTTATATTTAGTTCTGTTGCTGCAGAAGGCCTGGATAAATCTTGGCTAGGAAGAAAGATGTTACAGAAAGATGTTGATAAATTAGTTGAACTTAATAAAAGGATTGGTCTGAATGTGGCATTGGAAGGCGGTGAAGCTGAAACCCTTGTACTTGATTGTCCCATGTTTAAACAAAAGATAGTTATAAAAGATGCTGAAATCATCATGGAAAATAAAAATACTGGCATTTATAAGATTAAAGACGCAATCTTGTGGTAAAAAAATCCATCTTAATTTTCTATTTTCAGTTCTATTTTTATTTATTAAATTCAAATTCAAAATATTTTGATATGATGAAGAAATGAAGTTTGAATGAATAATGGATGTTGACACATTTATTTCTTTATCTTAGCACCTCCAGTTGGAAGCGCTCGTATAATATCGTCGATTTCTCCGCCTATGATTTTCTGTATAGACTTGGCTGTATCGCTTGTCTTCGCCCTTGTGTCTTGTTGAATCACGACAAATTTCTCACAATTCTTTTTAACAGCATCAACAGGACCGCCCATCACGCTCCCGTCTTTACATATTCCAACAGCTAGTTCTATTATGGGCTTGAGGTAAGTTGTTTTACCTTGAATCATAAATGCTCCTTTAGGAAGATATTCGCCTGCTTTAGCTTTTTTGCTTACCTGCTCTGGTCTAACATAAAAAACTTCTATACTGGACATACCTAGTTTCCATGCACGACTATATGAAGCAGTTGCTTGGGCAACCTCTTTTAGTGTAGCAGAACCAATCTCCCTATCCTTAACACTATCCTTTTTTACAACAAAGAAAGGTGAACCAGCCATATCTGTGTGAAAAATAAGATCATTCTTGTCTGTGTGCTTTTTGATTATGATCTCATTTGTTGTTGCATCTCTACCACCAATGCACAAGAAACCTTCTGAGCTAACAAACCAGCGAAATTTTTCGTACCAGTTTGGCTTGCGTTTGACTTTCCTTTCTCTTCTCTCAACTTCGATCTTTTTTGCTTTAATCTCTTCTATCTTTTTTTCTGCAATGGCTATTGCTTTTTTAACACCTTCTATTTTCTTTTTTGCTTTTTTGGCTTTTTCATAATATGAACTCGCGTTATCCCCAACTGACTTTTTTAGACTGATTGTTACTCTCATGGGTCTGAGATGTTATTCATCGTTATTATAGTTTTTGGTTCAAGAATACTGCTTAAATAATAATTGCAAATAATCAGGATGAATAATCAACATGGATTGAAAGCGCTTTACATTTTATACATTATAAAGGTACGTCAACCTATGTGTGCTAATTAAATATGTGTGCTAATTAAATAAGTTAATATTTAGAATTCTGCATCTTGTGGCTGAGTGACTGAAACATGGCAGAAAGCAAGGATCTTAACCATGACTTAATCATTATACAAAATCTTTTTATATTCTCACATTATTTTTTAGGTTATGACATTTCATATCATCGGTCTTGGTCTGAATGACGAACGTGATATAACGTTGCGAGGCCTTGACATAATTAAAAAATGTAAACAGATCTATCTCGAGAGCTACACCTCCAAGCTGAACTGTAGCAAACAAACATTAGAAAAACTATATAAGAAGAGAATCAGGTTAGCAGACCGTATTCTGGTTGAGCAAAATCCTGAGGTGATGCTGCAAAGAGCAAAAAAAGAAGACATTGCTCTGCTGATTGTGGGGGATCCTTTGTCAGCAACAACCCATATTGATTTAATTCTGCGTGCCCGTGAGCTAAAGGTTGAGGTGAATGTTGTCTTCAATGCGAGCATTCTTACTGCAGTTGGAATAACAGGTTTACAATTATATAAATTCGGCAAGACAACCTCCATCGTGTTCCCACAGCAAAGCTATTTCCCGGAATCAGCTTATGATACTATTAAGATGAATCTGAAAAATAAGTTGCACACATTATGTCTGCTCGACATTCATGCAGAAAAAAAGCGTTATATGACTATTGGCGAAGCGATTGATATTTTGTTGAGGATAGAAAATAAAAGAAAGGAAAATGTGTTCACAAGGAACACATTAGTTGTTGGCTGTTCATGCTTGGGGGCTAACAACCAGGTCATCGCTGGCAAAGCTTCTGAGATTCTAAAGAAAAGATTTAAGCAAGGAATGCAATGCTTAATTGTTCCAGGAGAGCTTCACTTTATGGAGAAAGAATTTTTAGGTATCTAGGTTCGTCCAAAATATAATAATGCAAGCAGACAGAGCCCCCCCACAAAAAACTCTGTCTGTTGCATCTAATATTGAAAATTAAAATTGAAAATTAAAATTTCTTTTCAATCAATATATAGTTAATCCCAACATTCATAGATGTCTTTTTTTCTGTGGTATATCTTTGTGAGCCATCTTTTTTCTGTTCCATTCTCGTTATAAAATCTTCTGAGCCATACAAATAACAACGCCATCTACCATCAACAAACAAATATATTATCGGAAAACTAAAATTTCTTACAGTTGTTTCATCATAGGATATGGTATTATTTTGTTCTGGTTCTGGCTCTGGTTCTGGCTCTGGTTCTGGTCTAGGCTCAGGCTCAGGTCTTGGTTCTGGTCTTGGTTCTGGCTCAGGCCATGGTTCTGGTTCTGGCTCGGGTTCTGGAGCCACACCCCCAGGATTTGTCACAATGTTTACACCATCAGATAGCTCTTTTTCTTTTGGTGTGTTGATGCTTATATTATTCACATTACTTAATATATTATCTAGGCTATCATTTCTATCTTCTTCAAACACACTAGAAACATTACTTTCATGTTGAAAATTACTATTCTGCATTGATGCAGTTATTGATCTTTTTTCATGTCCTGAAGGATTGTCTATGCTGCTGCTAGATCCAACAAGATAACTTGAATTAATGCCTTGTTTTATATTAGCTTTGTTCACAACAAATGTTTCTGTTTCTAAAAAAGGTGTTCCTAATTCATCGAAACTTGTGATGTTATCTATGCCAAATCTTCTGCTTAACATGCTTCTATCAGAACTAGATTCAACTGGCAGAGGTTGAGTTTCATTGATTTCAGCATATCTCTGGATTATTCTTTGTTGTCTTTTTATGGCGTCTGGTCCAAGTGCAGAATATATGGACTGATCAATATCATCCAAAACACCGCCACACCAGGTGTTTAGTGTTCTGACCATGTTAGCGTCAGCATTCAAAACATTAGAAATTGTTGCACTAGGATTATCGTATACACCAAGATTGCCAAAATACGCAATAACATCGCATGTGTGCCCAATAAGATTTTTTAATTGTTCTGCATCAAAGTTGTCTAATTCTTCATTAGTGTAATCACCCATGGCATGAGCTTTCACTAATTTTTTCCAATCATTTATTGTGCTTGAGCTTATCATCTCGCGTTCAATTATTGGTGTGATAAAATTTAGTTCTTCTTCTGTAAGTCCGCATTTGCCGGATTTGTTAAGGTCAATTTGTGTCTCACACCCTGCTTTCCTCTGCGCTTCTAATATTTCATATTCTTCTATCGTCTTCTGGTCATTTTTTTCTAAATCTTCCATTTCAGAGATTATTTTCCGCACGGTTGATTCAAGTTGATCAGCTTGACCCTCTCTTAGATTTGGATGCCTTGTTAAAGCCATAGCTTGTCTGAGCAATTCTATAGATGTATATTGTTCTGTTAAAAAATAAGATTTTTTATCCTTGTTAAAGAAATCATTGATACTGTAACTATTAAGCGCATTAATCATCTGATCTATATTATCTTGGAAACTGTTAATGTTATCGTAAACATGATCTGGAGATTTTTTTTTCTTACCTAATACCTTTCTTTTAAACCAGCTTATTGGTTTGGCAATTGTTTGCTTAATAACATATTCGCCAGGATCTCCGAGCAGATCACCACCTAACTCAGAAAGACAATTTTCAGCCTGGCACGAATTAGCTTTCTTCTGTTCATACGATACTATTGAGTTTCTCACTTTTATCCAACCTTCAGAATTGTTTGTCATCCATTTTGCATGTTTTATGTCTTTTTTATCTTCAAGTTTATCTTCTAAATAAAAACCAGTTGCAACATACAGTCCAAGTTTATTTACAGAAAGATCGCCAGTATCATAGTCATATCTTCCAATACCAAACTTTCCTAAGCTAGCAGACTCTGTTCCAATGGCGAACTTATTTATCGCCAGATAGGGATTCTCAAAATTAGTGCTAACTCCAATTGTTGTAGGAGTGTCTCCCAATTTAAACAAAGCAGATGCCTTTGGACCCTCTTTTTGGAAATCATAGCCAATTCTTAATACATAGTCATTTTTGAAATCAATAAAATTCAAGTTTAGCAGTGTTTGCGGATAGTCAGTGAATAATGAATATTCATAATTAGCTGAGAGTTGAACTATTCTATCTGGGGAATCTTCGATTTCAGATTCTTTGGCAATTTCAGGTTCCTTGGCAATTTCTGATTCTTTAGCTATTTTTGTTTCCTCCAAGCCATTATCATCGGATGAAGCAAGCAAACCTGTAAAATTATCACCAGCGTAAGCTATTTTGCTATTGTCACCTGGGTATGTTTCACTTTCTGTATGTGTTTCAGGCTTATAATCGCTATTATCATCTTTAAAACTAAGTGAGACTGGCAAAGATGCTTGTTCTAATCTTTGGGAAACATAAACATGTGCAGAATCATGCCTGATTAATGATCTTTCAGGAACCATTTCAAAACTATTTGACTTATCTGACTTTGAGATTTTTGTATTTTTTTGGAAAGTAACTGGTGCACTAGCTTTACTGTTCTCTTGGTGATTAGCAATTTCTTTATTATTTTCTTTACTCTCTTGAAAATTTAGAATAGGTGCAATCCTAGTTGACTCATAATTATCATAATCTTTTCTACCATTTGCTTTATCATTATCAATTTTGCTTTTTGTTATTTTTAATACATTACTGTTTGTTATGTACTTTCCATCACTGTCAAATAGAATCTTACCAGAGCGAATGTCATTATTCAGCTTTATGTTCTGCCTGCTTGACCCATAATAATTGTCATTGTAATTATCTTCATAAATCTGCTTTCTCATCGAAAAGTTATCTTTTGAAGAAAGTTCTGGGCCATAGATCTCCCACAGCGCATCTGCAACAGAGCAGTCATTTCCAGAAAATTTTTTAGGCAACTCACCAAAAGTGTAAAGCTTTTTAACTTCTTGTTCAAGGTTAGAATCTGCAGAAAAATCAACATTATCACTAGCTTGAGAATAACTCTCATTACTATTAATCATGTAATGAATCTCATTTTTCTGTTTGAGAACTCGAGTTTCAGCATAACTTGGTTTAGCAGAATACGGTGCAATGCTTCCAAACACAGTAAGAGCGCCTGCAAATAGTAAAATATTTTTCGTATTTGCAATCTTTCCTAAGAATCCTCTGGGAGGGCACTTCATTCGTATGTTCCATCTATCACTCTACCGAATCTCTATTCACCCCACAATATAAAGTGTAAGAAGTGTTGCTTTATAAATGTTTCGTCATTTAACAGTAGTTATGAATTTTTGTCTTGTAGGGTTTAAAAGGCTTTTATTACAAGAATTTAAAAGATTTTAAGAAATATTAAATAATCCATAGTCTCTTGCGGTTTGTCACAATTAAGCTACAATAAATTCAGCATAGAATGGC
Source organism: Candidatus Woesearchaeota archaeon (assembly GCA_003650545.1). GTDB lineage: Archaea > Nanobdellota > Nanobdellia > Woesearchaeales > B72-G16 > B72-G16. The sequence continues at coordinate 14,677 of QMQO01000002.1, read as the reverse complement.
CACATACATAAAAACATAAAACACGGTTAAATCAGCTTTGATAGTTAAACTGCCAGCATTTAGTCAGTCACTAAGTCACTAACACCGAAAGATTTATATAGTATGAACACAATAGAATATTAATTAGAATTAGTGGCGAATGTGTGTTTTTGATATGTGAAGTGTTAATTTAGAAATAACATGAAAAGAAATAGCAAGTGAATAGCAAGGCACACTAAAATAAAACAAACTAAATAAACAAACAAACCAAAATCTTTATAAATAACATTAAAAAATTAAAATATATCATCTCCAATTTTCTACACACGTGTATACTTAACATTATGTTAAGTATGAATTATGCAAGTTGATAGTGCTATCTAGAATTCCTATGCGACCAATAAACAATTCCCGTTGATCCTGCGGGAGGTTGCTGCTATTGGGATCCGATTTAGACATGCAAGTCAGGGCTCGCAAGAGACCGGCGGAATGCTCAGTAACACGTCGATAATCTAACCTTAGGTCTGGGATAACTTCGGGAAACTGAAGCTAAAACCGGATAGGAAATGCACTCTGGAAGGATGCATTTTTCAAAGGCAACGCTTAAGGATGAGTTGGCGGCCGATTAGGTTGTTGGTGGGGTAAAGTGCGAAAAATAAAGTTTTTCTCGTGAAAAACTTACGCTTGTACAAGCCCACCAAGCCTGTGATCGGTAGGGGCCTTGAGAGAGGGAGCCCCGAGAAGGACACTGAGAAACTGGTCCTAGCCCTACGGGGTGCAGCAGTCGCGAAACCTCTACAATGCACGAAAGTGTGATAGGGGGATCCCAAGTGCTAATGCTTTGCATTGGCTTTTGCCAAGAGTAAAATACAAAAATGGACATTTTGATGTACCATTTCTGATTTACATATCTTGGCGAATAAGTGGTGGGTAAGACTGGTGCCAGCCGCCGCGGTAACACCAGCGCCACAAGTGGGAGCCGTGTTTATTGGGCCTAAAGCGTCCGTAGCTGGTTTGGTAAATTCCTTGTTAAAGCATCGGGCTCAACTCGATGACTGCAGGGAACACTGCCTAACTTGGAACCGGGAGGAGTCAGAGGTATTCTCAGGGGCGCGGTAAAATGCATTAATCCTGAGAGGACCACCTATGGCGAAGGCATCTGACTAGAACGGGTTCGACAGTGAGGGACGAAGGCTAGGGGAGCGAACCGGATTAGATACCCGTGTAGTCCTAGCAGTAAACGCTGCGAGCTAGATGTTGGATATTTTTCGAGAATATCCAGTGTCGGAGCGAAGGTGTTAAGCTCGCCGCCTGGGAAGTATGGTCGCAAGACTGAAACTCATGAGAAGAAAACTTAGGTTTTACTTCTAGAGTCAGTAAACTTAAAGGAATTGGCGGGGAAGCACTACAAGGGGTGCGGCGTGCGGTTTAATCTAACTCTACACAGAAAATCTCACCAGGAGCGACGGCAGAATGAAAGTCAGATTAAAGGTCTTACTGGACAAGCCGAGAGGTGGTGCATGGCCGCCGTCAGCTCGTGCCGTAAGGTGTCCACCTAAGCGTGATAACGAGCGAGACCCACGTCAACAATTGCTAACAGCTTTTGTGGAAGCTGTGCACATTGTTGAGACTGCCCAGGAAACCGGGAGGAAGGTGTGGGCCACGGTAGGTCTGTATGCCCCGAATCTTCTGGGCAACACGCGCGCAACAATGGTAAGGACAATGGGTTGCAACTCTGAAAAGAGAAGCTAAACCTCGAAACCTTACCCTAGTACAGATTGATGGCTGTAACTCGCTGTCATGACGATGGAATCCCTAGTAATCGGACGTCAACAACGTCCGGTGAATATGTCCCTGCTTCTTGCACACACCGCCCGTCAAGCCACTCGAGCAGGGTTTTGATAAGCATTGATTTTAGTCAATGCGAATCAAAGCTCAGTGAGATGGGCTAAGTCGTCACAAGGTAGCCGTAGGGGAACCTGCGGCTGGATCACCTCCTTATTTTTTTAATTTTTGACGACAATGGTCGGTTGATACAACAGAAGCAAATTTGCTGTTTGGTTGTATCGCTTCTCTTTTAACGCTATCAACTTGCTATTTTTATTAAAATGGGCCTGTAGCTCAGTCTGGTGCATGCTAGCAGTTACAGCTGGTTAGCGGAAAATAGAGCATCGCCCTTGCACAGACTAGAAGCAAGTTTCTGTCTCTAGATAGGCGGGGGCCGCGGGTTCGAAACAGCCTTTTTGCCAACTGGCAAAACATCAAAGAGCTAAAATGCTCTTACTTTTGGCATGTTTAGAATCTTTATTTTAAACAAGAGTGGGTTAAGTCTTATGCCCACTTGGTTGATGATGATGCTCAATGCAAGAGGTTTGGCGAAAGTCCCGCCGGGTCCATAAAATAATTTAGGTATTAAAAATTCCAGAACAAAGCATTTGGTTGTTTATATATCAAAAATAATATTCAATATTTTATAAGATCATTCGATATTACGAATATCGAATGATTTGGTGGAATAAACTTTATGTTTATATTGATGAAGCCATGTTTACGGAGATACGCTTTAGTTAATGCTATCAGGTGGATGACTAGGCTCTAAAGCCGATGAAGGACGTGACAAGCAACGCTATGCTTCGGCGAGGCGCATGTAGCCATTGAACCGGAGCTTTCCGAATGCGACTTCGCTTTTAGATCCGAAAGGATAGGGAACACAGGGAATTGAAACGTCTTAGTACCTGTAGGAAAAGAAACCAATAGGGATGCTGTGAGTAAAGGCGATCGAAAGCAGCATAAGGCAAACAGACATGGTGCAGAAATGTATCATGGATGAAGAGTTTGGACCGCTTTTAAGTCCTCGTTGTGCGACTCAAAGTCTCCTGGAAAGGAGCACCATAGAGGGTGATAGTCCCGTAGAGGAAGTGCAAAAGGACCTTAGCGTGTTCCAGAGTAGCGTCTATTGGAGATTAGGCGTGAATGTGGGAGGCATCAACTTCCAACCTTAAATACTCTTAGAGTCCGATAGCAAACGAGTACCGTGAGGGAAAGTTGAAAAGAACTTTTGACCGAGAGTTAAAAGATCCTGAAACCTGGTAGCTATGGTTTGATAGGGCTTTTAGGAGTTCTATCGTACGTTTCGAATAACGTGCCAGGGAGTGTATCTATGTGGCGAGAATAATCTCTTACGGAGAGGATTCAAAGAGAAATCAAGTTCCCGCAGCTTTTTTTGCAAGGGGAAGGGTATGAAAGTGCCTTTTAGTCACGTGGATACTACCCGAAGCCGAGCGAACTAACCCTGGGTAAGGTGAAGTGTGGGTAAAACCACGCGGAGGCCTGCAGAGGTGCTACGGGCAAGTGCTCTTCTAACCTGGGGCTAGGGGTGAAAAGCCAATCGAGCTCGGTGATAGCTGGTTCCTGCCGAAGTTGGCCGCAGTCAAGCCCTAAGCGAGATAGTTAGAATGGTAGAGCTACGGATTGGGAATTTAGGGGGAGAAATCCTTCGGTTTCCTGTCCAACTCAGAATGTTCTAACATTGTAGACCTTAGGAGACGGGGGCTCGGGGTAAGCTTGAGTCCCGAGAGGGGAACAACCCAGACTATAGTTAAGGTCCCAAAATGCTAGCTAAGTGTTAACGGGTGAAGAGTGTTCGTTGCCATAGACAGCGAGGAGGTTGGCTTAGAAGCAGCCACCCTATAATAAGTGCGTAACAGCTTACTCGTCAAGGCCGCGAGCCTCGAAAATGGACGGGGCTAAGTTAGCTACCGATACTATAGATCTTGCAAAAGATGGTAGGCAGGCGTTCTGTTAGAGTAGAAGTTTTCTCAAGAGAGGAAATGCATCTAGCAGAAATGAGAATCCTGGTGATAGTAGGATCTTAGCAGAGTGAGAATCTCTGTCGCTGAAAGGGCAAGGGTTCCTTAACAATGTCGTTCAGTTAAGGGTAAGTTAATCCTAACCGCAGTCTTAGCTGACGTTGCGGGAAAGGGAAACAGGTTAATATTCCTGTACTACAACAGTATATGTGGCAACACAAGCCTTGTTTCTGACGGTTTGGGCTAGACCAACACTACTTGTCTATAGTGTTAATCAGAATAAATCAAGGGAGTATCGTTATGATGAGAACTTGATTAAATCTGAGAATAGCGTCTCTATGAGGCGTTTGGTTGATGCCTTAACCCCATGAAAAAGGAATGAGGATAGATCTGTTGTAATTATACCCAGAACCAGCACAGGTGCCCCTAGGTGAGAAGCCTAAAGCGTCAAGAGTTAATCCGTTTGAGGGAATTCGGCAAATTAGCCTCGTGCCTTCGGCATAAGGGGTTCCTGCTTTTGTGGGCTTATGTTTGCGAAAGCAGGACGCAGTGACTAAGGAGGTCCGACTGTTTAACAAAAACTTAACTAACTGCTAGCCTGTAAAGGTTCGTACAGTTGGTGACGTCTGCCCAGTGTCTGTATCTAAAAGACTGTTACAACGGTCCTAAGGACAGATAAACGGCGGGAGTAACTATAACTCTCTTAAGGTAAACACAAAGTTGCCTTAATAAAATCTGGCTATATGCTGGGAAGCCTCTGTATCTTACGATAGGCTACTATGTTGGCAACAACATAGCGACCCCTAAAAATTCGTAAGTGGAGGTAATCAGCAGGAAAGACTTCTCTAAGAGAAGAATCCTCAGAGACTATACGCCAGACACACTTATCAAAACTCAAAGAAGTGTGAAGATATAGTCCGACCCACTAGGCGACTAGTGGAGGTGTGTAGAAATACACACCCGCCTTCTAACGAAGGTCAGTATCCTGACTAGTTCAGGAGAAAGTAACAGTTGTGAGCGAAATGCCTTGCCGTTTGAATGACGGCCTGCATGAATGGCGTAACGAGATCTCCACTGTCCCCAGACGGAACTCTCCGAAAACTCTTTCCTGGTGCAAAGGCCAGGGATCTCCAGTGGGAAGTTAAGACCCCGTGAAACTTTACTGTAGCTTGTTGTTGTGGTGTGAGTGTGGTTGTATAGTGTAGATGGGAGCTGCTTGAAGTCGTAGTCGCAAGATTGCGAATAGGCGTCAATGTAACACCATCCTTCTATGTTTGCATCGCTAACCGAGGGAAACCTTGGGACAGCAATAGGTAGACAGTTTGGCTGGGGTGGCACACCGTTGAAAGCATATCAATGGTGCCCAAAGGTTAGCTCATCCGAGTCAGAAATTCGGAGTAGAGTGCAAGAGCAAAAGCTAACCTGATTGGATCTTGAACAGTAAAAGATCCAAACGTGAAAGCGTGGTCTAGCGAACCCCTATAGCTTCTTGATGAGGCTTAGGGCTGACCGAAAAGTTACTCCGGGGATAACAGAGTTGTCGCGCCCGAGAGCTCATACATTCGCCATAACTAAGCTCTGAATAGTTAAGTTATAGCGAAAAGAGTATATCGACGGCGCGGCTTGCTACATCGATGTCGGCTCTTCCTATCCTGGATGTGCAGCAGCATCCAAGGGTGTGGGTGTTCACCAATCAAAAGGGATCGTGAGCTGGGTTCAGAACGCTGTGAGGCAGTTTGTTTAATATCTACTGGAGATGTTTGATGTCTGAGGGGAAGGATCCTTTAGTACGAGAGGAACGAGGATTCGAAGCCACTGGTCTACCGGTTATCCGACAGGGTAAGCCGGGCAGCTACGCTTTAAGGGATAAGTGCTGAAAGCATCTAAGCACGAAACCCTCCTTAAAAATAGACATCATAGGACTCTCATAAAACATGAGTTTGATGGAACCGGTGTGTACGCATCAAGGCAACGAGATGTTTAGCATGCGGTCCCCAATCGTCCGTTCCTGTATCTTCGTATACATGGCTTTTTTTCTTTATTTTGGTTGTTTTTAGTTTTGTTTTTATATACAAGTGATTTAATGCGATTAATGATAGCTGTAGCTCTGTGCCTGCTATGCTGCTGCACCAAATTTAGAATATAGAAAGCTGAATCATTAGCTGAACCACATCATTAAAAGAAGCTATAGAGGGTTCTCAATTTTGACTTTATAGCTCTTTACCAGATTTATCACAGATTTATATTAGATTTATATTCTATATACATACCATGAAATATAAAAAATATATAGGAAGTCCTATATATTATAATCACCAGGAAAGAGTTATGGTTAGACATTTTAAGAATTTAGATATCTACAAGGATAGTTATACACTTTCATTGGAGTTGTATAGACTTACTGATACATTTCCTCTAAACGCAGTTAGTTTAAGGTCGCAGTTTAGAAGAGCTATTTTTTCGACATTTCTTAATATTGCAGAAGGAAGTGGAAAATCCTCGATAAAAGAATATTATTATTATGTTAATATTGCTTACTCAAGTTGTCGCGAACTTGTAGCGTTAGTTTCATTTTCTTGCGAACTTGGATATATCAAACCAAATTCAGCAGAGACATACTTACATAAGTTAGATATTTTATCAGCTAAGCTATTTAATTTCATGAAATATTTAGAAAAACATGATTATAAAATTAAAACTGCCATAAAAAAATATACCTATTCAAGAATGATATCTTAACATTAACATAAATAAATAAAAGAGGTGATAAAATGGCATCAGACTACAGAAAGATTTTTGCATACACACTTGCGTATGATTTTGCAATAAAGGTCTATAAACTAACAGATGCATTTCCACATGAAGAACGCAACCTAAAATCGCAGATAAGACGTTCTGCCATAAGTGTGCCTGTTAATATAGCAGAGGGTGCTTCTAAGCCAACACTTAAGGAATTTTTTTATTACTGCAACATATCCTATGCTTCTGCTCGTGAGCTGCAGGTGCTTCTAAAACTGGCTAAAGACTTAGGTTATGTATCAATCTTCAAATATGAAGATCTCATCATAGAACTTGACAATATTTGTGCAAAGATATTCTTGTTTTTGCGTCATATAGAAAGTATGAGCAAGAACAGGAGACAATTTAGCAAGGGGAATTATATACGCAAGATTATCGATAGTAACTTAGATCATCGTGCCCATTCACAAACAGCGCCTACAATATGATTATTTTAGGATACAAAAATTTAAAAGTTTAACAATACAATTTTCTTACAGTTTTAATTTCCATATTAGGAGAAGGGTCAACTTTGGTTACTTTAGATACTATAGAAATAAAAAGGAAAATATTACATTTGGCACACACTTTCTGGATACTTATATTTTTGTTGTGCTATTTTTGGTTTGGCAGAACTTTCACAATCTTATTTGCGGTGTTTAGTCTTCTGGTTGTATTGGTTGCAGAGTTTGCCCGTCTTGAGTTAGGTGTCAAACCAGGCTATATATTTTCTGTGCGTAAGGATGAAGCTAAAAAACCTGTTGCAACTGTTATGCTGTTCACCAGTTCAATTCTCGTGTTTGCTGTCTTTGATCTTCGTATTGCAACAGCAGCTTTGCTTATGACAACATTTGGTGATGCCATCTCGGGCCTAGTTGGGATGAAATATGGCAAAGTTAGAGTTCTTCGCGGTAATCCAAAAACACTAGAAGGAACATTGGCTGGTTTTTGTATAAATCTCATTCTTGCAACATTGGTGTTTTTTGTGTTTTTTCCATTGACCCCTTGGTTATTTTCCCTTGCATTTATTGTATTCATGCCTTTTATAGCGAGCGTAGTTGAACTGTTCACAAACAAGATAGATGATAATTTGACTGTGCCAGTATTTACTGCATTTGCCGGACAGCTGTTGTTGATATTGCTGATGCTATGAAATCGAAAAAGATTGGCTGACTGATGAAATTGATGGACTAGACTGAAGATCTAGTTTGCTAACAAAAAGAAATTTCTTTATCATAATTTACTCTATCACAATTTACTCTTAATAGCTTTCTCACTGATGATTATTGAATTCCCTGTTGGGTCTTCAATAATAAGTTTTATTTTTTCCTGACCGAACATTGCTCTGTTGATTTTCTTGAGTAATTTACTTGCTTTCTTTTTTGCTTCTTTATCTTCTTCAACATCTCTAGTGGATTCAATTATTCCTTTAATCCTATTAAGCACACCTTCGACATTTGTTATGTAACCATTACTGCCAGGTCCAGGTTCAATTGTTATTATATGGGGGATCTTGACAGTTGCTTCACTCGATTTAACAACCCTCGCATTAAGATCATTATCGCCACTAATCTCCAGAGAGTATTTGCAGGGCTGTTGTTTCTCAGCTACTTCAACATCTGATTTATGATATTTACAATTAGAACATGTCATTGAAAAAATATACACTTTACCGAAATAAGGTATATCCCTCTCAGCTTCAGTTAAAGTTAAAGATTTTTGTTTGCACATAGGACATTCTTGTCCTTTTAATTCAGAAATTTCTGGCTCCTTTTTTTTTGAGGATATTTTTCTAGAAGGAACATTTTTTGGTGGCTTTTCCTCCTTTTTTACTTTTTTAAGCATAACTTCAGATAATCGATTTTCTTTAAATGTCTTTCGTTAAATTTAAAAAATGAAAATTTCTTTATATCTAAGAAATTTTTTAAACTATTTTGATTTTGAGAAATTATAACGACTATAACTACATTTTTTTTAATAGCGGATGATTTTTGGATGATTTTTTGTTTAAAAAAATAGAATATTTTCTAAAGTGGACTAAAATAGATATTATAGAGCCTATTATAGAGTCTAAGTCTATTATAAGTCTAAGTCTATTATAGAGAGTCAAACTATAAAATTAAAAATATTCTTAGAAATTTTTTTTAATTAAAAAAATCAAACTTCCTAATTAATCTAATTAATCTTCCTTTATTGCTGCTGTTTCTTTTGTTCTGTAAATCTCGACGAAATTTGGAGTTACAACAACCCAATCTTCTGCAAAACCAGCAATATCGCCTTCAATAGCATCACAGGTTTTCTTTAATTTGTTTATGGCGCGTTTTAGCTCAACAAGATCTTTGTCTTTCAAAGGGCGTATGTTTACAAGAGCAATCGTATGTCCTTTTCTCAACGCATCAAGAATTTCATTAGTATCAGAAAAATCTTCAAGCACAAAAGGCTTCACAGTTATCTTAGCTTTTGGTTCGGTCTCTTCTGTCTCAAGTTGAACATATTCTGGCTGTTCACCTTCTCCGGTAAGTTCTGTGTCTTCCTCACTTTTAAGCTTCTTTTTCAGCTTTGAAAAGAGTCCCATGATAATCCCTCCTAAACACCTTTTTGAAGTGCATCCACTTTAAAATGATAATGTGTAGATTAATACGCATATATTTAAATGTTTCGTTTAAAAAAAAGGACATTTTTTATAACAAAAAACATTTTTCTGTAGTAAAAAAACAATACTTTTATATATCGAAAACTATTTTTAACTTAATGAAGTATAAGTTTAAATAGTTATAAATAGGGTGGATAATTTGGCTAAGAGAATAGGCGGAACTAGACGGAAAACAAGAAGATTATTCAAAAAGAATGTAAGGCAGCGTGGCAAGTTTAGCATAGGTAGATATTTGCAAAAGTTTGAACCTGGAGATAAAGTGTTACTCAAAGCTGACCCCACATTTCAGAAGGCATTATATCATCCAAGACTTCATGGAGTGCTCGGCACTGTTCAGAAAAAGCGTGGTTTTTGTTACGAAGTAAAGATTAAGGACATTAAGAAAAAAAAAATACTTATAATCCATCCAGTGCATTTGGTAAAGGTTGATTAAAATGATACAAGGTGAAATTGTGGAAGAAAAATCAATGAATGTTGCAGAAGTAAAAGAAGAACTTAAAAAAATCAAGAAACGCGACAAAGAACTAGGTTTTAGAGCAAACAAAACAGAAGAATACTTACAAGCTGCTTGCAAAATCGATCAAAAAAGAGCAAAAGAACTTTACGAAAAGCTTGAGAACCTTAAAATTCCAAGATTTAAAGACATACATATCAACAAAATCATAGATATACTACCCAAAACTATAGAAGACATACAAATAATGTTCCAAGGTTATCCTATTACAATCACTCAAGAAAACATAAAAAAGATTTTAGACATAGTGAAAGAATATTAAAGTTACGGGGGCTTAAATTGTTTAATACGAATCAAGGTATAAAATTAAAACTTAAATTAAAACTTCAAGGGGCGAGACAAGATGGAACAAAAAGCAAAGGAAGAATATGCAATAGTGTTAGATTTCTTGCCAAATGGTTATCCATTTGATCCTCGTCCTTTGCATAAAAAAAATCCTATAATCCAAGCAATAGGCAAAGATCATTTTACTCTTCTAGAGCTAGTACCAAAAAAAGGTGTGTTTGTCCAACCATTGGAAGAAGTTTATTTAGGGGAAGGTAAGCGTGACAAAGTACATCATATTGCAGGAAAGCTACAGTTCGAAAAACTTACAGGCACAGGAAACTCTCAACTGCACCATGTTGTAAAAACACTTGTTAAAAAGAATGAAAAAAGGTTTATTGATTTTTTTAACACAGCACAACCTCTAAGTACTCGTATGCATCAGCTGGAGTTACTCCCAGGCTTAGGTAAGAAGCATATGTGGGAAGTGCTTGAAAAACGCAAAGATAAAAAATTTGAGAGTTTTGACGACTTGCGTAAAAGGGTTAAACTGTTACCTGATCCAGAGAAAGCAATAATTAAAAGAATTCTGTCTGAGTTGCAAGGAAAAGAGAAGTACAATATTTTTGTGAGATAATTTTTATTTTTTGTTGTGATAATTTTTAGAAATGTTATTATATTATTATTTATATTATTTCTCCTTTATTCCTCTCTTTGAATAAGAAAATCTCAATGTGGCGAAGAAAATAAAAATAAAACTAAGGAAATTAGAAAATAAAAATAAAACTAAGGAAATTCGTTTCTTCCAACTAGTACAGGAAGGATAACAAGGTGGTGTATAACATCCTGTATTATTAACGCGAGTCCGAAAATGAAGAACACATCACCTGAAAACAAAAAATAAATTATTGAAAATGTCACTCCAACATAACTAGTATGGATAGTGAATCCCAGCTTTCTTGCATATCCATCTTTAGCTGAACCAAACACAAGCCTCCCGAATATTTCGATGGTCTCAAAAAGTACAACAAGAAGCATTATTTCTAATATCATTGTTCTTAGCAATCAAAAAAAACAAAAAAAAATTATTCTACAATTACCTGTGCATTCACACTGCCAGAGAAGACATCTCTTATGTAATATATTCCTGCTTTCTCAAACACATACTCAAAAACATCTCCGGGCATTAACCTCTTGCTCCTAACAATCTCTATTGCATCTGGTGTCGCAACTCTAAGGATGTGTGGAGCATCATTATTGTTTTTGAATACAACACTCTCTCCAACCTTAATCGTTATCTCTCTTGGTTCTATTACTTTACCGCTCGTGATCACCATAATGTTTTCTACAGTCTCAACAAGCTCTTGTATTGTTAGATTTTCTAGAGGAATTTCTTCCTTTTCTTCAACTTCAACAACAGGTGGTGCTACAGGTTCATGTTTTTCACATCCTACTACTAAAAGTAAGATGCACAACATCACTAATAAAGCAATTATCTTTTTCATGGTATCACTAATGTTTGGAATGAAATGTTCTTTATAAATATTTGGATAATATTGTCCAGTCAAGTTTGATAGGTTAAACTGCCATGTTTCAGTCAGTCACTAAGTCACCAAAGGTGCAGGAGCGTCTCAATATTAGCGTATAATAGCATAATTAACAGCACCGGATAATATATAAAATGGTTTATAATGAGAGCATTGCTAAGCAAGGCTGCACTGAAGTTACTAATAATTACTAATAACAGAATGTTAATTCAAAGGTTAATTCAAATAAAGGTAAGCTAAAATTTAGTCTTGTTACTGGCTCGTTAAAATGACTTAACTGTATTAATAGAGTTAACAGAACAAAAATCTATATAAATCAGTTTTTAGCCCCAAAAAAAATAATGAACACTTCGGATAAAAAAAACATAGCCCACCTGATCCGCGATTATCAGCGCCAACAGAAACTTTCTTTCTATGCAGACTTTGAATTTGAGAATCTTAAGAATTTCATTTTCCAGGAGATTTATCCTGATTCAAAAACATTTGAAAAATTTAGCAAACGTACATCTTCTTTCAAAAAAGTACTTAGCTATGGTATTAACAATGCTATTGACAAGGTTTTTTGTAGAAGCCATAAAATACCTGGAGTAAAGGAAACAATAGACAAAATCTTACCAGTGATATCATTTTACATTTATAACAAAGAGCTTGAAGATGAAATGATAGAATACCTAAGCTGTTTCAAAGTTGAGAAAGTAGAAGATGACAGTTATCTTGAGGCTTATACAGCCATTGATGGTTTCCAAACAAAGAGGATCCAGGAACTCAATTACGCGATTTCTATTATTCGACAATTAAAAAACATTCTAGATAACCCTTTGCTAGCCAGAACTCTAAAAATAACAGGATCTGCTATTAAACATGCATTTTATTATATTCCTTTTATATGTGATTCTGCAAATTATGCAATAGGTTTACTGAACAATGGTTTAGACGCTGTAAAGAAAGATAAGGAGTTGTTGCGGGACAAATTGGGGAAAGAAGATGTTGAACGCGAATTTGACGATCTTTTTCAGAAATATGTTTTTTTAATTTATCAACGTGAGCTTGAATTTATATCTAAGGCAATTCAATGGAAAGAAAACAATGGAAAAAAAAGAAATAATGAGCATAAAAGAAATAATATACCTAACACAAGCATCCATACTGACTAACAAAGCTAAAAAAAGCTAAAAAAACTAAAAAAACTCTAAAAAACTAAAAAAAAAGCTAACGCTCGATAGAATCTGCTACAATCTCAAAGCCTTTAGCATATTTTTTGACTTCTCCTGTGACTTTTACATATTCGCCTTTGTTAATGCTGATGTTTTCCTTTTTGAATAAAAAAACTTCTACTGTTTTTGGTTGCGCCAGTTTTAAAATAGCAGTCTTACCATAATCTTTGTAATTAATAACTGTTCCTTCCAGTGTTACTACATTATCTGTATTTTGCTTCAGTTGTTCTATTTCGATTTCTCTGGGATTCAATATGTCAACATAGATGAACAGCGATATAACCCCAACTATCGTTAGAATAATTGATAACTTTAGCAGAGTTTTCTCTTGCATACGGTTATATATATTGAGAAATATAATTATTTTTCTTTATACTTTATATACCATATAATATTTATATGTTAATAATATTTATGTTAAAATATTTATGTTAATAATATTTATGTTAATAATATTTATATGAATGTTACAATGTTAAATAATTATATGTTAAATATTTATAGAGACATTTTCAATTTTGTTGCCCAATATCAGATACACTCATTTGTTTGTGTTCACATGTATCTAGCAACTATTTAGAAACAACATAGACTCATTTTATTAGCTCTAAAGCTTACTATTAGTTTGACGATAAAAAGCACAGAAGTTATTATCTACTTTAAAATTTACTCTTTTAATTTGCTTAGCATATAAAAAATATTTATCAAGCCCTACTTTCAATAACTTTCTTTAGTTTTTTTGCACTTTCTTCGATTTTTTGTAGATAGCTTATATCGCTAAAGTGTTCTATTGCGCAATCGTGACAATAGCATTCTGAGCTACCTTTTATACAAAACATTGCTTCCTTCTCACAAATGATACATTTCTTCACCATCTACGACGCTAAAATGATTATTATTTATAAAAGTTTTGATTTTTAATGAAAATAAATAGATTACTTTTAGCACCAGAAAGCGTAAAATTTTTATTTTTATAAATCTCTACTTGAAGTATGGAACGCTTGGAAGATCTGATTCAAGACAACAGAATTCCAGATGATTTAAAGAAAAAATTGACTGAAGCCTATGAAATATTTGTCGAAGAAAGGGAGTATCTTCAACAACAAGAAAAACTGATTACAGCAGGAGAAATTACTTCAGGCATTGCACACGATATTAATAATTATTTGACAAATGCTTTTGGTTACCTTGAATTATATTTAATGACTAAAGATAATTCAAGCAGCGAAGTGAAGAATTTGATCCAAGTTAAGATTGCCTTAGAGCATATTAAAGATATGGTAATGACTTTACTTGAATATTCAAAATATTCTATTTCAGAAAAATCTAAAATAAACTTAAAAGATTGTTATGAAACAGCTTTAAAACTCTGTCAACACAAGCTAATAAAGCAAGGGGTACTAATAGAGAAAAAGGACTGGAATGTGCCACTTAAAATAATCGGCAACAAAACACAGTTAACACAGGTGTATTTAAACTTGTTTCTGAATGCTGCTGATGCAATGCCCAGAGGAGGAAATATCACTTTAACAAATAGAATTGAAGGCGATTATATAATTTCAAGTATTTCAGACACAGGGTATGGTATTTCGTCTGAAGACATCGATAAAATATTTCAAAGTTTTTACACAACCAAAAAAAACAAGGGAACTGGTCTTGGATTAAGCATATGTAAAAGAATTATAGAAGATCATGGAGGAAAAATTATTGTAGAAAGCGAATCAAATAGGGGAAGCACATTTACACTACAATTACCAGCATACAAAGGAGAGTGAGATTCACCCTGTCGTCTAATCATACCACCTTATTTTGATTTTTCTTCTAACCATATTTAAACAAATATGCGACCAGAACATGATTTCAGGAAGGTTATGAAGATATTTTCTAACTCTTTTTTTAATTTCACTATAGTAAAAAAT
>QMQO01000001.1 GCA_003650545.1 Candidatus Woesearchaeota archaeon | reverse complement strand
CTGAATGGGTGAAGTGTTTTAAACCTTTCATTTTCGTTGCCTCCACGCAACGAAAGCTTACACTAACTTGATCGCGTCAAGTTGAGTGCGCCGAAATTTTCGCTGCGCACTCTTTCATTTAATGAAAAATTATCAAAACTATATAGTATAGAATCGGATTTATCCGATGAAAAAAACAATGCCTACAAAGAAGCTAGAAGAGAAAATCAAACGCAGATTTAAATGGTTCAGCACATTCCAAAGCGCGAGGGGCGCTCTAGCATTCTCTGGTTTATGGTTATATCATCATAACCGAATGTTTGCCAGCACCACCAACCTTACTTAACCAAATAATAGAAATATTTATATATTTTAATGTTGTATAGCTTTTTATAATGAATATGTTAAAAACACCCACAAAACCAAGAAACGATGTAGAAAAAGATCTATTAGAAAGAATAGACGAAGATCCGGACCTTAGAGACGCTAGTTTAAGGAGAGAAATAAAGACTTATTTAATAGAACAAAGTATGAGCCTGACTGATTGGTTTCATCAAGGCGGCAATATTATAGTAAGGTCTTTTGAGGATAAAAACCTTGCAGAATATACGCAAGAACGCAATCAAAGAAAAAATCCTTATATCATAGGAATAACTAGCGGGAGTTCTTTAAATTAAATATTCTAAGAACTTTTTATTAACTAACCTCCTTTCTTTTTCAATTCTAAAATCACATTCGTACTTAACAAGTCTCTTAAGAGCTTTTTCTGCTTTCTCTGTAGTTTGTAAACTTTGTATACAGTACTTATCCTTAATAAATTTAATATTAATAGCCTCACCAAAATTATTTTTTAATTTATCGTCTAAAGTTATAATATTTTGTTTGTCTTTAAACACTATTAAAGGCACCTCGTCGCACCAATCATTTACTGGTGACATAGAGGGGTCTGTACTATTGATTAATATTTCAAGGAAATTAAGTATATAATCATTATCTAATGTGTATGTTAACACATGGTTTTTTGATACAGCCATCACAAGATTTGTATCAATATAGTCAAAGGTTTCGTCATAATTTATCCTTTTAATTACATGTTCTTGTCCTTTTTTTATGAGTACAATATATTTATAATCTTCTTGATGTTTAAATCTTTTTTCCCATTTGAATAAACCGTCCTTTAAATGTTCCCTTAAGACGTATTCAACTTTGTCCTTATTAAAAAATTCTGTTTGTAAATGCTGTTTAATATTATCAATATGCTGTTTAACAGAGTGATAATATTTTACATGTATAGAAATTTCATTAAGAAATAAATCATCTTCTATGTTAAAGCCACTTATCTTTATTTTATCTATTAATTTTAATCCTTCTATAACGACTTTATCAAGCTCTGGACCCCATATAAATTCCATAAAGAGAATAATAGATTCAAAATATATAAATTTTGTCTTTTTTTAGTCACTAGATAGTTACAAAAAGTATTATGATTTCATGATAATAATAGTAATAAAACGCCGCGGCCCGGATTTTCAATCGTTAAGTTTATTCAACGCTTTTGAACCGGGAATTCCCGAAGGAACTCGCTCTCGAGGCGAGCGCAGTACCTAATTGTGCCACCGCGGCTCATCACACATAGAATATAACAATCTTTATAAACATTACCAAACCAAGCATAATCATGAAACCTTGTCCAAACAAGCAAGAAAATCTAAAGAATTGCAACTGCACCTATCCCTGCGACAAAAAAGGTATCTGCTGTGAGTGTATTGCTTATCATAAAAATTTAGGTGAGTTACCAGCATGCTTTTTTCCGGATGATATAGAACGCACCTATGACAGAAGCATAAAAAAATTTAAAGCCATAAATTAATATAAAATACGGATAAAATACGGCCGCCGGGATTTTCGCTGATAGGGTTCAGGTTTGACTTAACCCTAACAATCTTTCGAACCCGGGTTAGCACCTCTCGCCTATTATTCCACAAAAATTTTGCTTGTGGTTGAGAGATTGGGAGGGTGCGGTCATACCACTAGACCACGACCGTATTACTTTTTTTTCTTTTGGGATTTTTAGCTGTTTGACATGTACAGAGCATTTTATTTAAGAATGGACACACCAGTATTGCTATGAACAACAGCACCAAAAATATCAATGACCATAGCCAAAGATTAATCACAGAAACATTCTTAATAATGTAAAATGCTATGTAAATGCAGAAATAACTAGCTATTGTTGATACAACCCATTTAAATGCCTCACCACTCTTCATTTTATTACCTCCTTCATTTTAATTTGAGTTTATTCTCCTTCTTTTCCTTCTTTCCAAGCAGGCATCTTCTTCATATAATCGTCAACAAACTTTTCAGCTTCTTCCTGACTTTTTCCTTGCGCTTTATAAAACTCAATCATCCCCTTCCTTACTTCCTCCTTACTCTTGAGATTGCCATTTTCGTCACAACAATACTTGCAATACTTATTATCTGGTTTAGCCCCCCCTCTCATCTCAACAGACTCCATCGGCATTCCACAGCTCTCGCAACAATCAACATCCTTTCTTTCACAACCACATCCACAATTTTCACACATTTTCCGACCTCCTTTGCAGAAGATACTTTTTTCTTACACTTAATAAATATTTCTGTACAAATTCTGTTTTATAATCTGCAAATGTTTTAAAATAGCTTCTATAGTTACCACTTCTATAGACGAGCACAACATCACCAAACATACCCATACCAATTGAAACCTTGTGCGGTTGTTCCTTGGCACTTGCTAAAACCACGTTATGCTCAGTAAGATAGCCAGGATCTAAGTTGATCAAGCGTTTACCATTCACTGCAAAATCGTCTTCAATCTTGTTCGTTAGATGTTTAATATTCGCCAGTTCATCCCTATCTATTAAATCCCTGAAAACGATAAATCTTTTCACTTGCCCATCGCCCATCTCATTGTTATAGTAATCCGTAAACTGATTAAAATTATAACTTTCGGATATGTCTTCTACTTCACCAAAAGACTGCTTTAAGATTTCAACAGCCTTATTAAAGAAAGTTTCATTAACATACATTATTCCTATAAAAAGTTTAACCTTTGGTATTGGTTTTGTGTGTGCCATAAAGATAAAAGAATTAACTTATATTTTATATAAATTATCAAACAAGGGACTATGCTTGATTTCTTAAAAATACAAAGCTATAAATAGTAATTCGAAACTACGTCTAAAAAGGAGGTGATACACCATGAAAGACATCTGGGATCCTTTTGAAGAAATGAAACGTTTTCGAAGGGAAATGGATAAGATGTTTGATGACTTCTGGGCTGAACAGAAAAAGATTATGAAAAGAACTGGTATACAGTTAAGACAGCCATTGGTTGATGTTAGGGACAAGAAGAATGCAATAGAAATTACTGCGGAGCTTCCAGGTATCGATAAGAAAGACATCATCATCAATGTCGAACCCGAAAGAATAGAGATAAAAGCTAAAAAAAAGGAAGAAATCGAGGTTAAGAAAAAAGATTTCTACAGACAAGAGCGATCTTATAGTGGTTTTTATAGAGCGTTTACACTACCTGCAATTGTTAACCCTGATAAGGCAAAATCCGAGTTTAAGAATGGTGTTTTAAAGATAACATTGCCAAAGGTTGCACAGTTAAAGAAGAAAGCTAAGAAGTTATTATTGAAGTAAAGTCTAATCAAATCCCAGTAGACTGAATCAGATTGATTGCAATTCCAGCATTCATAGTATTTTTGGAACTTTTATCGTGAGAATAATAATATTTACACTTTAGCAAGAATACCTCTTTGAAAGAATAACCTTAGGATGCCTCCGCCGGGATTTGAACCCGGGTCATTGCCTCGAGAGGGCAATATGATTGGCCGGACTACACTACAGAGGCACTAATTTTTATCCTGCTATTTTAAACATACTAAATAACCTAAATAACTAACTGTACATACTAACTATATATATGTACACAAGAAAATCATTTATTTTTAAAGGTTTCTGTAATTGTAAAATTGAAATTATGCAACTGGTTAAAATTAATTAAGTTAAACCGAAAATAAGGTAATCGGAAATTAAGGTTCTTTCTTGCTTTACTCCTTTGATCCAACCAAAATAAACTACCATAATCCTAAAAAGAATTTACCAATTCAGATATTGGTTTAATATCATCTTCCTGATAAATAATCGAATATAACCATTTCAAGATGGGTAAATGTATCAGATCATTTGTTAGTTTATACATAGATTCAAGCACCCTAAATCCTTCTATACATTCACCCTTCATCTCTTCTTTCGCAGCATTTAAGCCATGTTCAGCTATAAGTTTGCCTGTTCTTCCATGTCTAGCGAACTTATAAGTCACTTCCAGATCAGGATAGCCAGCATATGTCTCGTCATACACATTAGGATTTGCATTTAGAAACGCCAACAGTTTTTTAATTTCTCTACCACATGCGTGGAAAAGCCCTGCAATGGTATTTCCACTATAACCAAGTCCAACGCAGATACCTAATGCTAAAGCATATACCTGTTTAAGTATTCCGCAGTATTCTACTGATTTTATATCGTTATGTGGATCTAATATAAAATAAGGTTTAAAATCTAATATTGAAACCAAATCTTGTATAGCGTTTTCATTATCAAAAGCAATAGTTGCAAATGAAGGATTTATCTTGCCTCTATCATTAAAATTTGCAATAATCTCATTAGCGATATTTGGTCCAGAAATAGTTGCATATGGCACCCCAGCTAAAAGACTCTTAAAATAAAATGAAATAGGTTTATCATCAACAATTCCTTTTGAACAGTTCACAAACTGTTTAAAATTAAGTCCTTTTAGTTTCGGAAGATGTTCTTTCAGGTATTCTGAAGGAATTGCAGAAAGAACAATATCAACATCATTAACAACAGATTTTATGTCTGAAGAAACAAAAACATTATTAGGAACTTTTATATCGAGAAATCTTTTTGGATTCACTCTATTTGTTTTTATATATTCTACTAATGGTTGATCCCGGTATTTACTTTCTGCACGTATCCAAAACTTGACTTTACTATCAGGGTATTTATGTGCATATAGAACAGAAAGGGTTGTTCCCCACTTTCCTCCACTCAATATAGCTATTTTCATTTTAAATAATTTTCATTTTAAATACGCCGCGGGTGGGAAATTCAATCGTGAAGTTTCTTCAGTTTTGCTTCAACGTTTTTGAACCCACAATTCCCAAAGGAACTGGATCTCCAATCCAGCGCAATCTCCTGCGCTTCTCACATACACATCGCACATAACATTCTTCCATCATTCTTCCATTGCTCAGGATAGGACACGCCAAGCGAAGCCCATCAATAGTGTGGAAGATGTACGCTTTACGAACATAAGCGAGTAAGCGTACCAGGTTATGCGACCGCGGCTTTACATTAGAAGAATAATACTTGATTTATAAAATTATCCTCCAACCATCTCAATCTCTATATTTAATCCTTCAGGGATAGCAACCCTCATAATCAACCTAAGAACTCGTTCATCAACTGAAACATCAATCAACCTTTTATGGATACGCATTTCATAGCGCTCCCAAGTAGCCTTTCCATCGCCACAGGGAGAACGTCTTGTTGTAACCTTTAATTTTTTGGTCGGCAAAGGTATCGGACCACGCATATCAACACCAACCTGCTCAACAATACCTCTAATCTGGTCACATACTTGGTTCACTTTATCTATATCTGCACTTGCAATCTTGATTCTAGCTTTTTGCATGGTCGTTTACCTCATGATAAACTTTACGATCATTTACCATGAACCAACTAAAAGCTGGTTTTTAGGATTTGATAAAAACTTAAAATAAAAATTTATATTTCTTTCTTTTTCAAGTCAATACACATACCTGCTGCGACTGTCGCACCACTATCCCTAATAGCAAAGCTTGACATTTGCGGAATATCTTCTTTCTTTTCAATGCATAAAGGTTGTGTTGGCTTGATTTTTACTATAGCAGCATCGCCATTCCTGATAAAATCAGGATTCTCCTGCATAACTTCACCTGTTGCAGGGTTTAGCTTCTTTTCAATCGCAGTAATAGTACATGCAACCTGTGCTGTGTGAATGTGGAAAACAGGTGTATAACCAGCAGTTATCACACTAGGATGATTTAGCACAATAATCTGCGCTGTAAATTCTTCTGCTACAGTCGGCACATTATCTACGTGGCCTAAAACATCTCCCCTTGCTACATCTTTCTTTCCAATACCTCTCACTGAAAAACCAACATTATCACCAGGCTCAGCTTGATCCATCTGCTCATGATGCATCTCTATACTCTTCACTTCACCAGTTATACCTTTACCTTCTCGAGCTGGCACAACAATTACTTTATCGCCAACCTTCATTACGCCTGTCTCAACCCTACCAACAGGGACAACACCAATACCAGTAATATTATATACATCCTGTATTGGTAGTCTCAATGGTAATTCAGTAGGTTTTTCTGGTGGATTTAGGTTATCCATAGCCTGCAGAAGAGTATCGCCTTTATACCATTCCATTTTTTCACTCTTTTTTACAATATTATCCCCAACAAGAGCTGCAACAGGCAAGAATGGTATCTCTTCTGTCTTAAATCCTATCGACTTTAGCAAGTTTGTGACATCTTCTTTAACTTTGTTGAATCGTTCTTCACTATACTCTACTCCTTTAATGTCCATCTTATTAATTGCAACAATCATCTGTTGCACTCCAAGTACCTTTGCAAGATAGGCGTGTTCTTTTGTCTGTGCCATCACACTATCATTTGCAGCTACAACCAGAACAGCTACATCAGCCTGGCTTGCGCCGGTAATCATGTTCTTGATGAAGTCTTTATGTCCAGGAGCATCGATTATAGTAAAGTAATATTTATCAGTTGTAAACTTCTTATGGCTTAGGTCAATAGTAACCCCACGTTCTCGCTCCTCTTTCAGGTTATCCATCACAAAAGCGAACTCGAAGCCAGCTTTACCTAGCTCTGCTGCTTTTTCCTTCAACTTTCTAAGTGTCTGTTCATCGATATTACCGCTGTCAAATAGTAATCTTCCAACAATCGTGGATTTACCATGATCAACATGTCCGATGAACACTATGTTGATATGTTCTTTATCTTTTGCCATGTAATACCCCTCCAACTATTATAAATAAGTTCTATATGGGTTTTTGACCATATTTATAAATGTTACTATTATTTCTATATAAGAAAATAATTATTTAACAGAACAATTTTTTGATTCAAGCTAATGGCACTATCAACTTAAGTGTGCTAATAAGTATGCTAATATTAGATGCTTCTAGTCATCTTTGGTACATGTGAAACAGGGCAGTTTAACCTATCAAAGTTAACCTATCAAGGTTGACTTAACCTAAGCTACATTAATTTAAGAATCTATTAAGAATCTATACCCCAACCTGCCCTTCTTTCAAACCTTTCCTATCACGAATCTGTTTAATGATCTTCTGTTGTAACTCGTCTGGCAGTTTTTGATAGCTCTGGTCAATCAAATAGAAGTTTCCTCTGCCTCCTGTTGCAGATCTTAAGTCTGAGCTTAATCCAAACATTTCTCCAACAGGTAACTTTGCCTTAACAACAACAATCGTTCCTTCTTGGTTCATCTCCAATAACTGTCCACGTTTATTGCTCACTAATTTACTCAACTCGCCCATATATTCTGCTGGTGCCTCAAACTGTAATGTTTGTACTGGTTCAAATATAATGGGTTTTGCAGACATAATACTTCCACGGATACCCTCACGAACAGCAGGGTAGATCTGTGCAGGTCCACGATGAATAGCATCTTCATGTAGTTTACAATCAGTTAGTGTAACCTCCATATTAATACAAGGCTCTCTTGCTATTGGACCTGCATTCATCACATCTTCAAACATGTCATTTACCATCTCCATTATCTCGCCAATATGTACTATACCTCGAGTACCATCTATTAGTATATTGCCTTTACAAACATTCTTAATCTTCGCAGCTGTCTTTGCATCATAGCCAGCCTCAACAAATGCATCTATCAACTTCTGATCCTTTTTCTTGATCCTACCTTCATATATTTCATCCTTCTTTATTTTTTTCGCAACCTCTGGCATTAATGGTCTTACTTCGAAAAATAGGTGATTATGTTTGTTAGGTGACTTACCCATATATTCCTCACCTGGTTTTGTGATTGCTTCTCTGTAAACAACTATAGGAGGGGAAGTCTGTACTTCGATACCTTTATCCTTAACAATTCTATGCTCAATAACCTCCAAGTGGAGTTCTCCCATCCCACTCATTAAATGCTCACCTGTCTCCTCATTAATATTGATTGTTATAGTAGGATCCTCTTTCTGGACCTGCCTTAGCACTTCTATTAACTTTGGTAAGTCGCTAGGCTTCTTAGCTTCGATTGCCTTTGTTACAACCGGCTCAAAGATGTGAGTGATCTTCTCAAACGGTTCTGTATCTTCAAAGGTTACTGTTTCACCAGGTAAACCCAGTTTCAATCCACCAACACCTATTATGTTTCCTGCTGGAACATTGTCAACAATCTCGCGCTTTGCTCCGTTATAAATATAAACTTGTTGTATCCTTGCATGTTGCC
The DNA here is from genome assembly GCA_003650545.1 of Candidatus Woesearchaeota archaeon. Taxonomy (GTDB): domain Archaea; phylum Nanobdellota; class Nanobdellia; order Woesearchaeales; family B72-G16; genus B72-G16. The sequence continues at coordinate 96,938 of QMQO01000001.1, read as the reverse complement.
TTGCACGATTCAAAAAAACCTGAGTTCCTTTAGTCATTGTTCCAGAAAAGAGCCTGCCAGCTGAAATCTCGCCAGCCTGCGGATCTATAACAACCTTAGTAATCACAAAAAATAATGGTCCCTTCGAATCACATTTGACTAACGACCTACCTTCTTCACTTTCAAGTTCACCGTGCCAAATCTTAGGGATTCTATATTCTTGAGCTTCAAGAGGATTTGGTAAATGCTTTACAACTGCATCAAGAACAACTTCATGTAATGGCGCCTTTTTCTTAAGAGCCTTCCAATCCTCATCATTTCCACTTTGGTAAGCAGAAATTATATCCTTAAACGTAATTCCCTTCTTTTTCATATATGGAAGAGATAACGCCCAATTATGAAATGCAGAACCAAAACAAACGCTACCATCCTGCACATTAACAAGCCATTTTTCTGCGTACTCCTTTTCTGCAATACCTCTTATCAGTTGATTAACATTGTTTATTATGTTAATAAATCGTTCTTGCATTGCTTCAGGCGTTAGCTGAAGCTCCTTGATCAAGCGATCAGTTTTATTGATAAATAAGATAGGCTTAACTCTTTCTTTTAGAGCCTGCCTCAGAACAGTCTCTGTCTGAGGCATTATCCCTTCAGAAGCGCAACAAAGCACAATAGCACCGTCAACAGCGCGCATCGCTCTTGTTACATCGCCGCCAAAGTCAACATGACCTGGAGTATCGATAAGATTTATCAGATATTCTTCGCCTTCAAATTCATGCACCATCGAAACATTGGCAGCATCGATTGTGATTCCTCTTTCTTGTTCGTCTTCACGAAAATCAAGAACACAAGCTTTTCCGGCTAGTTCTTCAGCCATCATTCCAGCACCAGCTAGAAGGTTATCAGAAAATGTGGTTTTTCCATGCACTCGGAGAATAAGCTCTCGCTTTAATCTCAATCGATATGGGCCGCAATAGCGATGTTTCTGATTTGTGATTGCTCTTTCATGAGCCTAGTAACCTTTTCAACCATCCTTTCAGCCATGTTTTTTCATACCTCCTCTCATAAAGTCCAAATCAATTTCTAAATCTTGAGCATCTTTCTTCTCATTGAGTAATAATTAAATTTTTTGAATTTTACGCTATTGATTAGCTATTTTATTGCATTTAAACAGGTTTTGCAACATTTATCCTTGCTCGTCATTCTCGTCATTCAAATCCGCGAAAATTGTTAACCACAAGATGTGGTAACAGTGGTAACATATTCTTACTTAAGGATAAGTTATATCAAAGTATTTGAGAGCCGTTTTTAAATCTTTCGTTCAACTTCAAAGTTGTATAGGTTCGTAAATGTTAAATTCTATGTTATTTAAAATAGTAAATCATAGTTTATTTAAAATATTCCTTAGCAAACATGGGCATAGAAGCAGTATATTTTTTCTGCATATTTTTTTTTAGACATTTTGTGCATTTTTTTAGCACATTTTTTAGCATATTTTTTTAGCATATTTTTTCCATCTTCATCTATCAAAGATCTAATTTTTCATTTGTTTTTCTTGTTTTAATCTGTCTAAAATATCTTGCGTGTCTTTAATAATATGCGATCTTGGATCTGAAATATTTAGGTTAGCGTCGATTTCGACAAGCAAACCCTTCTTCTTATAATAATCAATAAGGGGAGCGGTTTTCTTGTAATAAATAGAAAGTCTTTTCCTGATAGCTTCAGGATAATCATCTTCTCTTTGGTAGAGTTCTCCTCCACAGATATCACAAACACCCTCTTTTTTAGGTGGTAAAAATTTAATGTGGTAAATATGCGCACATTTCCTACAAGTTCTTCTTCCGCTTAGACGATCAACAATAACATCTTCGCTTGCATGATAATAAATAACTTTATCAATCTTAGTTATCTTTTCCAAAGCCTTTGCCTGGTCTAATGTGCGAGGAAAACCATCCAACAAAAAACCGTTTTTTGTATCTTTTTTTGTGAGTCTTTTCTTCAAAACTTCTAGCGCAATATCATCAGGGACTAACTTACCGGTATTTACAAATTCAGCAATTTTGTTGCCAAGCTTGCTGCCACTTCTCATCTCTTCTCGGAATAGATCGCCTATTGCAACATGTGGAATCTTATAGATATCCTTTAAACGTTGTGCATACGTACCTTTCCCAACACCCTGCGATCCTAATAGTACAACATTCAATCTACCACCTTAGTCAAAACTATTAGTCAAAGCTATGCATCACAACCCAGTCGTGTTTTTCATAGTCATAGATCTCTTCGTCCTTAAACCAAATCTTAATCTCGTTTTCAGCTTCCTTTTTCGAGCCAGATGCATGCACTAAGTTACGAACAACTCGTTTCTCAACATCTGCTAACTGAAAACTCTCTGTTGAAAAATCTCCTCTGATTGTTCCAGGATCAGCCTTGCGAGGTTCTGTATGACCTACTATTTTTCTTCCGATCTCAACTGCATGCAAACCCTCAAACACAAATGCTAGTAACGGGGTACCACGTAAACTTGCCATGTTATATGCTCTTATCATGGCACCGAATTCAACATCACTCTCTTTCATCTCAATACCTTTTTCAGCCATGATCTCTCTGTTTCTAGCTCCAACTCTCTTCTTCCATTCTTCATCATCTGGATAATGCAAAGCCAACATTTCTTCCGTTGGCTCTACCATTTTGCATGCAACAATCTTCATTCCACGATTCTCGAACCTTTTGATTATCTCTCCAACTAAACCACGTTGGATAGCATCGTGCTTTGCAAGAATTAAAGTTCTTTCAACATGTTCTTCTAGTTTTTTCATTTTTCATCATCTACCTGTCTTCTTTAGTTTATGGTACTCGCGAGTCCACTTTGTTTCACGTGATTTTCTATTTAGCTTAAATGTATTCTTTTCACATTTACTTGAACAAAAATAAAGAATTTTGCCATCTGATTTGACATATATCTTTCCTGTACCACGCTCTATAACCTTTTTACAGAAGTCACATCTAGACATTTCTTATCACACCCCTACCCTTCCTACTCAAAGGTCGTGCTTCTATCTCAGTCTCACGTAGCATCAGGATGTCTCCGATCCTAACAAGTCCTTTAACATTTCGTCTAAGCACTTTGTTCTGATCCCGTCCTTCCAAGACCTTACACCTAACTTGAATAGCTTCGCCTCTTGCACCGGTCCGACCTATTATCTCTTCGACTCTTGCTGGAACTGCTGTACTGAAGTTAATCTGCCCTTTTGTCTGTGCTTCTTGACCTTTCTTAAACTTTGTATAATCCCTTATCTTTGTAGACCCCATTTTTAACCTTCGCTCTTCAATGCTTCGATAAGGTTTTTTGCTTCCCCTTCTTGAATGACTGCAACACTTGCAGTACCCACACTTAAGCCTGCTGCTGCACCAAGCTCTTCTTTACTTGGCACTTCCACTAGCGGTACATTCTTCTCTTTAGCAAGTAAAGGAAGATGCATCACCACTTCGGGTGGTGTGATATCTTTTGCAACAACAACCAGTTTAGCAGCACCCTTTTCAAGTGTTTTTGTCACTTCATTTGTTCCTTTTTTGATCTTACCAGTACTTCTTGCGACCTCGATAATTTCATAGATTTTATCTTCATCAGCCATAATTACCCCTCTCTTAGTTTTTATCTCTTAGTCTTTATTAACTTTACCAGAAGTAATTCAATGAATTACCTCTTCAGACTTTCGCCTTCATACGTCATAGGTTTATATTTTGAAAAAAATAAGGAATATTTAAGGGTTTGCATTTTTTATTTTCCATCAATTTTTATTTGTTGATTAGCTCTTATCGCTCTTATCCATAAAAATTTATCTACCAAAAAAAATGAATTTTATCTATAAAAGTACGCTTTTAGAAAACTAAGTTTCAAAAAAGCTAAAAAAAATAATAGACAAATCTAAAAAATAAAAAAGAAAATATCTAGTCTATTTTTTTATTTCCATATAGCAATCATTTAAAAATATGTATCTTTCTACAAAACTTTTATAAACAAAAATCAAAATCATGCCAGTAATGGGACGTATCAGAACACAATTGATAAAGAGAAAAACACACGAATTGATTAGAGAGTACGGAGATGAATTTAAGAACAATTTTGAAGAGAATAAAAAACTAGTTGAAAAATTCGCAAACATTCCAAGTAAAAAACTAAGAAACATCATTGCAGGGTATGTTACAAGACTTACAAAAACAAAAGAAGAACTTTAAGGAGGTTTAGCAATGGCAGGAGACAACTCTATCTTTGTTGGGGGCAAACCCTTTATGAACTACGTTACTGCAATAGTGATGCAGTTCACGACTAAAAATGCAGACGAAATAATAGTAAAAGCACGCGGCAAATTTATTTCAAGAGCAGTAGACGTAGCCGAAGTAGCGATAAAACGCTTCCTAAAAGACCAAGTAGAAGTAAAGGATATCAAAATAGACTCAGATGAATTCGAAAATAAAGAAGGTAAACAAGTAAGAGTCAGCTCTATTGAAATCTTACTAAGTAAGAAATAAATAAACAATAAATAAACAATTTGGGGGTGACAGTAGTATGATCGAAATAATCACCTTAATAGGAATAATGTTGATTACGGTGTTGACAACGTATTTGCTAAGAAAAAAAGAAAGCATTGACGAAAGATTTCTCTGGCTTGGCCAAAAAAGAGGCAAACCACTACTAAAATGGTCAAACAGATAAATCTTCTAACAACATTGGTTATTTCTTTTCTTTCTATTTATATTGGCTTAATACTTGCATATCTCTCAAAGCTAGAAGTAAAGCCCGCTTTAAAGTACATAAGAGTCATCAAGAATTCGCTTTTCTCAGGTATTCTAGGAACATTTGCTTACTTCGTTAACCCATATGCAGCTTTTATTGCAGCCCCCATATTTATGTTGTTATTGTTCTTTAACCTAAGCAACAGGATACTTTTTCCACTGACCGCTTTTATATTCTATTATGCATCTACACTCACACTTCAGAGCTTTGAGCTTGTAGCAACATTAATTTACTTACTTGGCTTGACAATAGGGGTAATATTCTTTGCAAATAATGAAAAACTCAATCTTAAAAAAATGTTAGGTAAATTATTTATCGAATATGTTTGGTTTTTAGTGATTGGAATCATTCTTATTTTGCTTTAGCGCTTCTTTGGCTTAATGCACAAGAAAAACATTACAATAGCAATAGCAGCCAACACCGCTCCATAAATAAATGTTGCAGCAGGGCTAATTTTGTCCCACAACATACCCGCAATAAAACCACCAGGTAGGGCAACAAGACCGATTGCAGCATGTAATGTTCCCAAAGCCGTGGCCTTTAGACGTTTAGGCGCCAGATCCACTGCAAAAGCTCTTTGAACACTATCAACAGCAGCAAAAAATACTCCGAAAATTGCAAAAAATACAACAACAGACAACAACGAAGTCGAAAAAACCAAACCTATAGATGTTATTGTAAACAAAGCATACCCAACTAGGAGTATAGGCTTTCTTCCAAGTTTATCAGACAATAATCCTGCTGGAATAGTGAACAAAGAATAAACAACATAGAACAATATGTACATTAAAACTGCAGAGCTATCTTGAACTCCAATATCTTTAGCCTTTAACAACAAAAAAGTATAACCAAAATTACCAAGATAGAATACAGCTGACATTATGATGAATAGTTTAAGGTTTAATGGAAAATTTTTCAAACCAATTTTCAGTTTTTCTTTCTTATAATATTTAATCCTCTTTTTTTCTTTCACAAAAAGAATAAGAAGAACAGTAAAAAATCCAGGAATAAAAGTTAACAAGAAGAGTTTTCTATACCCTAGAATGTCGAGCAGCAGATAAGCTGCACATGCTCCTAATATCGAACCAATACCATCTAACGAACGTTGGAAGCCATACGCCTTTCCCCTTGCCTTAACAGTAGTCGATTCTGCAATGAGCGCATCACGCGGTGCGTCTCTAATACCCTTACCAACACGTTCAACAATTCTAGTAATCAAAACAAAAGGCCATACTGTTGCCAAAGCAAACAGCGGCTTTGTTATAGTCGACAATCCATACCCTAAAAACACAAATCTTTTCCTTTTTTGTGCAATGTCAGACCAATGACCGGACAACGCATCAAAAATACTAGCAGTTGTAATAGCCGAACCTTCTATCAAACCTATAACCCATGCTGGCGATTTTAGAACAGATAACAAGAAAAGTGGTATTAAAGGAAACACCATCTGACTACTTAAGTCAGTTAGCATACTAACAAAACCTAAGATCAAAACATTCTTACCAATGCCGCGGAAAAAACCTCTTTTTTGCATCCAAGATAAACATAATTTAGTGATTAATAAATAGTTTACTGAAATAAGTATTTATAATTTCAGAAAAACAAGTTCATACTTTCAGGAAGATAAAATCAAAAATATTCAGACAGATAAAATCAAAAAGGTAAAAAAAAATAGAAGATAAAAAATTAAAAAAATAAGAAGTATCAATATTCCTTAATAGAAATCATCATAAACTTATACACAAATGGTATCTGAAACATTTTGCCAGAATACGCCTTAACACCATAAACTATTGCTGTTGTTAAATACGCAATTGTTAATAGCCATTGTAACATTCCAAAGATAAACCCTACCCCTAATATAAATCCAAAAATCATCTTCACTGTTTCTAATGCGAGGAACAGTATGATATAACAAACAAATAGAAACAATGCCTGCCATCCGTGGTAGCGCCACTTATCTCCTTTCTTAGAAAGTGCAATTGTTATAGCAGCAAAAATCCATATAGGGTACCCAACAGCTGCAAGAATCTTTAATATGTCTTCATTTGTTTTTTCACATGGAGCTGAAATCAGCTTTGTTTTGGGATAAACTTGTTGCTGCAGGACAGATTCAGTTTGTGTTTGTTCTACCATTTTAGGTGGTCACCCTATCTTCATATCCAAGTTTTTTTTAATTTTAATAATTTCCCAAAAATATTAAAGATCACATGAAAAATCGGGATTGTTATAACCAGTATTAATGCAACATACCATTTATTAACTAACCACGGAACTGTCCAAAGTGTAAAAATCAAAAATCCAAATACAAAGTCAAGTTGATCAAATGGAAACCATGATCTTCCAGGTTCTACACCACGCTGTCTCTTAAAAAAAGATTCGGCAGCATCGCCAATAAGAACTCCAAAACTCATCAAAAATGCCAACATGAATATATTGATAGCTGAATAATCAATAACAGCTATTTCTCTCATAATTGGATAATCCAAAAACAACCATTTTTGTACCCATACAACAATTAGAGCATAAACAAAACCAACAAAAAATCCACGGAAAGTTTTATTCTTTCCAAATAACGGCTTGCCACGAACTTTAAAACCAAAATCAACCGGTTTAGCCATCCATTTCAAAATGTTTTTAGAGAAAACAGGAGCCATGTTAGCAAAAGCACCTGGTAAAAAGAAGTACACGCTCATTATTATCAGTAAGCCAATGTTCATTTTATAACAATGAAGAAGTAGAGCGAATATAAAGGTTTTGGTTTGTGGCTTGAGCTGAATACAAAATAAAAGAATATTTGCCATATGATTACCCAAAATGGAACAAAGAAAGAGTAAAGAGAAAAATTAAAATGCGAATTGTAGCTAACATTAAAATAAAACCAACAATAATACCCCTAACAACAATAAAATATGTCCTGTCAGAATTCAATTCTTCTGTTTCTACGGTATGTTTTTGATGGAAAAGTTGCGATGATCATATGGGTGGAAAATCCAATAGGCATTTTAATAGAACACAAAAAGGTCTATGAATCTTATAAGAACTATTTTGAATATTTATGGAAAACAGCAACTAGATAAGTCTTAAATAAAAAATTGTCTGTTCAAAAGAATCTAATCAGCTATCTTTCCACTATTCCATCCCATTATTTCATATTACTATTCCAAAAGATTTTTAAGGTTAATATTGTTACAAGAATTAATAGCGAAAAGATCTTAATATTCCTAGGTAAAATAAAAGGGTAAAGTAAAAGATAAAGTAAGATGATAAGACTGTTCGGCGTTGTGCATGGGGGATATATAGTAAACTTGTTGTCAGGCAAAATAGAAATAGATCTAGAACCTTCTTCAGAATTAGAAGAAAAATTGAAACAAATTCCTGCAGGGACTAGAGTTGGAATTGAAAATTTAAGTCCAGAAGACTGGATAGAAGTAAAAGCTAATCTTATGGCCATCTGTCACGATAATAGTTTTAGGGTGGCTTACCTATCTTCAACAAGGTACTGGGACAGAATAGCCCAGATCTGTACAGCATCTGGTCATAGGATTATATGGCTTGAGGATAAAACTACTTGGTTAAAATATGTTCAGACAATAATTGAAGTTAGGAAGATAATAGAAAAATATTCTGAATTAGACTATGATCTGTCACAAAGGGACCATTATAAAAAATTAGTAGAGCTAAATGAAAAGTTATACAGGGCTCAGATTAATTCTGACAGAATACACCTAATAGAAAGAGACGATGCTATTTTAAGAAACATTGTTGCTGCAGAAGTGCAAACTGTTATTGCTGGAATTGGGCATACTGATGCGTGGATGTTAAACCAAAAAGAAATTAAGGAGGAATATGGAATTGAATTTGGACAATATTCAACTGATATTGTTGTAGATTCTAAGTTTATTTTAAGATTCATAGATGAAGCCATTCCAGATCTAAATGTTGCTTATGATTTTATCAGCTTGAGAAAAGCAATTAATTTTTTGGAGAGAGGAAGATTTTCTGACGAAGAACCGGATTTAGTAGGTACATGGGACGTAACTAAACCATCAAGTGGTTATTTTGAACTTTTTATTGACAAACGAACAAAGAGCATGTCAGTGGAAGAATAGAAGATATTCTAGGAATTGCAAGATTCGAAGGCATGATCACACCACGTTTTGTTAGATTTGTAAAAACATATAAAGATTCTACAAGAGATGCAGTAAAATCAGATATAATTTATCAAACCGAAGATGCTGGCTACAATAGAGACATGCATCATGGTAATTTTAGAAGCAATAAAAGCTGTGGTCACTTTTATATAGAAAAACCAATGGGACATTCACCATTTCAAATGGCTATATCTTGGTATGATTTAAAACATGATGATGAATCTGGACAGAAAAGACTATTTTAGTACAATCACCTAAATTTTTTTTCTGTAATTTCTACTATAAAATCTCAGAAAGATAACAGATAACATAGAAGATCATTTTTGTAACCAATTTTCACAATGAGCACTCAAAACAGAAAACAGTAAACTTTAAAAACGACTAATTTATCCAAAATACATGCCTCCGTAGCTTAGACATGTTAAGCATGGAGCAATAGGTAGAGCGTGCGAGTCTCTCTGAGACCACGAAGCTGTTAAACCTACTAGCAGTCACCGCAAGGTAAAACTAAACGCTTTACCCGGCAAAGGTCGGCAGTTCGAGATGTTGTGAGCTTGCTTTCGCAGCGAGAAAATCTGCCCGGAGGCGTTGGGCCATAAGGCCCTTTTCATCGAGCCCGTAGCTTAGTCTGGTGGAGTGCTCGAGTCTCACAAGAGACAGCAAAACTGATATCCTGAAAAAAAAAGGTAAGCCAGGCTAGAGATCGAGTGAAGATCAAAACACAGATTTAATCTCTCGAAGTCGGGGGTTCAAATCCCCTCGGGCTCATTCTTTATAATTTTTCTCACTTGCTTTAGTTTTAGCTTTTTATTCTTCAAGAAACACCAAACCAATATATTTTTTTAGAAGTTAACTTAATGTTAGTTCTTAGGATGCTCTATACCTTTTTTCTTTTCTTTCCCAAAAAGCTTTTCAATCTAGAAATCAACTTGTTCCTTAGATGCTCATGCTTTGCGTCCTCTTTTACTACTTCAGCTTTTTTGATCTCAGCTTGGCCTTCTTCTATTTTCTTCGCAAGCATCCTATCCTTTGCCATTTTAGCCTTAGCATCTGCCATATTCCTGCTTCTAACAACATAACGCTCCCTAATTTTCTCGATAAAAGTTTTCTTTGGGGCTTCTTTAACATGCTTTTTATCAGTATCTATTACATGCTTTTCTTCGACAGCCGACACTTTAACCTTGGCTTTTTCTTTTTTCTCTTTTTCCCTTAATGTGGCCAAACGCTCTTTTTTCTTTTGTTGCACATACTGTTTATTTTTTAGGCTATGCTCCATCATTAACTGTTTTTCTTTTTCTTTTAACAATAAAATATCATGCATCACTGTTCTTCTATATTTAACAACATGTGCACTACTATGTACAACGAACAACGATGCCAATACCCCAAACAAGACCACAAAGATTGTAAAAAATGGATAACTTATCCTAACTTTTTCAATAAAGAACGGCATAATCACTTCGCTTTTAAGTCCAACATTAATTTCGATTTGAGTCGCAATGTAATCTTCCTTTGAGAATTGTACCTTCCATAACCCAGGGATATCAAATACAATCATAACAGTTCCATCCATGCCGGTCTTTAGGTTATAGACCTCGCCATCAGGTTTGATTATTTTAACATGTGCTCCTACAATAATTTCATCAAACTGATCCTTCAACAATATAGAAGCGCTATCATTTATTATATAATATTGCTTTATCATGTATGGAACAAGTAGCTTCATTCCATCAGCTAATAGCTTTTTAATTTCTTCTGGGGGGGTGGCATTGATAGCCTTGTACACTGCTGGAGAATAACTACGATAATAGACACCACCGCCACCACCTGATGGAGGCGGAGAGCCTGGTGGACAATCCTCGGGACAACTTAAGGAATCTTCATTTGAATCGCATCTGTTGCCATTACCATCTATATCCCGCCCACATGATGTAAAAACACCCAAACCAGGATCGCCCTGATTGTATATATCAACAGTAGTTAAAGAAGCACCAGCTGTTACGAACTTAACAAACGTCCAGTTCGTTGCGTCTGTATTACACCTTCTTTCTGTAAAATTCCAGTCAACACATTTAAATAAAACAAATGTTTTATTTGTAGGGTGCTTTATGACTACACTATAATGATCTATGCGAGAAACATTAAAATAAGGCTGTATTGCAGCCAAAGCAACAAAATTGGCAAATGTAGACGCATTCTCTGGTGTATCGTCTATCCCAACCAGCTCTCCAGATAGATTGCCTATATTTACAAGGCTATCAATAAAAACCTCTTCAACATCTATCTCATCTGTTGGCTGTATCCTTATGTTATAATATACAGCGTAACTCAAAACAGTCGATATATTTTCATCATCTAAATGATACTCTGAATCATTTTGTCCTGCTCTTTTGATGCTTATATTGACTATGCTCGGCATACTCGCATTTGAAGCATCAACAACCCTCACGCTCAGAGTATATGGAGGCACTACCTGAAAAGTTATATTCTTGCTCAATGCAGACTCATTCAAATCAGTAGCAACAACAGTGTAATTTCCATATGGACTATCTGATATATTCCACGAGTAGGTAAACCATCCTCCTGAATCCAGAGATCTATTTAATGGTCCAAAAACAAAAGCACTTGAATTTCTAATAGATAATTCTAACAATCCATTGCTGCTAAAATCATCCCCTGTTATTGTGACATTCGTATTCATAGAGTATTTGTTAAAATCAGTCGAAAGATGAGAAGTAACACAAAGGTTATTAATACAAACATAACCATTCGGACAATGCCCATTATTCAGGCAAGCACAAATACCATAACCCGGCACACAAAGTCCTGTTATACAACCCTCATCTGAAACACAGGGTTCGCCTGTCGGTTGTGGATTAAGAAATACATTTGCAGAAGTTACATCAGAATATGCCATAGGAAGTACTAACAAAACCAAGAGAACAATAAAACCAATAAAAAGATTATTTTTTCCCATGCTCCCTCACTAAGTTTTCGTATATCCTCAATAAAAAATGGAATCTCTTAAACCTTTTGTTTTTCACAAGAATCTTTAAAGCTTCTGCACAAAGTAAATAATGGTCTAGGTAAAGATACTTGAGCTCTTTCCTCATAAGCTTTAATAGGCCTTTATAATCGTGATGTCTTATAGCCTTGGCTTCGATCTCAGTTGGCTCTAGCTCATATAAAATCTTTAGGTCTATATCACGTAATGCCTTTGACAGCCCCTCCAGAATGTAATATTTAAAATGTATAAATTCTCTTTTAGGCTTTTCTTCAAAATCTTCTTCAAAATCTTCTTGACTAAACTTCACTTCTATATTAACAGATTTATTAAACTTTAGTCTACCCTTACAGAAAATTATTAGATGTTTATCCAGGTGGAACGCAGTCGAGTGTTTAATCACATTCTCTATAAGGTTGTTGAATGTGTTCTTTTTTTTTGCATCAGCTCGTATTAAGCTAATAGGTTTGTTATTCACATTGACACTCTTTATCAAGAAAGGATCTTTAAAGGTACAAACTATCACAAAATTATGTATCAATCTCAAAAAAGAAATATTTTTCGCAATTATCAAAAGGCTATAACCCTCCCCTTTTACTTTAAGATATCTTTTTAATTTAATCGGAAGGAAAAATAGCATAAGAAATGCAATAACCAGAACCAAAATCGTGAAAAAAAGTATATAGTGCCAATATGGTCTGCCAGGTATATCCACATATGTATAAACCACCTTCTCTTTTCTTGTTATATTAGTAGATTCTTTTTCAAACTCTTCCTGACTAGGAATTTGCTGTGCAGCCGATTGCTTATTTAGATGTTCATTTAATTCCTCATATGTATCAACCAATCCTAATTGTATTCTTGCAATAACCTGCTGTTTTAGAGAGAGTACACTTCCACCAGTTAAGGTTTCAATAATTATAGGAAAAGAGTAATTCCCTGTATAAAGCTTTGATACATGAACAGCAACAATGATACGTTTACAGCCTTCAGATTCACCACATTGTTCTCCTTGTTGATACTGACCTAAATTAAAAGTTTTGGGTACGATATTAATAGAGTCCTTGTTTACCCCTTCTGTATAGACCACAAAACCTTTTGAATGATTATCATAGTTGTAAACCCTGAATTCATAATAAACCACAGACTCATTTCTCAGATGGTAATCCCTAACACAATTACCATTGACACCAACTTTATAACAACCTGGTGCAACAGCGATACCTGTTCTAGCAACAACAAAAGCAGACATCATAACTAAAAAAAAAATCAAAAAAAAGAATATTTTTTTCATTGCCCCACCTCAAGTTTAAAAATCCTAAAGATCCGCCATGCGGATTTCGAGACACCAAAAATCAGCAAATTCTATTTTGTATTTTTTGGCATAAAAATCATTTTACGATTGTTGTGCTGAAACAGTTACATTACCTTGGTATGCCTGGCTCGGTATTCCTGTAGGCACTGTTATCCAAAAGTATACATTCTGGATGTTAAATCGGATAACATTTCCAGCATACCTAGTTGGTGTTCCTGATAATGAACTGGCGCCTGTTATGTTATTGTCAGTGTCATACTTAATATTGCTAACAGTGATTGTATAAGATGAATTAGTTAAACCATACAAGTCAGTTCCTGAAATGCTAAAGTTCTCTTGTACATTTCCAGTGTTGTTAGCAATCATTGGGAACCCTTTGATCGTTCCTCCTGAGTACCCACTACCTGCCGTACCATTATCTGCGCGTCTGTTTGTTGCAGGCACTGTTACATTACCAAAGTCAATTGGTATTTGGGTTATTGTGATCGACACCAACGGATTAATCGTGAAGTTTCCTGTCTGTGGCGTTCCCCAGTTTTGGGAAGTATCATTTGCATACACAGTATAAACATATGTTCCTGCATTAGGAACAGATGTATCATGTTGATCATAATAGTATAAATTACCAGGACCATCATTCATTGTATAGTTAATATTTTGTATCTCAACCAAGACAGTATCCACAGCAATATTATCAGTAACATTTACTGTTATATTGAGCGAATTACCAGGGTCAACAGCTTGTGGCGTACTAACTGGTTGTCCAATTGAAGGTGATATAATATCTCCCACTATAAAGTATGTGTAGCCGGAATTATTCAGATTATTTGCTGTATCATACACATAGAAAGTCGCATTATAATAACCGTCTTGTGTTGTATTCGTATAAGTATAACCATATACATTATTTCCAAGATAAGTAGCAGTTACATTTTCTTTAAAGTTGTTTGGTTGAGTCACCTCAACAATCACTGAACTGATAATTCCATTATCTGTTACTGTTGCATTGATGCTAACATTTGAATCATCTATAAGAGTTATATTTTTAGATGGTAACACATTTGTTACATTTGGTCTAAGCGTATCCTGTACTGTGAATGCGCCAGACAGGCTATCAACAGCTCCTGTATTATCGGTTGCGTAAATAATGTAACTCCAAGCCCCCAATGTTCCTGAATGAGGCACAAAATAAGTTGTATTTTTATATAAACCTGAGCCTTCATTATATGTCATTGTTAAATTAATATCGTCTGTTGTTGATCCTGTCCCATTGTTAAGCTCAACAACAACTGAAGCTATATCTTGAGGAACACCATTGTTATCAGTAATATTTGCTGTAAAAGTCATTGTCTGTGTAGTTATCTCAACAGGGTCTGGAGAATCACTAATAGAAGTTATGTTTGGAGCAGAATTAAGAATGTAAATATTCGTGGTTGTGTTAGCAGTTGATGCAGCATACGATAATGAAGATAAAATTAATATTAACAAAATCAACATCCCAAATCGCACATATCTCTGCATACTCTAACCTCTCTTTTCTCACAACCTTAAAATATAGATTATTTATAAATTTTTCCATACAACAATTAAATTTCATATAAGAATTTCACATTTCAACACCATAAAACTACAAATATTTATATATTAAAGAAAAACAATGAACTTATGTCAAAAAAAGAAATTCAAGATCGCATATACAATTTATTGATGAGTGAAGAAGAGATCACATGGAAGTCCATTCTATATAATGCAATAAAGAGCGAAGAGATGGATCCTTGGGATATAGACGTATCAAAGCTATCTGCTCGTTTTTTGGAGACGATTAAAGCAATGAAAGAGCTAAATCTAAACCTGCCAGCCAAACTCATCTTTGCATCTGCAATTCTTCTTAGAATAAAGTCAAGAAAACTATTGAAGGACGACATAAACGCGCTTGATCAATTACTTACATCACCAGAAACAGACGAGTTTTATGAAGAACTGCAACAAGAGTATAGAGCGATGAAATATCCAAGCCAGGATACTGGTGTTAAACTTGTTCCAAGAACACCACAGCCTAGAAGAAGAAAAGTATCAATCTTTGACTTGGTTAAGGCATTAGATAAAGCTCTCGAAGTAAAACATAGAAGGCCATTCAAACCAGATACATTCCGTAAGGTTGAAGTACCGAAGAAAAAGATAGATATAAGCAAGTTAATCGAAAAGGTCTATAGTAAAATAGAAAGTATGTTTAAGGAGACTGAGCAGGTTAAATTCTCTCAAATCCTGCCTTCAAAAAAGAAAGCAGATGTTATATACACATTCATATCGTTGTTGCATCTGGCTAACAGTAGAAAAATTAACATAGAACAACTAAAGCATTTCGGAGATATAACAATAACCAAAGCCAGAGCAGCGTTAGAACAACCTACAAAAGAAAAGATTGAAATTTGATTCTCAAATGAAAATTGCTCAGCCAACAGATTATCCTGTAATTAATATAGCTATTGATACGATTAATAAGCAAAAGCAAGCTTTAATCTTTGTGAACACTAAAAGATCAGCAGAGAAAACAGCAGAGGACATTGCCAAACATATCAAAACAACCAACACAAAATTAACAAAACTTGCAGATGGGATATTAAAAGCAATAAGTAAACCAACAAAGCAATGCTTGCGTCTCGCAAAATGTGTCAAAAAAGGTACAGCATTCCATCATGCTGGTCTCACCGCAAAACAACGCGATATTATAGAAGAAGCATTCAGATCTGGTGAACTAAAGATCATTGCGTGTACCCCCAGTCTTGCAATGGGTGTTGATCTCCCCGCATATAGAGCAATCACCAAGGACCTGAAACGTTATACGCATCAGGGATTAAAATATGTCCCAGTTCTAGAATATATGCAAATGTCCGGCAGGGCTGGTCGCCCTAAATACGAAAAGATTGGCGAAGCTGTTGCAATCGCATCAACTGAACATGAAAGAAAAGAGATTATAAAACGTTACATCAATGGTTATCCTGAAGATATATATTCAAAGCTTGCTGTTGAACCTGTTCTTAGGACATATGTGCTATCATTAATAGCTACAGGTGTTGTAAGCACAAAGAAAGAAATGCTGAATTTCTTTTCGAGAACATTTTGGGCGCACCAGTTTAAAGACATGGAACACATAAAACTAATCCTTGAAAAGGTGATCCACATGCTTGAGGATTTTGAATTCATCAAAAAAGGATCCGAAGATTTTACTAGTGCAGATAGTCTTGTAACTTCTGATAATAATAATTCCGACAATAATAATTCTAACAATAATAATTCTGACAATAATAACTCCGACAATAATAATTCTGATAACAATAATTCTGACAATTTTGATAACAATAAAGAAGGTAACAATGCAGCAACCAATTCTATTAACATAGAATCTTTTGAATCTTATAGAGCAACCACTCTCGGCAAGAGAATCGCTGAACTATACCTTGATCCTCTAACAGCACACCACATCATAGAAGCTATAAAATGTGCTGCGTCTAAACCCTATAGCATCAAACCGATATCATTTCTTCAGATTATAAGTCACACATTAGAGATGCGTCCGCTTTTACGTGTTAAAACTAGAGAATATGAGGATATACAGAGCTCAATCATTGAATGGCAAGATCATCTACTAGAGAATGAACCCGACATCTACGGGTCAGAATATGGAGACTACATCAATTCTGTTAAAACAGCTTTGTTTATGCTAGACTGGATCGAAGAGTGCAATGAAGAATATCTTCTTGAGAAATACGATATTCGTCCGGGCGAGATCCGCGTCAAGCTCGAGATTGCCGACTGGTTGCTTTATTCTACAGAAGAGTTAACTAGAATTTTGCAGTTTCAATCGTTACTAAGAGAGATTAAAAAGTTAAGATTCCGTCTCAAATATGGTGTTCACGAAGAACTTCTTCCACTTCTAAAGTTGAAAGACATAGGCAGGGTACGTGCAAGAAAACTATTCAACAACAAGATTCGCAATCTGGGTGATGTAAAGAGAGCAGATGTAACATTGTTAGCTCAGTTAATTGGTAAAGCCATAGCATTGAACATCAAAAAACAGACAGGACAAGAGATACTAACTGAAAAGATTCAAGTGCCAGAAGGCAAACAGAAGGGACAGACGAGCCTAAAAAAATACCACTGATAATTTCTTAAAATTTCTCTAAGCATATCAAATGCATGCTCAAAATGTGTAGAACTATAGTGGAATTATGAATTATAATTATGAATTATACCAAAAAACATAAAAAGAATAAAGTTTAGGGTAAATTTAGGATAAACAAACATCAAACATCCTACCACAAACTTAGCTAAACTCTCTTCTATAAATCGTCCTTAAAGCTTCTAAGCGTTCATCAGGATCTTCTATATCTATCAAACCTTTGAGTTTCTTTTCCCGCCCACTTTCTTTAAGTTGCTTTTCTATTGCTTCTATTTTATCACTCACTGATGCATCTTTCAACCTTGCTTCTAAACCTTCCAGCGTAAATAAAGGTACACTTAACAATGGAAAATGTTCTTTAGCATAGGCGTATGTCAGTTTTTTATTATGATAACCCAATACAGATTCGTTCTTTTTTCTCTTCCTATCAAGCAACTTTAAAAACAACCTCTCATCCCTATAATGAATTTCGCAGGGAATCGAATGTAAATCAGTAACTAAACACGGCAGCAGCGTACCTCCAGTAACAACTGCAGAATCAGCAACATACCCATTGCTATCGGCTAATACAAGGGAGTTTGAGACACATTGAATGATTGATGATGCCTTCTCAAAATCAGAAACCCCTGTATCAGCTTGTTTCTTAGCCAGTTCTTTACTATCCAGATAAAGTAATTCACGCAGGTCTATCCGCTTTACCCTCAAGTTAAAGACTGGCTTAACACTAAAATCTCTAAAATTATCATAGGTTTCGCGCCTTTCAACTAGAGAAAAATTGTCAAAAAGCATTGATAAAAAATATGGAGCTCTCTTCATTTTACCCTCCCCCGAATTTAACTATATAATTTAACTATATAACTATAAGTCTTAACAACCTTAGGGACGGACAACCTTAACATCTTGATTTGAGATAAATACCTAAAATTTGGATTTTAATTTGATTTTAAATTGAATTTTTATTTTTTAAATAGTTGAAATTTTTGCAAAATTTTTGCAATCTCAACAAAATTCATACCCAACACAATTCAAATTTGAATTATGTTTTTGATTTAATAATCAAAAGATTATTAACAATCTAATATATAAAAATTAACTATCTCATATATTAAAAAAACACCTCATATAAATATATTATTAAACACTAGTATTTATATTCTTTAGTATTTACATTCTTTAAAAATTATAAAATCCATTTATTTTCAAGGATGACTGCTGTGAGCGATGAAAGATGGCTATCGAAACTCGATTGATTAATGGTTGATTAATCCAAGATTAACTTAATTTAGCCTAATTTTTTTAGGTATAAATCTCTTAACACACCTAAATACCTTTCTTTTAGTGAACGCCCCATACCAAATGTACCAAATGGTATTTTTAATGACGCAAAGATTACATCTTGCTTTAAACCGCAACTAACAAGTTGATTTTTTATTCTGCTAATCCTCTCATCAATAGTAGCTGCTCTGGGCAACCTACTCTCTAGAGCATCTAAGGTAAAGATTTGTTTAAAGTATCTTGAATATGTCGAGGTTGGCTTATATAACAGATAAGAATCATTATACACACTCAATTGCGAATCCTTAAGTTTGTATTTTGGTCCAACAAAACGCATATATAATACATGATCTTCATACTCGATATCACATGTAAATGTGTGAAGTTCTTTAACATAAGAAGGCACTAATATACCATCTCCAACAACCAGAGCCACTGCAATGTGATCTTTTGCATCTACAAAACACAATGATCTTTTAAAAGACTCTGCTATAATGATCTCTTTATAATTAGAAAAAAACACACCTTTTTCACACACAGATTCTATTGGTCCAATCGGTTCTGGCTGATTATACTTTCTATACTCTTCACATCTAAGAATAACAGAGGAAACATATTTGTCTTCATATGAGGTCTCAGGAATAAAATTTATAGGAGAAACACTAAAAAAATCGCCATAAAGATTTTTATTAGACTCTAAATGATACTCCAACTCAACGAGATTTTCTATATGTCTGATTCTAAGATTGAATCTTGGGTTAACCCCTTTAAAAAAAGGCTTCTTAAAGACATCAAAACTAGCGCGCTTTGGTATCTTGGAAAGAGTCTCCCTGTCAAAAGGACGAAGCAAAAGTTTCTTTTCTGCAGATTCCTCTTGTTTTTGAAACAACTCTCTAATTAATTCGTCAATATCTTTTTGATCATCATTGTTCATAGCAATTACCTCTCAGAAAGGTAAGAAAACATAACAGAATAAATAACTTACTAGTCACCACTACATAATAAATCCAAGCATTTTTATAGCCAAGGCTCATTCTCTTGTATGTTGGGTAGTAAGATTTGGATTATTTAAGGTTTTGTAAGTTTTGTATAGATTTCATATTATTAGAATATTAGAATCCAAAAGATTTATATAACATTAAGTAACATAACATAGATTTAAGTAATACTTTCAGGACAAATCCTAAAAGTAGGTTAAAACATACAAGTAATACAGGTAAGATAAGTAAGAAAATTAAGAAAAAAAAATGCTTAAAGGTAATCAGACAAAAATCAAGATCAGCATTTCTCTAGACAAAAATCTCTACAAAGAGATTAGAGAATACTGTGATAAAAACATGATAAAGATCTCTACCTACATAGAATACTTGCTAAAGAAAAGTTGGAATAAAAGTTTGACTAAAAGGAAAATAAATAAAAAATGCCATTAGAAAAAAAAGGTGAAAAAGGTCAGATAACCACTTATATAATCATCGGCCTAATCGTTCTAATATTAGTTGCTCTAACATCATACATTCTAACAGAGCTGAGACAGGTTGAGCCAAGACCACCTATTCCAATAGAATTCATGCCCATCAAGAACACAGTTGATGGTTGTATCAATGATTTAACAAGAGAAGCAATAAAGCTTGCATCGCTACAGGGCGGATATATCGAGCTTCCGCCGCATATCGACAGAAATCCTCTCGCATACTATGAATACGGCGCATACAAAATTCCATACTGGTATTACGAAGGTGAGGATCGCTCACTAGACAGAAAAGATGTTGAAAAGCAGCTTAGCAAATACATCAAAACAAATCTTAGAAAATGCACAGCAAATCTGTCTTTCTTTAAGCAAGAATTCATAATAGAAGAAAATGTTCCTTTGCAAGTTGAAGTATCCATACAAACAGACAGAGTTGTTGTGGTTGTCAACTATCCAATAAGAATCTCAGATCTTGGCAGAACAAAGACTAAAAGTCTGCCTGAATACCAAGCTGTTATCAAGGTTCGTTTGGGAGACATGATTGATCTAGCAAACGAAATTAACGATTATGAAAATCAAAATTTATTTTTAGAAAAGCTTACAATGGACATGATTGCAACAGCGAATACTGATAGGCTGGGGAAATTCCCTTATCAAGGTGCAGAGTTTTACTGTGGTCAACGTCAGTGGCTTGTCTCAGATCTTAAGGAGGACCTGAAGAAAATAATAAAATATAATCTGCGATTTCTCGAGTTTAAGAACACAGCACCATCACAAATAACATCGCCGGAGCTTCAAGATTATTTGGATTATTATAGATCACCAAGAATCTTTCCAACCGACGACCCTGACGCATCCAAGATAAATTATGTAATTCCATTAACAAAAAAACACAGTAAATTAAAAGTTGAGCACCAATTCTCTGATGCAACTATCGAAAGAAATGGTCGGGAAGTTGAGTTGTTTCCTATGTCTTTTGATGTTGCACCGAAAACTGGCTTTCTTGTAGAGCCTTACGAGCGAAATATCCCATTGATCGGTCAGTGTATAAAGATATACCACCATTTCTATGATGTTAGTTACCCGTTATTATTTAAGATAACAGACGTGACTGACACTGTAGGCGATCAGGCAATTTTTTATTTCCTGATCCCTGTACAAATAAAGAAGAACCAACCTTACAAGATAACAAATCCTTATAAGATTGTGCTTGATGATAGCATTGACCAAGGGTTAACTAAAAATGACTATTGTAACAGCAAAGACTCTAAATTTCTTATCTTTGCACAAGATTTTGAAACAGGAGAGAGTCTGGCTGGAGTCAACATCACTTACAGGTGTGCACGCTTTGAATGTAACATTGGGCAAACAGACTATCAATACTTTGAGGGAAGCCAAATCAAGCTAAGCCCAGAACCTTTCTTAAGCACAAGATTACCTAACTGTAGAAACGGTATCTTGACTGCAAGCAAACAAGGATATCTACCAGATCAACTAACAGAGATTACATCAGACAACAACATAGACGAAGAGGTAGTTTCATTTAATCTAAAGGAGCTAAAGCAGTTGGAAGTTGAGATTAACATTATAGATACTACTGATGATTCAATGCGCCAGCTTCTGGAAAACGAAACCGTCTTTATAGAGGTTGAGAACAAAGAGAACAATTTCAAAAAAACAATATTCTACCCGAGTGTCGAAGCGGCTCGCGACTATAACACCTTTGAGCTGATCTTCGGAGACTACAGCTACAACATAAAAGCGGTTCTCATCAAAGGAGATCTACCAATTGGTGGGCTTCAGCTAGACAACTACAGAATCACACGCGATCAACTTTCAGGCGCCAGAAAAATCAAGTTTAACATCCTTGCAACAGAGAGTCCTGACATTGATACATTTGCGCAGAACTGGAACAACATCATTGTTACGAGGTCACCACAAAATGCACCAGAGATCAAATAAATCAGATAAAATCTTAGGTTTGATTATCCTATTTACTCTAATAATCATTACTCTAATAATCATACCAGCATCATCCGCCTTAACTATCAAGAAAGAGACAACACTCGACTCAGCCATAATCAGATTTAACACTACAGAATATTACAACACATCAATACACTATGGTAAAGAAAGAACTAACCTAAACAACACAATCGCAATTCCTGCTGTGATGAAGCAACACACCTTCATAATTGAAAATCTAGAGCCAGACACAATATATTATTTCATTATAGGTCTCAACAACACAATAGATAATAATCATGGTCGATATTATAACTTCAAAACACAAGAGATAAAAGACATCCGTATATTATTGGACGCACTACCAAAATATTACAACAGATTCAAGTTTCCTGTGTCTGGTGGCTCTGAGCCCAACACAGAAATCACAGTATTCCTTGGTCAAAAACAGATTCCACTGATCGGAGGCACTACAGATTATATGTTTAAGACAGGTTCTTCTGGTAAATTTAATTTCTCTGTCATTCTAAACCGTGGTTTTAATAATGTAACTGTTATAAGCAAAGATCCTGCAGGAAATATAAAGACCGAGTGGTTCACCACTACAATTGATATAGACCCTCCTATTTTTGTTATTGATCCGCTGCCAAAGGCAACTTACAAAGCAAAACTTCCTGTAACAGGTAGTGTATCTGAAAATGTAACAATCTTTTTTTGCGATGAGATTCTAACAGAAAAAGACTATGTAACACCAAAAAATATAAGCAGATGCGATTTCAAGCAACTCACAGGATTCAACGCAACGACAGGTAGGATAAATGATACCTTTCCTATAACAGGTGAAGCAATTCATAGAATAACATTTCTTGCTAGGGATGCAGCAGGAAATAATGCAACACATAGCTTCGATGTTAAGGTCGATGTAACGCCGCCTACGATCACGATAACAAGCGATCCAGGTCCATATCATAAAACAGTTATCAAGCTGGAAGGCGAACTCTCAGAAGAAGCATGGGTCCGTGTTATAAACACTGGCGAGGAAGCCTTCACTCAGCAGCTTAATAAAGACTTTGTTACAATCATGACAAGCCCGACAGGCGACATCATACTCCAAGCCAATGATCCAACAGATCCAACCAGGATAGATCTGTTCGCTGAAATCGCCAAATACGATAAAACATTTCATGCAGGTCCAGGAAACTTTGAGAAATACATCGGCATTGCAGAAGGTGCAAACCACCTTACTATTATTGCAATGGACGAGGCAGGCAATATTGCTCAGACATCAGTAATGTTCCAGATGGTTCCTGGTGCAAACGAGTGGCAAATCACAAACGTCTTTACAATACCAAATGAAGTTTATACAGATACCATGCGTTTAGGCCCTGTTGAGGTCTCATTAATGTACGATCTAAATTATGTTATAGGCGATCCAACCAGGGTTAAGATAAAAAGCATCTCAATCGATCTTGATGGTAACAGGCTAGATAACCATTTCATCGCAGTTAAAGATCACAAAGGCATTCGCGCATGGCGAGATGACCAAAACAACTGGTTTGTTTATAACAAGATTCAGGTCAGACAGTTCCAGGGAGATGTCTACAAAGATCTTCCTGACACTATTGATTTTGCACTAAAGGTTAGGATTACTTACCAAGAAGCTGGCGATAAAACAGACACAATTAAAATTCAGTATATTGAGCACAAAATCAAGGTTGAAAAGCCATTAGAAACAAGCAGATGGCTCTCACCCAAGTTCGTGAACAAGACAATAAAAACATTGAATAAAGGAATCAAAGGCTTGGAAAAGATAACAAAATACACCAGCTCAGCATCAAAAGCAGCACTCGGCATCTGTGTTGCGCATCAGCTCTACAATCTCTTTGCACCATATTCAGAAAGCAATCAACGTTCATTGTATAGTGTGTGTGACAGAGTTGGTTGTCCCTCAGTACCACCAGACTGCAACAGATTCGGCTTAACATCTAAACAGATCAATAATGCAATCACTGACAAGAAAATTGAGGCCTATCTTGATAATAATAATTTAAAAGATACCCCAGAGAACAGGAAAATTGCAGAAAACGCCTTGTTGCAGAAACAAACAAAAACATTCAAGATTGGTAATAAGGTGTTCAAGTATGAATATGACCTAGAGAAAGCAACAATAAGTGTGAATTCAGATATATATAAATCATACAAACAATTAGATAGCCAAGATTTTGAGATAACCACACAAGATAACAAAGCAACCATAAAATGCAAGAACAACAAGAAGCTTGTAAAGAGAACAGTCATAGGCTACACTGGTTTTCCTGGTGCTGCAGTTGCATATGGCGGCATAGGATCGTCTGGGGCTGAGGAATATTATATCTGCGTTGATAACCTAGAGTATCAACAATTCTTCTCTGATGATATCCAATCTATAAGAAATAATCCTCGTTTTGGCAAAGAACGTCTAGCTCTGCCGCGAGGTTGTTATATTGATAAAGCTCCATACTTTGACGATGTCAAATGCTTTGGCAAGAAAAACATCAATCCTTATGACGACATAATCACAAGCATACAGTGTGGTTGTATCACAGGAATACATAGTCACCTTCTTAATTATAAGAGAATCCTAGAAGCTATGAAACAATGTCTATCAGAAGCCTATTATGGTAAGGTACAAGGCGGTTATTGTGAGCGCATGATCGGCCAGTACACATGCGACTGGATCGGCTACGCGCTTAGGAAGTATGCAACCAGAGACAGACCTCAAACATTTATAAATAGAAAAGAGAACATGATAGAACTTATGCAAGATAACCCCGCAAAACAGACAATTGAGGACAGATATGCAGGAACAAAGCTAGCAAGCCAGATTGGTTTTACCAGAGATGGTTTAGTTAACAAGTTTTGCATGGTTGCATTTACAGGCGACTGGACAGACATAAACGCATTAATTGATACTATCATCACTGTACCAACACCGCCAATAATAGGTCCTATGATGCCAAAGGCAAGAGCAGGCTACTATAACCCATTCACAAACAAGCTGAGTATTGACTACACAATCAGTCTTGGTATAATCTCTGGCAGCACTGATGTAACCTATAGACTCTGGTTAGTGTGTGATCCTTTAAGTGGTGAACACAAGGAAAGCTGTAAACCCCAACAACAACCTTTACTTATAGAACAATACACAATCCCTGCAATGAGCCAGGTAACAAAGACAATGCATTATAATATTGATACAGGTGATTGGTTCAACAAGGTTATACTAGAATATGAATACCAACTAGGTGACACTTACAAGATCCATGGCTCATTCACAAAGCCTGGCAATGACAAGCCAAAGATTGAAAACATAAAGCTTATGGGCGGCCTTGGGTATATGTGTAGTTTCAGCATTGTTCCACCTGGGATAAAATGCCAGAGCCTGATGCCTGAAGCATTCTTTGGTTCTGTTACAAAGCACAAAATAATGTTAGTGCCTCAAAACAAGAGATACTATCCTGGAAGTCCTCTGTTTGTCAAGTTCGATCTTGAATCTACTGATGCTGAAAAGCCAATCCCCATATCTGTTCAATGGGTGTTGAAAGATCCTGATGGAACTGAAAAAAAGCGCGGCACAATTAGTAACTTTATGACACTTACTCCAGACAAACCAAGAGAGATCAAGGCTATTGAATTTGGTGAAAACGGACCATTTAGCAATCTTAAAGAAGAAGAAGAAAAATTCAGAATAGGCCCAATAGACATCTCTCAAATCATCTCTAAAATAGAAAATAATCAACCTCACAAGATATCTTTTATTGTAGCAGATAGAAGATTAACACAGACTGAAGAAATTGGTAGTGAGGCCTCTACTACACAAGTCCAATATTATCATATAACTGCTGAATGGGTGTTATTTAAAAATGGCCAAAGACAGACAATAGAGTGTCAGCAGACTAAAGATGATGAATATGCTGTAGAGTGTGATGCTGATGATTCCGATGTTAGTAATAGCTATATAAACATATATTTAACTCGGCCCAGTGTTAAACCATTATCAGTCTATGCTAAAGTTGATGACGAAGTTAGCTATATTCTTGAGAAGACTCCTGAAAAAATCATACCTGATTTCAAAACAGGCAGATACAAGCTAGAGTTAACATTATTCAACGACAAGAACAACGACGCTGATCCAAATATTCAAGATTATACTGGTGAGAGCGCAGAAGTGCTGAGAGATTCTGAGGGAAATGAACTCGTACTTACGCTCGAGCCAGTGTACGATGCCATGATCCCTAAAGACTTCAATATCTGTAAACACAACGCCAAGCTAGAAATAATAGAACCTGTTTCAAGAAGCGATGTTGCAAGCAAGCCACTATGTAAAGGTGAAGATATTAAAGTGATTGTAGCAAATGATTGTGGAGCACGTGAAGCGAATAATGCATATATAGATATCTACATAAATAACAAAGACAGAAAACTTATTTGCAAAAAAGAAAATGAATATAAAAATAAAATCTCAATTGACAATCTAGAAAATATTAAAGTAAGATGCTCTACAGATATAAGTGACTATAAGGATAATGAAGACATGAAAACATTCCTCCAAAACATATTCTCGATTGGAAAAGGCGAAGTACATGCTGATTTATACTACACCACAGATAGCACACCAAGTGCTGTTGCTCCTGTTGTTGATGCAGATTTTGCCGAAGTCTGCGAACCAGGAGCTATTATTGCAGAATTCAAAGGCGAAGAATATACATCACTTGAACATTGTATCCAGATCATCGAGCCTGAAGTTAATGATTGCCCTGAAAAACAAAAAACACCCTTACCTATTAATAGCAAGATAACCATAAAGATCAATCGTGAAGGAGACTGTAGCCAGATCCCAGAAAAGGTTAATGTTTATGTTAATCAAGAGATTTGCCCAAAACTTCTGGAACAGACAGCAGATGATGAGTTCACTTGTAATACTAAAGCCGCTATTCCAAAAAACAGCTATTTAAGAGTTATTGTTGAAGACAAAAACCGCTACACAGTCGCAAGAAAAAGCATAAAGGTTTATGGATGCAAATAATGAATAAAACTATAAAGAAACATATAAAACTATAAAAAACAAGATAAAACTTTTCTCGTCGATAAAATCAAATAAAATTTCTTCTTCAATAGTAAATTAAATAGTGCCTAACACAAAAGTTTATTCTATTTTCAACAACCTATCATTTTTAAGTCTGTTCGATTTATAGCTAAAAATATTTCAGCTTAGATTACTTATTTTTAGCACACTCATCTTATTTTAAGTTACAAGTCATACAAGTTATAACCAATAAAAATAAAAATCAAAAACTCACTTTTTCTATAGACTTTTTTCCTATTTAAATAAAAATATGATAAAAATAAAGCCAATGAATATCTGAAAAATGACGACATAAATCTGCATAATTACAACACAGAACTACCGAATAAAGTAAGCATAATTAGAAAATAGAATTGGTATAATGAAAACTTTTGTCGGTATTTTATTTTTGAAAAAACAAGTTTAAAAAAAAGAAAAAAATAAACAAAAAATGCAAAAATGCTAAGAAAATTGTATGTGTAAAAAGCTAAACATTTTAAGCAAAAATGAAAAACATTTATTACATTTCAAAACATCAGTACATTTCAAAACATCAGATTAAATCTTCAGAATAGATTTATTATTCTTTATTCTTATTTAAAATTTTAAAAATGCACTATAAAACATCAAAGATAAAATATTAAAAATAAGAAAAACAAATTAAAGAAATGCAAATTAAAAAAAATTGTTTAGAGAAAAATCATCAGAAAATCATCAAACTCAAACTAATGAAAAATCATAACAAAAAAATAACATATTCAATCTAAAACAATCTAAAATCAGAATCTAAAATTCAGTAATTCAATCTAAGATCAGTAATCTTTTTCTAAAAAAATTGAGCCCTGAATTTCACCTAAAAACACCGCATATTTTACTCTATCGGGATTATTCCTACAATTTAGCTCAAACTCTCTAACTTGTTCATACTTTAGCATATTTACACCCGTGAAGCCCGCTTCTTGTGTAAAACCACCCCAAACTATTTTGACGGGATTATGCACGAAAAAAACCCATTTTTCGATATAATGCCGATTATGAAAAGATCATCCCAGAAAAACACAGTTTTTGTCCTGTTTATGAATTCGGGATTATATCGAAAATTATTTGAACTCAAAATTCACACCAAAAAAATCCGAAAAATCTATAACAAATAATATTACCATTCAGAAACAACAACTAATTCTGGCTCATAATGAATCTGCTAAAAATGTTTGAGCAAAACTCATAATTTTCGACGATAATTTTACATATAAAACTATACTTAAAAAAATAAAATTTTAATCAAAATTAAAAGCTTTAATCAAAAATTAAAAACACATATAAAGATTACGACAGTTGTCGAAATTATGACGATAGATTTAAATAATAGCTCTATTCTATATAAATTTAACATAATCCATTGAAAAAAAGTTAAAAAAACAAGGAAAAACAAGGTGAAAGCATGAAGATCATACTCCAGGATCATGAGCCAGATCTAAATTCTAACTCAGAAGAGCTTGCAAATGTCATCATTAATAGAATTGGACTGATGCCTCGCAAAAAAGGTTCTACAGAGCAAATGAATCGTGTTTTAGTAGAACTTTACGAGCGTGCCAAAGAAGCTAGTCGCGAAAGACAACCTGAAAAAGCAGTGATTACTGTCGAGGAAATGGCATTTTTTGCTGGCATCACAAGGCAAACTATGTACGATTATCTTAAACGTTGGATCGATCTTGATCTGATTAAAAAGACTAGCTATATAAAAGACAGTAAAGTAATAATAGGGTATAAATTAAACGGAAACACTCTTGAAAGTGCATTTGAAAAAACAGCCATAAAAATTAGGAATAACACAGAAAAAACAGCAAAACTTATTCTTGAGCTCCAAAAGCTGCTGAAAAATGAAAAAATAAGTAAATCACAACGGCAAAATACCAGCAAAAATATAGAATAAAACTAAAACTTTTAAAACTTATGCACTTTGATTGAATATATTAATTTTTAATTGCAGATTCGATAAATTTAAGATTATTCTTGAGGTAAAGATAATTATCTCGATAAAAGACGACATAATTAAGACAAATAACGCTAATTTAGCATCAATATTAAAACGAATTTTTTAGTTTAAATTAGAACAAATGTCAGAAATCTACCGACAAAAAACAATCAAAACACCAGCCAAAACATCATCTATAATCAAAAAGTGAGAGTTGTATAATCTTTTTAGGGCTATTTTCAATACCAACAAGATTGAATTTTGCCTGTAGCCGTTTAAAGTAGCGATCTAATGAAAGATAAACCCCTGATTTTAAGAATTTCTTATTAATTGGAACGCCTTTCGCAATCATGTTATCGATGGAGCGCTTAACCAAAGAGACAGGTAATATCAGTGTTCTTGCGATAAAACGGAAATCGACATTCTCAACCTCTTCCTGATAAAGTATCTTAAATATCTCCTTTTCTCGAAGAGTGAGCTCTCTTTTAAGTTCATAATGCTCTTTATTCACTCCTAAAAACAAGTAGATATCGTCGATCTTCTCACTTAGCTTCTCGATCTTTGCATCAATCTCAGAAAGATATTCATATTGAGTTTCTATCTCAGTTGTATTTTCATTAATGCCAATAAGATGCTCATCCAACTCCTCACGAATCTGGTTCAATTCATTTTTTAATTGTATTGTTTCTTCTTTTGTTTCTGCCATATTTTTAACCCCCAACCAGCTTGAATCATCTATAATCATCTACAGGATGTTTATCGACGCTAGAACATCAACAATCACACACCAACAGTCAGTCAGAAATTATAGCTTGTTTATAAAAATTTATAATTATCCACCAATTACAAATAGCAAATTTAAAAGGTAACCTTTTTAAACATAGAGTATGAATTCTATAAATATGACAAAATCAAGCTCTTATTCAAGCACAAACATAAGCAGAGTGAGTAAATCCAAGCTAGCCATAGAACTATCTAAATTAGCTATATTTCACTCACCAGAGCCTAAATTAGAGCAATACAGCACTGATCCAGAGATAGCAGCAACTATTTGCTGGTATGCACACATGCATGGCCATCTAGCTAGAAAATGCATAGCTGATCTTGGTTGTGGCACAGGGATACTAGGTTTAGGCACTATGATGTTAGGCAGTTCGCTCGTTTATTTTATCGACGAAGACAAAAACGCATTAACATTAGCTAAAGAAAACTTAAATCTGCTAAAGAAAAGATACCCTAAAATCATGAGAGGAAAAGCAAAGTTTATTTGTGATAACATCAAGAATCTTGGTAAAAAATTTGATAAAAGAATTGACACTGTCATCATGAATCCCCCATTCGGTACAAAACAAAAGCATGCTGATAAAATTTTTCTCGAAACTGCATTCAGAATCGCTGATGTTGTTTATTCGTTCCATAAAACCTCAACTAGAAAGTTTGTACAGGCTGTTGCAAGCGACTATCATTTTAATATTATAGACGAAATTCGATTTCAGTTGCCAATCAAACAAACAATGAAGTTTCATAAAAAAAGAATTGTAAGGATTGCTGTTAGTTGTTTTGTAATGGAGAAGATTAAATAAGCAAAAACAAAAAAACCAGTAACTGACAACCAAAAATTAATCAACCAAACATAGACATTGTCATCGTCATCCTAAAATAAAATCTTATTTCTTAAACTCAATCTCGCCCATAAAATAAACCCCTTGCTTTAACTTAACTGGTCTCCAATTATCCTCAACAAGCTCTGCTCCAAGCCATTCTGCAAGTTCGTCCGGATTACCTATTGTTGCACTCAATCCTATCACTTGAACATCTTCTAATAATTTCCGTAACAGAGTTATTAACACCTCTAACGTCGGTCCTCTGCCTGGATCATTCAAAAGGTGTATTTCGTCAACAATAACAACAGCAACATCACGTAACCAGGGTGTGTTGTGCCTAATCAAACTATCTAATTTTTCAGATGTGCAAATTATCATATCAAAATTCCTTAAGTAAGCATCCTGACTATCAAAATCACCGATAGCAATAGCTATCTTACAAAGATGTCCATAGTGTGCTGTAAAATCTTTATACTTTTCATTTGCAAGCGCTTTTAGAGGTACAATGTAGATCGCTTTTCCCTTATGCTCTAAAATTGACTTAAGCATAACCAACTCTGCAATCAAAGTTTTTCCACTAGCTGTTGGCGTACATACTAGAAGGTTTCTTCCACTTAACATGCCAGCTTTAATAGCCTTCTCTTGGCAAGGTCTCAGCTTAGAAATAACCTTAGACAATTCATCGTACAATCTCTCTGGAATCATTCTTTTAATCTTAGATATCTGCATATTCACTAGAAAAACATCATGTTTAAAAAATCTTAACAAAAAATTGAACAAAAAAAGCGAAAAATTTATAAAGCTCATAGCCACTAAATAGTAGTAATATGAACTTTAGACAACTAGTTGAACCAAACATAACAACGAACACAGATTTAGAGACCATCATAGCCTATTCAAATCTGGGCTGCAAACAGTGTAAAACAAGCACTTGTTGCGAAAGCTCAACTCCTGTACTTCTAGAAGGTGAAGCTGAAAGAATTGCGGATTATTTAAGCATTCCTTTTGATGACTTAGTGTCTAAAGGACTGCTTCCTACTGAAGTATACTTCAAAAACAGATTCAAACCAAAAAAATATAACTTTTATTGTATATTTGGTGTTGGAAGTTGGATCAAGAAAGAAAAACAAATTGAAGAAATAAGAAGCAGGATATATGTTTCTGCAAATTCTTTTTTAAGGCTTTGGAAAGCACTTGAAAGATTTACAGAGGCAGTTACTGATGTAAAAATACTTTGCGGAATTCAAGAGGTTAAACCATTAGAGTGTAAAACAATCTATTGTGGCGACGGGGGAAAATCTGCAAGCTGGTTCACTTTAAATTATTTAGTTGATCCCGATGATCCCAGAACAGTCGAATTATACGAAAAAGAGATTAAGTCTGGCCATCTAGCGCGACTCAAAACAACCCATCGCTCATCTCTTTAGGTTTCTCCAAACCCATTATCTTTAACACAGTAGGAGCGATGTTAGAAATACTACCATCCTTCAATTTAACCTTCTCACCATAATTAACTAAGATACAATGTACCTTATTACGAGTGTGGCTCGTCTGATACCTTCCAATCATCTCTTCTGCATTTCCATGGTCTGCTGTGATAATTACAGCATAACCAAGATTTACCGCTCTGTCAACAAGAGAACCCAATGCTCTATCAGTTGACTCAACAGCCTTGATTGTTGGATTTAATTTTCCCGAATGTCCTACCATATCTGGATTAGCAAAATTAACAAGCACAAAACCAAACTTTTTTTTACTAATATACTCTATAACAGAATCCTTGATTTTGTTTACACTCATCTCGGGTTTAAGATCGTATGTTGAAACTTTGGGACTAGGAATCAAAATTCTATCCTCTGTAGGAAATGGGCTCTCCCTACCACAGTTAAAGAAATAGGTAACATGTGCATATTTCTCTGTTTCAGCAGCCCTCAACTGTCTAATCCTGTTTCTATCCAAAACATCTGCGAGTATGTTTTTTAAATGAACAGGAGAAAATACAACGTGAGAATTCCTTATCTTACTATCATACTGAGTCAAAGAAGCAAAATAAAGCTTTATTATTCTGTGTCTTTTAAATTCCTTAAACCTGCCCTGAACAAACGCTTTTGTTATCTGCCTTGCCCTATCACTACGAAAATTGAAGAAAATTATTGAATCGTTATCTTTCACTAGATGTCTAATTTTATGCCTTTTACAATATATCACGTTTGGTTTGATGAACTCGTCAGTCTCTCCTCTCTTATACGCCTCATCAACAGCTTTGATTGGATCATCATAATAAAGGCCAAATCCATTTACCATTGCATCGTATGCTTTATGCTCGCGATTCCATCTGTTATCTCTATCCATTGAATAGTATCTTCCTATAATACTAGCAATCTCACCAACACAAAGTTTTTTCATATACACCTGCAACTGCTTGATGTATTTCTTTGCAGATTTAATCCTAACATCTCTGCCATCTGTAAAACAATGAACATAAACATTTTTAATCTTGTGTTTCTTAGCAAGCCTTAACAAAGCAAATAGGTGATCTATATGTGAATGCACACCACCGTCTGAAAGCAAGCCCATTAGATGGAGATTACTTTTATTCTTCTTCACATTAGCTATTGCAGCCATTAAAACTTTATTTTTATAAAACTCTCCTGTTCTGATTGCCTTATTAACCCTTACCATATCTTGGTCAACAATTCTTCCTGCTCCAAGATTTTCGTGACCAACTTCACTATTACCAGGGAAACCATCAGGCAATCCAACATAGTGGTCTGACGCATGTAGCAGAGTATGAGGATTTTTCTTCCAATAATGATCAAAGTTTGGCGTTTTAGCTAATGCAACAGCATTATACTGTTTACTTCTTCTGTAGCCATACCCATCCTGTATAATTAGCATAACCGGTTGTTTTACTGCCACCCAAACTTCACCTTTTTGCCAAGCTCTTCTTCTATTCTAAGCAAACGATTATATTTAGCTGTCCTTTCTCCGCGACATGGCGCGCCTAATTTAATCTGGCCGCAGCCTAAACCACAAGCAAGATCAGATATAAATGTATCTTCTGTTTCACCGCTTCTATGGCTCACCATAACATTCCAACCTGCGTCAAAAGCTAACTTTGCAGCATCTAGAGCTTCTGTCACTGTACCGATCTGATTGACCTTCATCAGCAGAGTATCACAAAGCTTCTCCTTGATAGCAAACTTAATCCTCTCAGGATTTGTCACTAATAGATCATCGCCAACAACTTGAATCCTATGGCCAATGCGCTCATAAAACATCTTAAAGTTCCTAAAGTCATCTTCTGCAAAAGGATCTTCTATTGAGATAACTGGAAACATGTTTATTAGATCTTGATATTTATCAATCAAACCATCACCGAAAAATTTTTCACCATCAATAACATACCTTTTAATGTAATAGAAATTACTAGCTGCTGCATCTATAGCAATCTTCATCTTTCTTTGATAACCTGCATCTTCTATCGCACCATTAAGCAAGCTTAACGCCTCATACGTGTTTGCAATCTTTGGCACAAAGCCCCCCTCATCCGCAACATTTGCAGATTCTTTGCCTATCTTTTTGATTATATCTTGTTTTAGAACATGATAAGTTTCTGATATCATCTGTGTTGCCTGCCTAAAACTCTTGGCCTTTACAGGAACGATCATCAATTCTTGTATCTCAAGACCTCCAGATGCATGTTTTCCACCATTAATCACATTTGCAAATGGGACAGGCATTCTCAGTTTTCTTCCACTAACATAAGAAATATATTTATACAAAGGAAGCCCTCTATTTAATGCATCAGCCCTGGCCACAGCAATGCTTAATGCTGTTGTAGCATTTGCACCAAATTTTATTTTATTTTTTCCAGCTGCTTTAGAAATAATTCTATCTGCCTTAATCATATCAAGCTGTTTACCTTTTAACCTCTGTGCTAACAATGGAACATTCCTTACAGCTTTTGTAACACCTAAACCTAGATAAGCCTTTTTATGATCTCGTATCTCTAATGCCTCATGTCTACCAATGCTAGCTCCACTCGGTGCTATGCCAAAGACTCTACCCTTAGAAGTATCTATCTGAACTTCTACAGTAGGGTTTCCACGAGAATCTATTACCTCTCTTGCTTTTACCTTTTCCAGTTTCACCATAAATCATTACCTTGTTCTTGTTAAATATAAATGACCTTTATTTATAAATTTAACTACTTAATTCTATCAGTGTCTTGGTAATCTTGGTAACTTTAGCCAAAAAAAAAGAAAAACTTAAAGTTGATAACAAAGAACATTAAACTGTTGTCTCAATTGTTGATTCAATTAAAACACTATAATTTCTATCAACCTATATAACTTATCTGTCTTACTTTCTCAGCTTTCTTCATAGCAGTTTGTTTGCTAACTTCACCGAGATCGCTTATCTTTTTTAGTTCTGTCTTTACTTCTTTTAATTCTTTCGTAAGTTTCTTTAAATCAATCTTGAATCTAAAATTATTATCAAGAATCTTTAATACTTCTTGAGCGCCATCAACACCAAGATACATCGGATGGACAAATGTCTCGGCAAGTAAAGCCATTGCGTTTATTTTTCTTTTCTGACCTAAACCCAGTAATAAACCAGAAGCTCCTATTATCGGACCGACCACACCATACAACCTGTTATCTGCACTGCCCTTATACTTCCGGATAAATGCAGCATTATTACCAGTACAAAATATCCTTGGCTT
Organism: Candidatus Woesearchaeota archaeon; assembly: GCA_003650545.1. Lineage (GTDB taxonomy): Archaea > Nanobdellota > Nanobdellia > Woesearchaeales > B72-G16 > B72-G16. The sequence goes on along the minus strand of QMQO01000001.1, from coordinate 61,391 downwards.
TTTTGGAGGTTGCTGCAAGCCAATACCGCCGATAGTTATTATTTCTTTACAACCAAGTTCTGAAACGACATCTAGAACTTTTTCTACAAACTCATAAGAGTTTACTTCGTCTGTTGGCTGAACATCCCCTGTCAATAGTAAAAAGCTACGTTTATTAATATCTAAGTAGTACATTTCTATAGATGGTAGCTCTACAAGATTTTTTTCATTTACAAATACAGAATGTGGAAAGGAAGGAGAAAAAATGTCATATATTTTTTTTGGTTTTAGCTGTTCAATCAAAAAATCAACAACTATCTTTCCTACATTGCCTATACCAGGCAAACCTTCTATTAGAATTGGATTTTTTAATTTTGGTTTCTTTCCAACAAGTGTAAATTCCCAGTTACTCATAGTATGCCTGCTTCCTCTCTTTCTTTTCGTTTGATTTCTCGACGATATTTAGCATATTTATCCTCAACTGAATATTTTGGTGGTTTTATCGTAGCAGCTATGCCGCCACATCTACATTTTTTATTAAGTGTGTATCCTCCACATTTGCTACACTTCAATATATGTCTCATTTTGATTCTATCTTTTGGAAACTGGCTTGGCCACCCTTACTCTCCATAAAATCTATCACTGCTGTGGACATCTTTTCAAGCATTTTTTCTGCAGATTTGTAATCCTGTGAATACAGAACAACATCGTATCTGCCACCACCAACATAAGTTATCTTTGCATCTTTATTAATTTTGGTAGCCTGTGCTAAAGCTTCTTTTATAATACCTACTCCATCGGGATCATAAGTTGAAAGTTTGAATTCACCCTTCAGCTCTACTTCGGGTAATTTTACACGTTGCATCACTACATCTGTTATCTCATCTGCAATCATGGGATCAACCCCGAGTTCTTTTAAGGTAACCTCTCCTGCAACAACATCCGAAAAGCAGTTATACAATGAATCGTATTCTTCTAGGATTTTTTCAGAAAGTTTATCATAAAGTTCCCTAGCGGTCATCTTGAGCTTCTCAGCTACAAATTCAACTATTTTCTGAGCTTTCTGTTCTTGTCTGACTTCTTCCATTTTTGCTCTTCTTTGAGTTTCGTTAACTCTTCTCAACGAAAGATCTATGTGGCCCTTCTCTTTATTCACAGATAGAACTTTACAAACAATAACCTTCCCCTCTTTCACATAATCTCGAATATTCCTTATCCTTCCAGGAGAGATCTCGCTTATATGAATCATTCCAGATTTATCATAGAAATTAACCTTAACAAAAACAGACGTGTATTTTACAGCTGTCACTGTGCAGAGTACTATCTCATTCTCCTCAGGATACCCTGATTTTTTTAGTAGCATTCCTTGCATAATTATCTTAATTATCTCAATCCAGTATCTCTAATATTCTAGCTTTAATCTTGCTCTTACCACCTGTTGGTTCCACTAACACCTTTCCACATACAAGGCAATTAACTTTAGTAGCAGATTTACCGAAAGTTATCTGCTCATTCCTACACTTTGGACACCTTATCTTAACAAATTTTGAAACAGGCTCCTTAATCATAATCATTCCCCCTTGTTTATTTCGTATATACGTAAATAAGAATGGTATTTAAAAGTATCGGGTTCGTAAATAGAATTATTTAAACTCCACCCTTTTTGCACGAATACCTTTTTTCTGTATATGTTTCTTTTTACAAACTGTACACTCATACCTCAAGTCAGTCTTTTTGCTTTGCTTCTTGCCAGACATTTTTGGTTTTGGCGGTTTGCTATACTTCCCTAAATTACCATATCCCCTCCATTGTCCACGCTTTCTTGTCCTTGATTTAGAGCCCACTGTAAGAGGGTGTGCACTACCCTTTGCTCGCTTTTTAGACTGCATAACTTTGTGTTGTGTATGCTTCTTACAGTAAGGACAGAGCCTCCTAATAGTCTTGGGCAATTTCATCAATATTCAGAAAATAGGCGCCTTTTTAAGTGTTTTGTTTTTTGTTTTTAAGTTTTAAAAGAGGGGTGTTAAACTTCATGAACAAGCAGAATTATTTAATCAGAACTATCTTTTATCTCTTCTGCTCTAGCCTTGTTTATCAGAACTTCAGCCACTTTTCTTGGAAGTTTAGCCATATCCTCTTCGTCAAATGGTCCATATACTTCTAACTCAGGTCCATAAAACTTAGGTATTGGCGAAATAAATCTTACTAGGATTTCATCCTTATTTGATATTGGAGATACAGATTCGTCTTTTTCATCTTTTGATAGTTCTTTTTTATTGTCTTTTTTGTCTTCTTTGCCTTCTTTCTTTTTTTCTTTAACTTCTTTTTTCTCAGCAACTTCAACATTCGGTTGCCTACAACTCAACAGGTTAGACAACAAACCCTTTTTATACCTACTTAGAATTTCAACCATATCATTATAAAATGATTGTTCTTCCTTTAGTAATGCAGACGTATCGATAAGACCAGAACCAGTTCTCACTTTATTGATAGCCATATTAATTATTTTTTTCTCCCTTCTTTCATACAGTTCTTTAATAATCTGAAGCACGCTTGTTAGCTGCCGTTCAGTTTTAGCGCGCTCTGTAACTGAGAAAATATCAACCTTACTCTGCTGTTGTTCTAGTAGCTTTTTTTTCTCGATCAGATAGCTAAGCAAACTTTCAAAGAAATTACTATCTAGTTTTTGCAATTCATCTCTCTTTTTCTCGTTCCTTAAGAATTCAAACAGAGTTTCAAAGTTTATGTTTACAGCCATCTGTTCGACCCCACGATAATAAAAGTGTACATATTTATAAATATTTACATAATGCTATATATATGAAATCAAATGTCATTCACATAAACAGCACGAATATTAGACATTTTAGCTTTGAATTCATGAAAGTATAATTTTAATTTATCAAACTTAAAAACGTTTGTAGTTTTGGTTATGTTTAAAAAATCAAAAATGACTGCTAAACTGAAATTTGAGCAATTGAAATTCATCCGATTAGATGGTAAAACAAAGGTTATCTTCCTTAAATGGTTCTATTTTGAGATTCCGAATTCAGAACTAGAGAAAATTGGAAAATATAAACTAAGGAAATATAGCATAACATTTGAAACTTCAAAAAAAAGAGCCATACATAAGTTTAACCTATTAATCAATAGAGGATTAACACAGCTTAAAAGCGTGTTGCACAATAAAAATACTATCTATATACACAAAAATTCAGGCATACCATTAATTGGAACAAATTACTTTGGTCTTGTAGATCGCGGCACCAACCTAATTGAGATCAAGCCAGTCACAGGCTGTAATCTTAACTGCATCTATTGTTCAATTTCTGAAGGTATTAACAAGAAAACATACGATTTCCTAGTAGAACTGGATTATTTAGTTGAAGAGTTCAAAAAATTAGCAGCAATAAAAAAACATCCTGTAGAAGCTCACATAAATGCACATGGTGAAAGCTTGCTTTACGCCGAGATAGTCGACCTTGTTGAAGAATTAAGGAAAATCAAGAATGTTGAGACTATTTCAATTAACACTAACGGCTTGCTACTAACAGAAGGACTAATAGACCAACTAATAAAAGCTGGATTAGATAGATTAAACATCTCATTAAATGCAATAAATGAAGAGCTCTGTAGGAAACTAGCAGACGCTCCCTACAATCTCAAACATTTAAAAAGGATATTAGCTTATACAGCAACCAAAGATCTAGATATAATAATAGCACCTATTTTATTGCCAGGATTTAACGAGGATCTAACAGAGCTAATAGAGTATTCAATTAAAACAATTAAACGAAAACAAAAAGTACCAAAGCTAGGAATTCAAAATTTCTTGGAATATTCTCTGGGAAGAAAACCTACAAAGCAACTGCCGTGGAATCTCTTCTACAAAGAATTAAAAAATTGGGAAGAACACTACAAAGTTAAGCTGATTCTAAATCCTAATGATTTTGGCATTGTTAAGGATAAAACATTAAAAAAACCATTTAAGAAAGATCAGATAATTACCGCAACAATAATCTGTAATGGTCGTTATCCTAACGAACGTCTAGCTATTGCTAAAGATAGGCTCATTTCTGTCAGATGCAACAAAAAGACAGGCAGAAAAGTTAGAATAAAAATAACAAGAAGTAAGCACAATGTATTTACTGGAACCTTAAGTTAATCTCAAATCTTTAAAATAGACTTCTGCAAAGAAAATATCAGAAAACAAGGAACATTACTTAGGATGAAGAAGAACTCTACAATGGAAACAAGAATTCAATACAGTAGAATAAAAGAGCTCTTTTAAAAAAAAAGAAGAAAAAAAAGGAAAATTAATTTCCTCTTTATTGTACAACAGTTACAACTGGATTCTCGATGTTTGCTCCGCTAACTTCAACTTCCATAACACCGTCTGCCAAAGCTTGTAGCTTTGTCATATCAGCAACAACTCTTGCTGCTTTCCTGGTGTCTTCTCCAGCATAACCAGCTACCAACATCGCAACTTTGCTGCCAGTTGCACTGGGGAAAAGCTTAACCATTGCACGTCCAGGTGTAAAGCCTTCTGTACAATCTGCTGGATTACCCATCAAGTCAGCTGCAACACTGTTAGCACATGGTCCACCAACAACGATTACATTGTTAGCTGCTAGTCCGCCTTTAGCAGCTAGATCGCTATCAAAGATAGATGTTCCTACAATGCTTCCTGCTGTTGTGCCGCCACCAACTGTTGTCACTTCCCCAGATGTAACATACACAAGCGCTTCAACTTGGTCATCTGGATATGTCAATGTTAGCTCGTCTGGATTATTTGATCCACCATCTTTTATCTCTGCATAGATACCATACCTTGTCATACCATCTTTGTCGTCAGAATCAGCATCTTTTGAAGCGATCCATCCTGTTGCATACGCCTGTGGTGTGGTTGTAGATGACGTAGATGTTATGTAACCTGGCGTTGCAAAATCCAACACTGAACTAGCACATGTAGCAGTTACATTTATCCAGTCATAGCTGTCATTGTCAAGCTGTTCGGATCTAACAAAGAATGCTTCAGGCAGCAATGTTAAGTTGATCTGCGCACCAAGTTTAGTGTCCATCACTAAAGTCGTCAAATTAGCAATAGACTGGTCATCATTAAGGTCTACTGCTATAGCTTGGTCATTTGAATCGGCAGAAATCCACACCATAAAATCCTTTCCTCCAAGAGGAATGACTGCGTTTGCTGAACCCGATGCATTTCCTGCTATTCCAGAATACGTTATCTCTATTGTATCAGAGCCACTAGGTGCACCCTCTACTACAAATTTCAGTGTGTTATCATCTGCATCTTGGTCCTTATACTGCAATAAATAGCTGCTTTCTCCACTGTCTACAACAAAATAATCATTTATGTCGATATTGAATGTCATACTTCTGTTACAAGTTGTTATAGCAGCTCCTTTAGCACCATCATCACAGTATTCTGTCTTAACAAGATCCCTTGTACCATCGCCACTTGACATAGTACTACCAGTACAGTAGATATAAGGTATATCAATATTGTAGCCAGCGTCATTAGTAAATCTCAGCTTATACTTGTCGTCACCATTGGCATCAAGTTCAATTTCTTCTGTTGTTCCGGTCTGTAACCCTTTAAACTCTACATCTATCATTTTTGTGAACAGTTGCTCAGGGTCGTCAACAACATCTGACAATTTGCCTTTTTCTGGAATGTACAAATCATCGTCTGGTGTATATGTCACATTAATCTTTGTCAGTTTAATTTTACCATCATACGTAGCTGTTATAGCAACTGCTGTATCATCTATGTCATTGTCATTAACTTCTACTTCTTGGTCGCCGGTTCCAACAGTTAAATAGTTTGTGTCTTCTAGCACTATCTTTTGAGCTCCCAAGTAGAAACTTACAATGTCTCCTCCTGCAAGCTCTCCAGCTTCGTTTGGCAATATATCTCTGATACCAACTTCTGTATCGTCAGCAAGCTTATATGTCTCTCCTTCACTTAGTTCGTCTGTTCTCTCACCATTTATCTCCATAATTACTGTATCTGTTCCAGTTCCACTATCTGAGATAATAACTACCTTAACTTCATAGTCAGTGCCATCCAATGTGTATGTTTTTGAAGATCCTTCTTCTAGCACATCCTGGATTGCTCCACCCATCAAATCTATCTTTAATCCATTCGTGGTTGTTTTATTGTCAGTTGCAATGATGGTATAAGGCTTTCCAAGGATGGTGATAGTCTTATCCTGGAAATCGTCTAGCTGTTCACCACTCGTTGTGACTACATCAGATTCTGCTGATGTTGCGAATTCTAACCTGTACGTATACGCAGCTGTATTAATGTTGTAATGTAAATACGAAGCATGCTTGTCATCGTCATCATCATCATCAACAGTATACTGCACAGATGCTGAATTTGTTGGTATATCCAAGTACTCTGAGTAGTCATAGCTACCATCCTTTGCTCTGAATGTACCGCCTACTAGAGCGTTCAGGTCGTCGTCTGTCAAAGTCGATATAACATCCTGTAGATCTTCATTAATCTCCAAGAAGTTTGTGCTTTTGTCGATTCTAAACGAATCTCCTAACACTTGCACGCTTGGTGCTAGCTCTGCACCTGGTGCTAACTGCAATTGCAAACTTGTTGCAATGTCAGTCATTCCTATTGTGTCGACTGCCAAAGCATTTTCACCCACAACTATCCATGCATTTAATGCACCAGCCGTAATAAACGGACTCGGATAGTCATTAAGGTCATATGCTGCTGCTCCCATAACCGTAGCTCCTAGCATTGCTAGACCAGTTCCAAGAGCAAACGCAGTCTTCAACACCTTTTTTACTTCCATATCTAAACACCTCCTAAGTGTTTCGCATGTTTATCTTGGCTATCTTTACATACAAAACCATTATATGGTTTCATCGAGCATCCTAGCTCACTAACGTGCGTATAAAAATATTGTTTTTATAAAATTTTCGCAAATCTGGAATTAATTTTAGTTGTTTAGAAATTGATTATGCAAAATTTCGTGGAATTAAGACCTAAAAGTTCATAACTACTTGAAAGTAATAAGTTGTTTTATTTGTTAAAAAAGTATGTCAGTATAGCGTTTGCTATATTAAAACCTTATTAAATTCTATAAAAAGAAGTGCGGGGAGGAGGATTCGAACCCCCGTAGGCATTGCTCCAAAAGTGCAGCTTTTTAATAAAAGCTATGCTTCTGTCTAAGCCAACAGGTTACCTACGCGTTAAGCGACCTAAGCTTAGACCAGATTGTCTGTCCCGTTTGGCCACTCCGGCATCCCCGCAATCATCATAAGCAAAAGGTAAATCGAAATCATAGCACCTCTAAGTCAAACAACAAAATATCATTTAGAGCGAAATTCTAGTTCCTACATAACATTTAAAGAAGATATAACGCTTATAAAAATCTATCTATTTAGGTGATCCATTTTTAGTAAACTAAAATATATCTACTCTATTAATCAAAGAGAACTATTCCTTTGTTTTGGTCTTTGTACAACATGGCCACATACGCAATTACCATCACAGTATATATTATAGCCTGCCTTCTTTGCATCAATGCAAAACCAAATATCATCAAAAGATTTTTTACCCGGGACATGCCTGAATCTAACATTTTCTAGAACATCGCGATGAATCAACAAGCAACCCATGCCGCATGAGCTAACCAACACAAGCCCTTTACCAATTATCTCTTGTGGACTATATGGTTGAACAATGTTTTCGCCAGCGTCATTCAGGCCAACCTTTTTGTATGCAAGCACAGCAGGTGCTAACTTACCATTAGTTGTTTTTTGATAATGCAGATACACAGCAGTTACAATCTTCTTGCCGTGGTTCAGCAAAGCCTCTATTATGTTTTTAGGTGGAATCACATCTTGCTCTAAACTCAAGAAATAATCATATTCCTCATTCAGCACCTTCTCTCTTAACAGATTTCTAGAGTGCACTATCCTATCTTTAGCATTTTGCAAGAATTCATCTTTGATAGTTGGCAAATCCTTTTTGATTTTATGGTAATATTCATCAGTCTTAGAGTTATCTACTATTAAAACATCTTTGTTATTGTATGTTAGTGCTTTTACTGCTCCTACATAGTGCTGCCAACAATATTGCTTACCAATATATGTTGGGCATCCTACTAAAATCTTAGGTTGCTTTTGACAAGACATAGGTTTATTTTCTCTTTTTTTTATCTTTATTTCTTTTTATTGCACTTCCCTTTTTTTGCCATCTAAATTTGCGTACCTTAGTCTTATTTCCATAACCGCAACTAGAACATCTCTTTTTGCGCAGATGATATGTTCGTTTACCACAACGTCTGCAGACTATATGTGTTTTCTTTCCTGTTTTCTTGCCCATAGATGCTGTTCCTTTTGTCATCTGATACACCTAGTTAAACAACATAGTTACTTACGCTGGTGATATGATTGTAATTGTATCTCCGCGCAGGAAAACACTACCTAATTTTCTTTTAAGTTCTCCTTCAACCCACTCTTCAGCATTTTCAAGAACTACATTAATATGTATGTCAAACGCTTTTAAGTCACCTATAAATTGTTTATTATTTTTAAGCTCAACTATAACCCGCTTATCACGAGCCTTATTAAGCATATCTAATGGTCTTGATTGTTCCATTTTATAACCTCCCAAATTAATAAAATAATGGGTCACCCCACTCTGTGTTAAAATTAACAAGTATATTTAAAGGTTTCTGCTTTTTGCCTGTGATATTCAATGTCATGAATTCGTAAAGGATTAAAACTACTTTTTACTCTGCATTTTGTTGCTGCACTTTCGGGTTTAACTCAGAAAGAGAACTATAACATAAGAATGTGTAAAGTAAAATAAAACACTGAATCGCTATAGTTTTTATTTTAAATCTAATGTATTGAAAAATATCCTGTGTTAGAATTAAATGGATAGCTTTATAAATCCTTTTAAATCCTACAAGCAAGAAACACAAAGAAAAATGGCGATTAGTCAAAAACGCTCACATCGAAAGGTAACAGGAGGCGTCTACAAGCGCCAAAAGAAAAAGCCAAAGGCTAACTTAGGTAGAGTAGCCACTCTTACTAAATTAGGTAACACAAAAAGAAAGAATATTCGTGTATTAGGTGGCAACCTAAAAACAAGGTTATTTGAAGAAGAGTACGCAAATGTTGTTGGGAAAGACAGAAGAGTAAAAAAAGTCAAGATCAAAGCTATTCTTGAAAATCCTGCCAACAGACACTATGTTAGAAGAAACATTCTAACAAAAGGCACAATTATTGATACAGAATTAGGTAAAGCCCGCATTACATCTAGGCCCGCTCAAGTAGGCGTTGTTAATGCTATCTTGCTTGAAGAATAAAAATAATATTCTTACTTAATCTAAAGCATCAAAATCTAAGGTTAGATTATACGGCCTTTTTTCTGTGACACCATCTGGAACCTTACCAGTCCTTAATAACTTAAGTCTTTGTGCAGGGTTCATAAAGGGACTCAGAAAAAAGTCAAACTGGACCCTCAACCTTTCACGATATTTACGCATATCTAGATTTAGATCCTCTATCCGCCTAAGAACTTTGTAACCCATACTACCAAATTCTTTTTCAACATACTCAACTTTATCCGGTTGCCTATAGGGATCATAAAAAAAGACACAGCCATCATAGACATCATAAGCATTATAAATATCTCGACTCTTCACATACCAAACCAGATCAATGTTATCTGCATTGATAACATTCATAATAGCCCTATATGCAAACTCTGCTGCATCTTCTACATTTCCTGAAAGAATTCTGTCTAGGAACTCTGCATACACTCTTGACTCATATACGCAAAGTTGATTAGATGGCTTCTCTCTTATTTTAATTCCTGCAAATTGACCTGCAACTTTATAATATAACCTGTCTTTGACCTTAAGAACACTATTTATCGTTTGTAGATGCACAGTTGGTTCTGGTAACTTTCTCGCATCACCAATCACATAAAGAAAATCTCCATTGTTTTTAAGGATGCTAAAGCCAGCATTCTTTAATTTATTTGCTACATCTAAGAATAAGCCAACACCTTTATCCCTATCACCTAATATCTCTCTAACAAACCTTGGTTCAAAATTAAACTGACCCTTGAATTTTCTTTTTTTATGATAGTATTTAGCACAAGTGTTTATAACATCAACCAGAGTTTTATCGGCATCAAACGGATCGTCTTGTTGCATACCAAACCCTTTCACTATCTCAGTAAGCTTAAAAAGGGTAGACTGTCTAAAATTAAGTATCTTTCTTGCGGATAGATAGCCATTTCTTAACCTAAACCTATCGACTGAATCAAGAGTATTCATTAACATCACAACAACATCTCTAACACTAGAGAAATTTCCTGCCAATCCACTTTTTTTCAACAGTCTCGTTAGCTTATTTCTTTCAAGTTGATAGTCGCCATAATCCTTTATGATGAAACCAGCAAGCGCTCTAATGTATTGGCTTAGATGATGTTTTGAGTAGGGATCATCTAATTCTGCTGCTAGCTCTAATGTTCTTCTTAACTTTGAACTTTCGAGAGTGCCATTCTCTGAAAATCTTATCGCGATTAGGTCTGCAAGGAACTCTGGCCAAGGCAAATAAACTTGGTGGACATTATGAAATACACCTTCAACATTATCGTGCTTTATCAAACCGCGCCTATATCTGCTAAAGAAGGTTTTTGATTTTTCAGCCAATTCGCGTGAAAACTTATTCTCTGGATAAACAACCTTTCTGAACGTTCCAACTTTTTCAAAGTAAAGTTTTTCCTGCGCATCATTTATAGGAGAAGGATAATACGCAGTCTTTGTGAGTTCTATGCCATATTCCTCCGAAATATGCGCTTTTATCCTAAGACATTTTCTTCCACGCTCAGAATCAAATATCCGATTAAGAGCTACAACATCGTCAATTAGATAACTGACGATACACTGTGCAGCATACTTACCTATATCACGCACCATCTCCAGATCAACAATGGGCAATCCTGTTTGTTTAGAAAGGTGTTCACTTACATTATAACTTACCACATCAGGATCAAAGCAGTTACTTATAGCAATCCATTCTAGTTCGCGCATTTCGTCATAGCTAAGAGATTTTCCTACAGCTTCATCGCCCATACAAAAAAGTTCGTACACATCGAGTTTTTTTCTTGGCAAATGTTTCGCATCAAGCTGTGCTTGCCAAAAAAAATCATAAACTTGCGCTTGTCTTACGCCAATTCTAATCCCGAATTCACGAGAAACTTCTTTTATAGGATCTGATTTTCTTGCACCAACCAAAAAACCACCTTCTTGTTCACGAGTTTCGAGCAGATCAAACTTTGCATTAAAAGGAGCATAGATAATTAGTTTTTCAGGATATCTTGCTTTAATCTTATTAATATCATCAATTATCGCATCTAACATTTTTCTAACAGTACCAAAATTTTGCTTCACCACAAATCCTTTCATACTTTTAATACCTGTTTTGTGGATAGTATATATATTAGACATCACGGGTTTATCATTAGCAAGTATGAGAAAACCTCCATAAGATAACTTTTCTTCATCTTCACCAAATAGTGGCTTCTCAAAATCAAAAAATATCCAAATCTGTCGTCTAATCTCATCTGCATTAAGCATTCTTTGGTATAAAAAACTATCAGTTGAATCTAGATGGATCTCAACATTGAATAACCTTGTACCAAGACGTTTGTTTTTTGTATCACAATAACATCTCAACTCAACATGTCCCATGTTCTCCATTCGATTTTCTAGATCAGAAATTTCATCCATGATGTTCCTCAACCATTCAATTGCGAATATTCTTTTTTTACGTGTTGTTTTAGAAATGCCTGTAAGAATCTTATCAAGGTTTCTTCCATTATACATTTTAAACGCAGACACTAGCTCATTCTTCATCCTTGTTGCTCCTGATTCTGAACTGAAAATGGCGTCTATCCTATCTTCAAGAGCCAAAACATTATCTTGGATATTCTTACGTTCTCTCAATAATTCTATCAACCTTGGATCAAGTTTAAACAACCCGCCAGCATTTCCAACTCTCCACCTTGCCTGCTGGTTATAATAACCCAGCGAGAAATAACTAAAAGGATAGTAAATACGATGGTTGGGATTCTGTCTTGCTTTTACATATTTACAGAACCGAATCATCCATTTGACTTTTTCATCCGAATAATATTCTCCTTCTACATCGGTTCTGCCAAGAACATATTTTTCTAAATAATTTTTAAAATTCATCTTAAAGTTTTTTAGCTGGCCTTTTGCTTCTGGGTTAATGGACTCAACAAAAGCAACCATATTCTTCCAAAGAGGTTGGAATGGATTCTCACCTTGTGCAGCAGCATCTCTTGCTTCTTGTACCCACATTAAATAGGGAGTTTTCTCAGAATATTTTTTAAATATATCCTCTAGAAAAATTTTTGACATTCTCTTCTCTATAAAATCTAAAACAAGAGGGATTGGTGCATCCAGCTGCACAACAGGATAAGCTCTTTTTATCACTCTGAATTTAAAATCTTTTAAGGGACTTTTTTCAATTGCATCTATTAACTCGTCTAGGTGTTTTTTATCATAGATAAATGTCGTTGGAAATGTGTGTTTCCAATCACAATATACCTCTCCCAAACCCTGAAAAGAAACATGGAGTTTGTAATTTCTTGTAGAATCTACTCTAACTTCATTTGCAATGAAGCAATCTTCCAACGCCCCCATGTAAAATCAATGTTGAAAATATTTTAAATAGATTATTATAATGAAAGATATAGATAGAAATATAGAGAGACAGATGTAGAGACGTGTAGATATGTAGAATAAAGTTTAAATAAAACTAAGCATTTTAATATGATATGAGAGACGGAACAACTGTTGAAAAATTCAAGATCGATGATCTGATGGCTGAAATCCAGGAATTCTTCAATCTACGCTACTTTGTTGTCAATAATTTAAATGATGAAAATGATATAATAAAAATAGAAAAGATTGCTAAAAATAAAAATTCAGATGTAATAATAATTAAAAATTATTTTAAAGGTTTAGATAATTATTTTTTAAAACCAAAAAAAATAAGAAACATTCTCTACACAAAAACTATTCCTGAAAATTACCTAGAATCTTTAAAAAAAGAAAAAAGAAAAAGAATAAGACATTTGAATGTCAGAGGCATAACAATTAAATTCATAGAAAATCTCGATGACAAAAACTTTAAAGATTGGCTTACATTATACTACAACTCCATTTCACAAAAAGAGAAGGGACTCAAACTAGCATCATTGGGGTGGTTAAATACTAAACGCATAAATAATCAAAAAGTCATCGGTATTTTTGCATTTCTTGATAATAGACTCATCGGAGGTCGATCGTAAATGTAAGAACATTAAACGGAAAAACAATATTGACATCAAGCTATAAGGCAACCCTGCCTGAGTTTCAAAAAGACGGATTAAGCGATTTTCTCGTGTATAACTTTATAAAATACGGGAAAGAAAAAGGATATGAAATATTGACCAGTGGTTCAGACACAAATCTTTTTGGTCACCACTTGAGTGCAGGGCTATTCACATTCAAACGGCAATGGAATTTTGGAATAATTCCTGAAGGCAGATATGAGCAAATAAAGATATTAAATTATAATAAGTTTAGTGATGTTATAATATTTTGTTCAGGTAAAAACAAACTAAAAGTAAATGTGATTTTCAAACAGAAGCCAGACGATGGTGTTATCAAACAATACATTTACGATATTACACCAGACGTCAGGTTTTTTGTTGTCAAAGAAAACGTACTTAAAGAGATCATGATAAGGAGATGATGGAAAAATATCTATTTATAGGGATCATTGTATGTATCATAGTATTTATGATGCTTCTAACAGCTTGCGTTTCATATATTCCATCAGAAAAAATAAAAGAAGGTAAAAAACCTCAAGAAAAAGAACAACATCCAAATGAAACTATTAGCATTGTCTTTACGGGGGATGTTATGATTGGTAGATTAATGAACGATGTCATAGCCGAGAAGGGCTACATCTGGATCTGGGGAGATATACTAAGTGAATTGGAAAATGCAGACCTGAGAATAATAAATCTCGAAACAACACTAACAACGCAAAAAGAAAAGTGGACTCCAAAAGTGTTCAACTATAAATCAAATCCAGAAAATGTGCAAGCGTTGAAAATGGCCTTAATTGATTATGCATCACTTGCCAACAACCATATTTTAGATTATAGGTACTCTGGTCTAACAGAGACAATCAAGGTTTTAGATGACGCAGGTATAAAACATGCTGGTGCAGGCAAAACACTAGAGCAAGCAAAAAAGCCAGCGATATTAGAAGTAAGGGGAAAAAGAATAGGTATAATCTCTATAACAGATAATGAACCCGGCTGGAAAGCTAATGGAAAACCTGGCACAAATTATATCCGTATAAATGATGCAGGCCTAGAAGAGATTAAACAACAGATTTCTAATGTTAGAAGTAAAGTCGATATATTGATTGTCTCGGCACATTGGGGACCTAACATGAAGCTAAGGCCTAGCAGAGAATTCCAAGATTTTGCAAGGTCTGTCATAGATACTGGTGCAGACATCTTTCACGGGCATTCTTCTCACGTTTTTCAAGGTATAGAAATTTATAATAACAGACCCATACTGTATGATACAGGAGATTTTATAGACGACTATGCAGTTGATCCTGTATTAAGAAACGATTGGTCTTTTATTTTCAAGGTTAGATATCCACGAGAAATTGTGCTAATCCCGATAATAACAACATTTCAGACAAGGAAAGCAAAAGGATCTGAAAAAGAAGATATTGAAAAAAGGATGATTCAACTTTCAGATGAACTTGGCACATCTGTGGAAGTAACTGAGGAAGGTCTAGTTATAAAATTAAGATAATTCGGTTATTTTAACATTTAAGTTTTGAGGAAAGGAAAATATGAACAAAATCCAAACAATCTACAAAACCTTGCATAAAACATACGGTCCTCAAGGCTGGTGGCCTTTATCAAAGAATTCTCTCTACAGCAAACACCATAACGGTCCTCCTAAAAGTAATAGGGATGTCTTTGAGATAATCGTAGGCGCAATTCTAACCCAAAACACAACATGGAAAAACGTTGAGAAAACAATAACATTGCTCAACAAAAACAAACTTATGGATCCTAAAAACATCCTCGCCATTCCCGAGAAAACACTTGCTAAAATTATACGTAGCTCGGGTTATTATAATCAAAAAGCAATCAAGCTAAAAATCATAGCAAAGTTTCTTTACCATACAAAATTCTATAATTTATTACAACTCTCAACTAACGACTTAAGGAACATCCTGCTAAAAATTAAGGGTATCGGCCCTGAGACAGCAGACAGCATCGTATTATATGCATTTGAAAAACCGATCTTTGTTGTGGATGCATACACAAAACGTATTTTCTCTAGGCTTGGTCTGATAAACGAAAACAACAACTACGATGAAGTTCAGCAATTCTTCCACAAACATTTAAGGAAAAACCTTAAAGTTTACAAAGAATATCATGCGTTGATAGTAAAGCACGCCAAAATGTACTGCCACAAAAAGCCATTATGTAAAGAGTGCATTCTGAGAAAGAACTGCAAATATTATGCAGATATTAAGCAGAATTATAAAGAGAGTTATTCATAATAAAATTTGTTTTCTCTCATAACAAGATTTACTTTGGTGTAATTAGCAAGTTTATTCGTCAGAACTTCATATAACAGACTATTGAATTCGTGTTTATTTATTTCGACAAACGCTCCCCTTATTTTTTTTAAATATATAAGTGAAAAAACATTCTTACGTATAATATCTGATGTATCAACAGCAATAACTTGTACATCACGCGGTATTAATATTTCTTCTCTATTCCCGTAAGCATTAGTTACAATTAGAGAAATATCCTCATCACAAATTTTATACCTGTTGTAATATGTAAGTTTATGTTTTTTAACTCTCCCAACCATTTTTGCAGTTTCTTCTATCTCAAAAACCAAATTCCATATTTAATTTTTTTCTTTTATTCTTTACATTATTCTTTACAATGCCAAAATCCCGCAACATTTAAATACCTATAATATAACCTCTAATAAAGAGGTGATATCATGGCGCTACTAACAATGGTGGAAATTCTAACACTTATTGTTGGTATAATTCTTATTATTAAATTCGGAAAATCAATTGTGAAGATAGTAGCCTTTGCAATTCTCTTGCTAGTGATCCTCACGGGGATAGGTCTATACTTTGGTTATACTGACTATATGGATATACAAAAAAACTTCAACACACAACCAAAGCTATTCTTACTTCAAGAAAAAGACAGAGCACTTGCAGGGTTACGCATTGTTAGTTTTGAAGATCCTGAAACAATAGAAACCCTAACAGTAGAAGATCTTGAGATTATGAGTACCCATCTTGCAAACAGAGATTACGAAGCAATCCTAGGTCACAATTATAAAGCATTCATATTCAAACTGCAGCCACTGATAAAAGAGCAGAGTATCAATTTTCAGGGTCAAACCTTAGAACAAGAAAATATAAGAGAAATACTTTACTCAGAAACCACCCCTACAGACATGAAAACAAGAATCTTTGCAGGGTTATTCAGCAAAAAAATGGAAGAAGAAGGACAGCTCTACTTAATAAAAGGTGTCAAGAGTAAAGACATCAGGGTTTACCCTGAAACCCCATTATTCAAAATAGCGAAGTACACACCAAACTCACTTCTTAATAAAGTGGTTGGTATTGTCGAGTAAGATGAAGAATAATTTTTTTCTCTTTATTATAATCTTACTTGTTCTTACAACAACCGCAAGTGCGAAAAGTCTTATCTACGACAGGTATCTTTTCTCCGGTGATAGCCTTACAGTTAACAACGAAAACTTTATCATTACATTCTCTAAAGACAGAAGTGAAATTCTAGTTCGAACGGCTGGGATGCCACTTTTTATCAAAAAAGGAAGTTGCGATCAAACAAATGTGACAGAAATCTGCTATATAGAAAGTACATTTGACTATGATAGAGAAGAGTACAAGGCAAGAATCAAAGTGTATTCAATCAAAGCAATTATAACCGTATCAAGATCTATAAGTTCAACCACACTTTACACTGGAGAAACCTACACAGTAACATCCACTGTAAAAAACACTGGAGATTATGGCACAATTATAAATTATAAAGACAGATTCCCTAAGCACATCATCTTAGAAGAATGCTCTGGCTGTTCTATTATCAATAACAATGTTGTCTGGGAAGGTAACCTAAACGGAGATAGTGAACATGAGCTAACTTATAAAATAACTCCAACAGAAAAGTTTACTCAAAGTTTTTCATCCCAAGTAAATTACTTTAATGGTATTGAAGAAATTGAAGACTACCTCGGAAAGCTCAGCCTTAAAACAGAGCCAGCTATATCAATCAGTTCAAAGTTTTACAGACAAAGCGAGATCGACAACACTCTCGAAGAGGTTTCTTCTGCAAGACTAAATGACGAGAACATTATACTGAAAATAACTGTAGAAAACAAACACCCCAACCATGATATCCGCATTGATAAATTCTCAATTTATACCTCGGATAATGGCGAAATAATACCAAAAGATACGCACATAACAAGAGGGATTAGAAAATACCTTAAATTACCAAGCGAGGGTTCAAGAATCTCTTCAGGCAGCACAAAAACCTATGAATTCAAGATAATTGGTAAAAGATTGTATAACTTAGATATCTACTATGATATAACATTCCGTGATGAAGATAGCGATGAGAAAATAACGAATATACTTTCAGAAAAAACAAGCCTCAAGTTAGTCATAAAGGATCCAATTGTAACTTCTAACATAGAAAATGGTGAAGAGTTTGAATCCGGCGAAGATTATACCATATTGGTATTTATCCAGAACCCAAACCCGTATATAGACTATACTTTTCTTAATGCTAGTATAGAAACCGAATTAAAGGATATTGCAGGTATTATTCTTGATAGACTTAATGCAACAAATCGCAGACTTGTATGGAAGATCCACCTTAATAAAATAGTTGAAAAAAGAACGAAATATAAATTTAATGTAAAGATAAATTATACAACAGAATTTGGCGACAATCTTGAAAAAGAACATAAGATGAATATCTATATTAATCCACCAAAACCATTACAAATAACCAAAACATTGCCAAAAAATATCTTAGAAGATGATAAATGCGAAGTTGAAGTGAAAATTAAAAATAACAGAAAAATCGATCTGTTAAGGATAAAAGTCATAGAAAATATCCCCACGGTTTTCAAAGTTACAGGGATCTCAGCCAACACAATCAGTTTAGCTGCAGGTCAAGAAACTACAGCATACACATACACGATAAAAGCACCGAAAGTTAAAAAAGATTCTACCTACACCATCAACACCACCACCAGCTATACTTACAACAATGAACAAATCAACGAAACGATCGTAAATAAAATAACAGTGACCAACATTAAAAAACACAAGATTTCTTTTTCGCGTGTTCTCGATGATGAAGATAACATAGTGTACCAAAATGAAATCCTGCCTCTCAGATATACAATCACCAATAACGACGATGTACAAATCAAAAATATAAGACTTATTTTTCCCACACAAAGAAATTTCGATTTGGTTAACACGCGCTATTATGACATCGCCACTTTAAATCCGGGAGAGAGCATCACGATAGAAAAAGTTCACTACATCAAACCCAAGTTAAAAGATACACACAAACTAAAAAGAACTATTTTAAGCTATGAAGTAGATAATGAACATTACGAGATTAACTCAAGTACACTTAACATCAAAGTTCATAATTCAAGCTATGTGGTCCCAAGCATTGTTATAGACAAAGAACTAATTCAAGAAGAAATTTTCACTGGAGAAAAAGCAGAGGTCTTTCTTAGGTTAGAAAATCTACAAAATATATCCAGCTATGTCAAAGTGTACGATGAGTTGGAGGAATATTACACCAAACTTCTTCCTTATGAAAAACGCACAATAGTTTACAATATTAGTTTTGACACACCGGGAATTAAAACATTATCACCCACTATTGCAGAATACAAGCAGGAAGACAAAACTTTTTATACTAGTACTGATATTTTAAGAATTAAAGTTATAAAAACCCCAACAAAGGAACAGAAAATCATAAAGGTCAGTAAAGTCTATCAGCCTGAAACGTTTTTAGAGCATATATTAAACTTTTTCAAAAAAATACTTACATGGAAAAGAAAGAGGTAAAAAGAGGTGAATGATGGGGATCTTCGACATATTTCGCAGAAAAAAAGAAACAAAATTTGATGTTGCTGCTAGTCCTAAACTTGGCTTAAGACCAACTGAATTAAAACCATTGCCAGGCTTACCAGAAACAGAACCATGGAGAGTTGAAACAACTGCTGAACGCCCTGAACCAATTTACGAGCAAAGAAAGCCCTACTACGATGAAGGACCAGCTTATATAAGGGAGATGCCTGGTGCAGCGCCACAAGCTCAAGTAAGCAGAGAGGATGTAATCTCAAAGGACATCCAAATCATCTCAAGTAAGCTAGATACCTTAAAGGTTACCTTAGACAGCATTAACCAACGTCTAGCCAATCTGGAGCGTGCAGCTTTTGGTGAACATGAGTCACCGAGAAGACGATGGTAAAAAAGCAGACCAGATCCAACGAAAAATTAATCAAGAGATTCAATAGGAATTTAAATTTTATTCTAATAGTTGTCTTGGTCGTCATATCTGACCAAATTACAAAACTACTTGCTAAAAAGTCTGAAATCTCCACACCAGTCATCAAAAACATTTTTTATCTGACATACAGTTTGAATAGAGGTTCTGCATTTTCTTTATTTCAGGGATATGCATGGCTAATGATTGTGATCTCATTAATTGTGCTTGGAACAATCATCAGATATTACAGGAGAATTCCTATTAAAATGATTCCTGCAACAGCTTTAATATTTGCTGGAACAATAGGAAACCTAATTGACCGTTTTTTTTACCGTGGCGTTATTGACTTTATAGATTTCAGAATATGGCCCGCATTCAATATTGCTGATGCAGCCTTGGTTATAGGCGCAGCATTATTAATCTGGTTCTTTTTTAAATTCGAATACCTTGATAAGAAAAAGTTTGCTAAAACTAAAACTCCCAAAAAAAGATAAATATTTCTGATTTTTATTTATTTCTTTGCCTTTTTCTCTTTAACTTTTTTCTTGATCTTGGTAGCTTTCTTTTCTGCTTTTTTCTTCACTTTCGTTTTAATTTTCTTCTTCCCACCTGTTGTGGAAATCTTTGATTTCTGGTAATCTGTCTTAGCTTTTTTCCTTGGCTTAACCTTTGGTTTAATAGCTATAGAACTTTTCTTTACTTGTTTTATATCATTAAAGCTATCTTCAACCTCATAAATTTCTGGCTTTATATCTGACTTTATATCTGTATCTCTAACCTTTTTCTTTGATGATCTGGTTTTTCTTAACATATCCGTAGATGCAATCGCCAAGAAAAAGCCAATTATGCTTATTATCAACAATAGTATTATCGCATATGTGTATGAATAAACATACAATAAAATCACATTGAACAGATTAGCTATGTAAAACAGAAACGACAAAATAACAAAAATTCTATAATGCTTTAAAGTCAAAAACATAACAATTGCACACAATGTGATGACGATTGCAAAGATCAGTTCTCCTATTAAAATCTTCGTGACACCAAACAATGTTAATAATAGTGCAGATAATGTTATAATAGCAACTATAACAGATAATTTTAAGAGTTTTCTATTATCCATACTATAATCCTCGAGTTTTTTTCAGTTTTTTTATTTTGCATATGAATTTTATTTAATATAAAGAAAAAATATTTAAAATTTTATTGTCTGTCACAGGGACGAATGTGCAATCAAAATTCTTCAAGTCCTTCAAGTTTATCAAGATATCCCTTCTTTCTAAGATATTGCACCTGAATCGGCTTGTATTTCAATACAACATCGCCTTTTTCTTCTCCAGAGAACTCCCATGGCTCAATAATCACAACATCTCCCTCTCGCAACCACAGAAATTTCTTTAGTCTGCCAGGAATCCTACAGACGCGGGTTTTACCATCTAAACAACGAACCTTCAGCCTTGAGCCACCCAAACGTTGGTCTACAATACCTAATACTTGGGGTGGTCTAGGAAGTCTGATCCTTCTAATCTGCTCTTGCTCGTATTCTTTCTCTTCTTTTGCAGACATCGGTTTTTTTGCCATCTAATACTAGAATGAATGTCTATTTATAAAAGTTTATAATCTAATTTTTCATTTTTATTTCCAAAGAAGTGTATTTATGTAAATATACTTAAAAAAACATATTTTTACATAAAAAGATTTAAATAGAAGTATAATATCTAATCTCTTATAATCAACTCTGATAAGAGCACTTAATCAGGTAAATGTTGATAAATGGCTGATGGCAAAAAAAAGGTAACACTAAGTGTAGACGCAAAAATATATGATCGCTATAGAGAGTACTGTAACGAGAATGCCATCATGCTTTCTAAGAAGATCGAACTTTATATGAAAAAGGAATTAGAGAAAGCTAAAAGTGAAAAAAAGAAGTGATTTTTGGAATGTTATGAAACGCGCAAATATTAACCTAGACGGAATCGTGAGCACAATGTTAGTATTTGCAGCCATATCCCTCGCGATTATATTGCCAATAAAATATATGGGCCAAGTTACAATAATGGATTTGAACGAAACAAACATGTCACCTGTTATAAACCAAATCCCAACCATAATTTTTGAAGAAGACGGTTACAATGATTCAATCAAATTAAAGACCTATGTTACAGATAATGATACTAATTTAAGCGATCTCAGAACAGAGTTCACAACAGATAATATAAAAATCACAATAACAGATAACACAACATTAAGCTTAAATATCACTGCAGCTGCTAACTGGAATGGTATTGAAAATGTTAACTTAACAATAAGGGATCCTGAAGGTCATGAAACAAACTCATCATTCCTTGTTAATGTTAGTCCAGTCTATGACGGTTTTGATTTTAACATAACTAACCCTAAGAACAATGCGATCTTTAATTTATACGAAACCATAAACTTTACATCTTCCCTCTATAACCCAGATAATGCTAATATAACATATCTCTGGAACCTTAGCAAAATAACAGCAACCACACTAAACACTACCTATAGTTTTGATAAAGAAGGCAATCTAACAATTAGCTTAACCCTTAACGATAGCATAACTAAGTTAACCAAATATATCAACATAACTGTAGAAGACCAAATACCACCAAAAATAATTCAAATCAAATATCGTAGTTTAGTTTATACGAACGAAAGTCAAACAATAACTGTAAATTTTACAGATCATAATGATATAGACGAAGCCAAAATTTATATCGAAGGTAAAACTCAGCTTCCAAGCTTTGGCTCTAACAAAACCTATACCTGGGTGATTAGTCCGCTGAGCATGGGCGAAAAAAAATTTTTTGTCATTGCAAAGGATGTCAAAAACAACAGTTTCACATCTGACGAATACAACTTCACAGTGTTCAGGTGTATTGAAAGATGGGAATGCGATGAGTGGAGCAGCTGTCAGGAAGGTATAAAGTATAAAATAAGACACTGTGAAGAACAGCATCATTGTGGTACTGACCAAGACAAACCAAGCGAAGTTAGCTATTGTCCTGGCTATAGCCCTCCTGACAATACAGCTGGAAGTGGCAACCTTGGTACGAAACCGTCTGAATACGCGGTAACATATCTAATCCTAAAGATAAATAAAGGTAATTACTATGAAATCAACATTAAAAGAGAAAACATACCTATTACTGGAATTAAAATCACTGCAAAGGAAGAAATAACAAACCTTAATTTAGAAGTAAAAGCACTAACTAATAAACCAGAACATATCGATTCAGCCCCAAATAAGGTCTATAAATATCTAGAGATTAGCAAAGACAGAAACGTTAATATAACTAATAACGAAATTAAATTTAAAGTTGAAAAAACCTGGCTGACATCCAACAACATCAGTAAAAATTCAGTAAGGTTGATGCACTACACTGACAGCTGGAATGAACTTAACACTATCCTATCAAGAGAAGATAGCCATTACGCACACTATACCGCCTTCACCCCTAGCTTTAGCTATTTTGCAATTACCGGGAATGCAACTTTTCAAAAAACTCTTGCACCAAAAAAAACAATTGTCGAGATTCAAGCGCCAGCATCAGTGAAAACTCAAGATATACCTGAGGAAACAAAAAAAGTTTTAGAAACTTTCTCACAAACAGATAACAAAACATCAACAAAGGATATTAAAAAAGATTTAACAGGATCGAGTATTCTTGAATTTCCAGAATCGATACTGAAACTTGATAAAAAATCTATTGGTTGGCTAGCTGTTGGTTTCGTAGCGCTTATAAATATCATCATCATAACCAGTTACGTCATTTTGCATAGATATCATCAGAATTTAGAACTTAACGCTAGAAACAAGTTTGATGCTAAACTTGTTCAATTCAGGACAGAAAATATCAAAGAAAGACATGAACCAAAGTTAAAATTTGAAAAAGCTACAAACGCGCTGAAAAATTATACAACCAGCTTATCTAGCGGTATTATTAAAAACTTCAATGCATTCTTATCATTCAGCAAAGATGCGTACGGCAATCTCAAAAAAAATTTTGAAGATTACAAATTCAAGATTGACAGGATAGGCAAATACAAAGAGATTCAACAGCAACAGAATTATATTTTACAAATAAAACTCAAGCACAAAAAGAAAGCTCGCGAAATCTATTTTAATAAAAAAGCAGAGCAAAGAGAGAAAGAGACATTGAAAAAGCTTAGAAAAGGTATTTATATGCAAGAGCGAATTAGAAAGGAACACTTAAATGAACAACGAGAAGAGATTGAAAAAGCTAAAATAATAAAGAAAAAAGAAGAGCGCAGCCTTAAGAAGATAAAGCCAGTTAAGACTGTACCTAAAGACAAATTTTCTTTCAGAAATCTAAAAATAAAAATCAAGACAAATGAGAAAGAACTTAATGATATCAGTAACCGTTTAAACGATTTAAAAAAGAAGCTAGGCAAAATATAATTTTAAGAATGTTATATTCAAAAATATTAACATATAATAAACAAAAATAATTCTAAGCCTACTCTAAGCCTATTATAAATAAGCATACTATGAATAAGAAATCAAAAAGACCTTATCATTCTTTCTAACTCTTCGATTAACTTTAATCGCAACTGACTCGCCTTTAGCTGCAGCTTTAGTCTTTTTGTTATTAATCTCCATACTACTCACAACCTGTTCAAAAACACCCGTTGTCTTCCCCTGAAACATAATCCAATTACCATGCTTTAGGCCAGATGTAAGTAACTTTATTTCTGCAGCACCAACCTTAGGATAATAGTTACCAACAAATCCCAAAAAAACTTTT
The DNA here is from genome assembly GCA_003650545.1 of Candidatus Woesearchaeota archaeon. Classification (GTDB taxonomy): domain Archaea; phylum Nanobdellota; class Nanobdellia; order Woesearchaeales; family B72-G16; genus B72-G16. Next base: position 36,908 of record QMQO01000001.1, on the reverse strand, counting down.
TTCATCTTTTGCTTGCTACCATAAGCATCTGCAAAGTGCTCTGGCAAAGGTTTTCCCAAGAAGAAACCTGAACTAAAGTCGCGGTTATAAACTGTTCTGAGTTTAATCATCAATTTACTAACAAGCTTTTTATCAAACTTTTTTTTCTCAATAGAATTTAACGCTTCTCTATAAACTTCAACAACAGTTTTCACGTACTCTGGCTGCTTATTTCTACCTTCAACTTTAAAAGCATCGATTTCTGCTTCTACAAGTTTATTCAAGAATGGCAATGCACATAAATCTTTAGCCGACATAACATAATTATTACCTAGTTTTAATGTGATTTCATTGTCAGTATCTTGAACTATATATTCCCGTCTGCAAGGTTGCAGACAATTCCCCCTATTTGCACTCTTACCAAACACAAACTGACTAGTGAAACACCTCCCGCTGATAGCGACACACATAGCACCGTGAACAAAAGTTTCCAGTTCAACATCTAGCTCATCTTTCTTAATCTGTTTTTTTATAAAAGCAATCTGAGGAATAGATAATTCACGAGCTAGAATTATTCTTTTAACACCAAGACTGGCGTATACCTTAACAGCCTCGTAATTGCTAACACTAGCCTGTGTAGACAAATGAATTCTTATGTCTTGTCTTTTACATTCTGTCAACACAGCATTATCCCAAGCGATTATTGCATCTATGTTCGCATTTTTTGCAGTTGTTATTATTTTCTTCACAATCGGCAGTTCTTCGTCATAAATTATAACATTTAATGTAAGATATGCTTTAACACCGCTTTCATGGCAATACTCTGTTATTTTCTTGATCTCACCAATATCAAAATTTTCTGTAGTTATTCTCATATTCAGTTGCTTTACACCAAAATAAACAGCATCTGCGCCAGCTTCTACAGCAGCCCTCAAGGCAGGCCAATTTCCAGCTGGTGCTAATAATTCTGTCATACAACTAGAAAAAAATTTGGTTATATAAATTTTCAGAAAATCTTTTAAATACAGAAATAATCATTAATAACCATGGCCAAACTGAGAAACAGAAGAATCGCATGGTGGAAAAAAATAATAGGTTACCCAATGTATGCTGTCTATTATGTAATAAAAGAGTTTTTAAAAAGCATGGTCATTCTCGCGATTATGATCTTTAAGGTTGTGTTCAAAAAGATTGCAAAAAATAAAAAGAAAGAAAAAATAAAAGTAAAATCTGAAGAGAAGAAAGATAGAGAAAGACCCATTGCAACAGGAAAACTTCGAGTAGATTACACCTATGCAAAATTTAATGTGCTAAAAACAATTAAAGGAAGCTTTGATGAATGGGAAAACAAGCTTTATAGATCAGATAGTAAAATTGGTATCATCTTAGGTGCAAGGGGTAAAGGCAAGTCAGCAATTGGCATGAAACTATTAGAAAACTTCAAAGCAAAAACAAACAAGAATATTTATGCATTGGGCTTCAAAACAGACAAGATTCCCAACTGGATAACTTCTATTAAAAATTTTGATATAATTGACGATATCGCAAGAAATTCTGTCCTTCTCATAGACGAAGGTGGCATCACATTCTCGAGCAGGGATACAATGAGCAATATCAACAAGCTTTTGTCAAAAGTGCTACTGGTTGCAAGGCACAAGGACCTCAGTGTGATCTTCATCTCACAAAACTCATCTAATATAGACGTTAATGCTATAAGGCAGGCAGATTTCTTGTTGCTAAAACCTAACTCTTTGTTACAAAAAGATCTTGAACGCAACATTGTCAAGAAGATTTACGAAGATGCATCTTCTGACTTTGATGCACTCAAATCAGAACCAGGCCTTGTATACATCTATGCAGATGTTTATCGTGGCTTTGTTTCTAATCCACTACCCAGCTTTTGGAGCAAAGAGTTAAGCAAAAGTTTCGACAAAGTTAAGAATAAATAATTAGCCGAAGATTAAGGGACGTCATCAATATTAAGAATTGGTTTTTTTATTGCTTCGTAATCATCTAGTGCTATTCTAGGACAAGCTGTGTTAACAAAACATTCTATAAATGGAAAATTCTCAAGTTGTTGATAATCAACAGTATCTGCTATCAATAAGTATGCATTCTTACCTTGTTTCCTCAACTTTTCTTTCAATAAAATAGCAGCCTTTGTCTGATTCTGCCCTGGTTTTATACTAACGATTATTCCTATTTCCTTAGAAGATAGATACTTGATTGTAGCCGTCTTCTGCTTGATTTTTATTCTCTTTAGATCAGAGTCCTTTAACTGATATATCTTATTTTTTGTGGGACTTAGGAAGAATACAGGTTTTTTTAACTTTAACAACAGCATTCTCGGGTGAAATAACCCATCTCCAAGAAATAAGAATGCATCAACTCTATCTTCAATACTTTCTGCAGCTTTAATATCACAACCAAGTATCTGACCAACATTCTTTGTTTTAGCCGATTTTCCAAAAATAACTTCCTTGCCCGAATTTTCAAGGGTTTCTTTTAACTTTTGTAATTGGTCTGCATATTGTACTATGCCTAATAAACCAATCTTGGTTGGAAGAATTTCTATATTTTTTATTCTCTTTAGCTGAATATCGTTTCTTGCTTCTAGGAAAAGTATTTTCATTTTCGAAAATATAAAAAATCTTATATGCTTATATGCGAGTTCTTCTTGTCTTCTTCACTATATTATTCTGAGTTGTATCAATGTTGTAAGGTTTTTCCATAAAACATTTTTCCATAAAATGATTTTTCCTTATGTCTAAAAAAAAATATTATCTCGTATGCGGCAGCGGGGACTTTCAATCGCGAAGCATAAATTGCTTCGGCATATTTGAACCCCGGTTACGGCGTTGGCAACGCCGGGTATTGGCCGATTATGAATCTCTAACCACTATACTACTGCCGCTTAAAGATGCAAAGAAGATGCAGACAAACAAGATAGTAAGACAGTCTGCATTTTCAAGCACTCTAAAGCCATTTTTTTTACTACATAAAAAATTTTCTAGGAATGGGCCCGCCCGGATATTCGCGAAGATGCAAGTTGAAATTGATAAAGCTAATTTTGATTCTCCGACTCGAACCGGGGATTAACGCCTCTCTTGTGTGAAACAATTGAAACAATCTCACAATGTAAGGGCGCTGTCATTTACGGTCTTCCGATAGCCGCTAGACCACGAGCCCGTTCTATATAGCACATATACCCTATTTATAAAGATTATGGAAAAATACTTATTAAGATAAAAAAATCCAATTAGAATGATAACACAAAACCAGCTAACATTTATTGGAATTGTGGTAATATTCTTAGGAATAATCATTCTCATGGCTAGCTCTTTGTTACTACCAAAAAACAAAGAGAGCAATGTCAAGGTGTCTGCAGTTGGCGTGATTGGTTTTATTCCATTCGGCTTTAGCACTGATAAAAAACTATTCATAATCACATTAAGTTTAGTTTTAGCACTAATGATTTTTACTTTCTTCATGTTCTATTACAGAATAAAACCTTAGCTCTGTATAGCTCTGATAGTCAGATTACCTTGATAAGTTTGCTGTATTCTATTTATTGGCACAGAAATCCTAAAATAAACTGTCCTATTGCTGAAATATAGTATGTTATCAACAATCGAAGTAAATCCTGTAGTTAAAGTGTTACTCTCATTAAAGCTCTCGTATAAGCTATATTCAATCTGGTTTACAGGTATTGTATAGCTATTATTTATCTGCCCAATCATATCGGTTCCTTTAATAGAAACATTCACATAGACATTTCCCTCATTCTCAATAATCATTGGAAAGCCTTTGGCATTTGTTGCATTAACAGTAAAGCCGACCTCTGTACTGGTGAAGTTAACAGGATAATTATAAAGCATTACTGAAACTAAAGGGTTAACAGAGAAGCTTCCAACTATAGGAGTTGCATTATTACCAGAAGTATCATTTGCATATACATAGTAGTTATGTGTTCCAGCAGGAACACTGCTAGTATCAAAACCATCATAATAATATGTTTCAGAGTCAGCTTTTAACATAGTATAATTCAAACCATTTATCTGAACCCATACCTTACTAACACCTGTATTATCTGTAACATTAGCAGTTATGTTTATAACAGTGCCTGGATCAACCGGATCTGGCGAATCACTTATACTATTAATAACAGGCAGCGTTACATCAACAACAGTAAAGTTGCTACTGACTGCTATTGCGTTATTGCCCGCTGTATCATTTGCATAGACTGTATAGTTTATTAGACCAAGTTGGGTTGTATTAAAACCATCGTAATAATAGATATCTATAGTTCCCTGTTGCATGGTGTAATTCACTCCAAGTATATCAACCAAAACAGTGTCAACACCAAGATCATCTGTCACATTAGCAGTTATGTTGATATAAGATGTTTGATTCAAGGGATCTGGTGAATCGCTTACAGCATTTATAACAGGATTTATAAGGTCTACAACAAGCATTCTTGTTTCGCTCGTATTATAGTTTCCCGCATCATCTCCACATGTTACATTCCAGTGATGTGTTCCAGATTGTAATCCCGTTACAATAACCAAGGTTGGCGTGTTATTTGTTGACAGGACATCTGACATGTTCACAGAATAGTCTATTGTTATATCGCATGTCAATACTGAATCAAGACCATCAGTTGCAATCCATTCAAATGAAACATTGCTTGAAGATGAATTATAATAATTTACTGGAGATGTAAGATTTATTTTTGGTTCCACTGTATCGACTATAAAACTTCTTGTAGCGCTTGTGTTAGTATTGTTAACTTTATCCCAGCACGTTACATTCCAGTAATGCAAACCATCTAACAAGCCAGAGACAGTATAATTTGTTGGCGTCGCATTCAAAGATGTTATTCCACTTATATTAGTAACTCCATCTAGTGTCAGATTACATGTAATCTCATTTTGTTTTGCATCAGTCGCCGTCCAATTAAAGTTGATGGTATTTGTAGAAAAATTATGAGCTTCAATTGGTGCATTTAACTCTATTATTGGTCCAACAGTATCAATAGTAAAGCTTCTCGTTTCACTAGTATTAGTATTATTCGAGTTATCCCAGCACGTCACATTCCAGTAATGTGTTCCATCATTTAAAGTGCTTACAGAGTAATTTACTGGTGTATTATTCAAAGAAGCAATATTGCTTGCATTTGTCACACCGTCAAGTGTAAGATTACAAGACAAGTTAGTGTCAACATTGTCCAAGACTGTCCAGTTAAAGTTGATCGAAGTAGAAGATGTATTATACCCGTTAGTTGGATTGTTTAGCTCTACTATAGGAGCCGTAGTATCCCGTACTATGACATAATGTGTTTCATAACCGGATGAATAATTATGTGTTTCTAGATAAAAAGCAGTTATATTATAAATTCCAATAGCGCTAAACAGCGTATAATTGTTCAATGGACTGTTTCCACTATTTATTAGAGTTCCATTATTGTATAATTCAATGTAACCTGCTATGGGTGTCACTAGAGTAGCAGTAATATTAACATAACTACCAACTTCAACTGTTATATTAGAATCATTTTCATCTAAAGTTAAATTTATTTCACTGCTAGCCTGGTTTATAGTATAATTCTGCATTATTGTGCTATTCCAATTATTGCTTGTATCATTTGCATACCAAGTATAATTATATGTTCCTACAGCTAAGTCTGTAAAGGAATAGTAATATTCATTGCTATCATTAGTTAGAACTGTATAATTAACCCCATCAAATTCCAGTATTACAGTATCAATATTTAGATTATCTGTCCATGTTGCATTAAACTGATAGCTTTGGCCCGGAGCGTATGTTGCAGGATGTGCTGGAGACTCGCTTAAGTTAACATAGCTTGGAGCTGTAGTATCGAATGCTGTAAACTTAGTAGAGTTTCGCCCCAAAACAGAATAACTATCATTTGCATAAATAACTATACTCCAATTTCCAATTGCAGAAAACACCAAAGGGATAGTATAATTATATTCATAGACATAACCATTAGTAATAGAAGAAACATTTGTCATTGAGGCATTAACAACCACATCTGTTGAATTCGGACTTGTTATGGTTATCAAAACAGCTTCAATATCATCTGAGCCGCTTGCGTCAGTCACATTAACTCTAGTGACTATAGTGTCGCCAACCTCAAATATTGTTTTTCCTATCAATGATAAATTATAAGTTTTTGGATCTGCAACAACTGGAATTGGGTTTCCTGTTACTTTTACATCATCAATATAAAAATGCTCTCCTGCTCTGTTTGACTTCGAAGCAAACCTCAGCCTAAAATTCGCACTAGCATTTTCATTAGGTATGCTATATGTTATCAAATACCAGGTGTCGTCTGTTGGGTTTTCATAATAACCTAACTGCACCCATGATCCATCTGTACAGCTTGCAGCATCTATTGAGTATGAAACCTGCAGCCACTCATTCGCATCAACATCATCTGATTGGCCATAAACTTCTATAGTTACATTAGAATAACCATCTAAGTCTATAGGCACACAAGCCAGATCATATTGTGTATTTGGTATTAGCTGACCATCATCACAATCTTCAAATGTTAAATGGTTTCCTCCTGACGGCGGCAAAGTGCCACTAGCCACATCTTCATTGCTCACCTGGACATCATTAGAATCACTTGAACCCTGAATTGTCACCCAACCCGGTTCATCCTGTGCCGTATCTGAAGAACCATCCCAAGCCCCATCAGCATTAGGAAAGGTCTCATAAAAAATCTGAACAGGTGTTAATTTAGGATCTATTATATGGTCAAACTCCAGATATGCTGTCTCAGAGTCTGTATTAACAACCTTAAGGTCAAAAGTATCATGACTACCTGTCATGCCTGTTAGATAAACCCTATAATAGTCCTCATTGATGATTCTAGGAAAACCAGTTATCTTTTCTGTACTATTATAATAATAAACCTCTATATTAGTATTAAGACTTTGATTATTCCTTACATAGACCATTATGTCATCATCAGCTGTAAGATTTTCCTCGAAGACAATTCTAACATACTCATTTTCATAGATTGGTTCAGACCATACACCATCCTTACTTTTAACTTCATCATAAATATTAGAGATAAAACTCAAATTACTATCTAGATGTACTGCATCAGATATATTAACTATCTCTCCATAGCCAGGATCCTCTTTTGTTAAAGTAAATGTATATTCTACTCCAGGTACAAGGCCATTCTTCCAAATTTCCCAGTTCCCTTTACATTTCTGCATTTCAAAATCCCAATCCTTACACTTCATCAACTTTGTTCCTCTCGCAACAACAGTCACTTCTACATCGCCGAAAGCTAGCATAGTTGGATCAATAGAATAACTTTGCACAAAACCATTTTCATTTGTTTTATTTTCAATTCTCATGTCATTATCTAAAGAATCTCTTTCAAAATCATTTACCACAATCTTCTTAATAACACTATCCTTAGGTATTATCTCAACATCAACTTTATTTCCATCACCTTTAATCTTAAAATCTGCATCAATGAGATATTCGTCTTTATCAGTCAGAGCGATATAACCAATCTCTGCAAAGCCAGGATCACCTTTTGTCACTGTCAATTCATAATTCTCCCCTGGAGTAATATCTTTAATCTTCTTCCACTTTCCTTTGCACTCTTGTTTTTCTCCATCCCAATCAACACATTTAAACAGATCTTTTCCATTAGCTTCAACAATCAGTTTCGCAGAATCAAACTCTGCGTCTGCAGAATCTACTGAATAAATTTCAGCAAACTTCGCATTATTGCTATCTTCAACCACATTGACAACTCTAAAATTCTTTAGCGTATCAGTTTTTGCCCCTTTAAACTCTACTGATTTTATTGGTGTGTCTCTATTCTTAACCTCTATTTTAACATCAACGAATTCCTTATCAGTTTGTTTCTCAACTAGACCTAAGTCAAATATCGGTTTATATTCTTTTTCATCAACATCTAAAAACATATTTCTAACTTTATTCCCTATATCTGGCTCAACAAAAATCATCAAACGCATCATCACTATAAACAATATAAATATCAACGCAACATTGAGACCTTTTATTAGCAGAATTCTATGCTTTTTTCTTACAACTTTAGTCTTCCTACGAGTCTGCATCATAATCTCCATAATCCCCTGAATTTGGCATATTTGACATGTTTGGCTCGTCAGATCCAAACATCAGTTCTTCTTCATCAGAATCGTCAAAACCTGCTTGCTCATAAGCTTGTTTAACATCATTTGCACTCAAATTATAATAGAACTTTGTTGTCCTTATGTTGCTATGACCTACTTGCTTCATTATAGCCTGTAAGGGAACATTCTTGTCGATTGCGTGTTTTATGTGGCTATGTCTTAATGTGTGAACAGTAACAGCATACAACTTTCTTCCTTTGCTATCAACTCCATACACTTTCTGAATTCCTGCCTTGTCAGCATACTTCTTTACAATCTGCCTAACTCTATTCTCTGATATTGCACTTTGTTTATTGCTACCAAAAACAAATACATCCTGATTCTTTTCATCCCCTATTAACTCAAGATAGCTCTTTAGCCTAAACGCCAGACTTACTGGAATTCTTGAAAACCTATCTTTCCTTGATTTTGTGTTTTCTGCAGGAAAGTATATCATAGAGTTCACAAAGTCAACATCCTTTACTTTTATCCTTACAAGCTCAGAAACAGTGCAGCCTGTATGATATATGGTATTAATTATCAGCTTGTCACGGGCATTAACAATAACACTATTTAGCTTCTGCCACTCCTCTTGACTTATATAATTAATCTGCTTATGCATAGCACCACTATTTTACATTTAAAAACCAAATGTTAAAATTTCACATTTCACACAACATTTGTTTTCACATTTATAAAACAAATGCTAACAAACCTGTTGTTCCACCCTCGAATGTTTTCTGTAAACACACAAACATTACCCCTTCTTTCACATTTATTTTTCTTATTTTTAATATACTGAAAATTTATACTTCTGAATAGTTTTCACATTTGTAAAAGAAGTTCTTATATAAATATTTATCATCACCACTTAATTAGAAATTCTTTTTATCTACTAGGAACATGATCTTAACCACAATTGAAGCTATAAGCAGAGCAGCACCAATTACCAAAAAATAGTCTATAAATGTTCTATTTAAAAAAAATATAACTATACTTCCAACCAAAAAAAGGAAAGCCAAGAACAGCAAGATATTTGCAATTCTATTCACCTTACTGTATGGCTCCTTTTTGGACTCTATCGTCTTTTCCCCAAGCCTAGTTTTAGCAAACCTCTTTGCTACCCCCCTTTGTTTGAGCTCAACCTTTTTAATAGGGATTTTTGTAATAACTCTTCCTTTTTCAGCCAGACGCATAAACTTCTCAACATCTTTGATTTCTGCTTTACCTTCAAGCGCACGCTCAACCTTAGACGAAAATCTGTCAAATTCTTTAACATCAAGTTTGTTATCTTTTAGTTTTAATATATCAGCATTTATCTTATCAAAATCTTTATACAATTCAATTTTTTTTAATGTATTAGCATCAAGCTCGTTTATCAGTTTAATTAGTTTCTCAAGATCTTCGCCAAGTTCTTCCTTTTTCACATAAACACGCTTTATCTTTTCTAAATCTAATTTTAGTTGTTTTATATCATGAACAGTTTCTCTTAGATCATCTCTGTAGTCGAGCCTTTTCTTAGCAGTTGCTATCTCTTGTTCAATTGAGGCGATATCCTGCTTTACTTTGTCAAAAGCATCTTTTACACGCTCAGAATGGAGCTTTTGTTTGTTTTCTAAGCTTTCCTTCACAGCTTGAACATCGGCTTTCATCGCCTGAAAACTATTCTTCAGCTTTTCCTCAATCTCATCAAAGCTATCAACCATAAACTCCCCCATCATTTTTTTAAAAAACCATCAATATATAAACTTTTGCGTAGTCACAAATATAGTTTTCTGAAGTAGAAGGGATTTGTCACTAGAACTGTATAAAAATATTTCCTTGTTTTAAATTGTGGTTTTGAATTGTGGTGTGATTTGGGAATCTAAATTCACTTTTCTCATACTTCTTTATACTTCTTTAATTACACTTCTTTTTCTAAATCATTTTAGAATTCTATTGAATTCTATTTATCTATTTCTGCAGAAGACTATAATTAATTTCATTGATACTCAGGCACAAAAGTATTCTTTATCACTATACTAAATCATATACTAAATCACAAATGTTTATTTAAATAATTAAAACATTCCTTTAATCATGAGTTATAAGCACAAAGATATAGTTCCTGAATTTGACCCCAGAAATCCTAACCTAACTTTTCTTGTTTCAGAAGCAGCCGTAGATATTTGCAATTAGGTTAACTGGTGCTGAAGAAGATACTCGGTAAAATATTTATCTCACCTTATTAATAAACTAACACAAGGTGAAGAACCGGTTGTAAAGAATGCAGATGTCTCTATTATTTTAGCTTATGCTATTTCAGGTAGAGAAAACTTTGAAAAATACTGGAAAGAAAAAGGCGGACATGTTGACGAGGTCCTACTTCAGACAAATTTAATTGCGAAAGATTTGAGAGATTTCAAACATTTATCTGAAGAAAGACAAAAAATATTAGAATGCTTTTGTACAAATTTAACAAAAGAGCTGATATTATATTATCACACATATTTTTCTAAATGTAGATTTATAGCTTAAGGTCTATATAGAAGTCTAGAAAGTCTCCAGTCTCTATAAAAGGTTATTAGTCTTTATAATAGGTTATAATAGGTCTACTTTTGATCTAGATATAACCTAATTTTTCTTAAGATGTTTTTATTTTAATTGTAGATGTTGAATTTTTAAAGATTTATATTTTTCAATAATATTCTAAAATTAGTTTTTCATTTTTTTTATCAAAATGTTTTAGCTCTGAATGCATCATCCTCAGATAAGACTCTTCAATTTTTTTAACATTTTGTCATTTACAGAGTTTGCAATAAAAAATATTATATTTGTAAAATATTATATTTGTACAAATAACAAAAGATTATTTTGACAACAAAAAAGAACAAAAAAGTTAAAATGTAGATTCCAGATAACTCAAAGATACAGAAAAAAAATTTTTAGCTAATCTAATACCTTCTTCTGTTTTAATTTTATTCATCATCTCTTTTATTTTTTTGATACTCAATTTTTTTGCTTCTTCATGAGGAAATTTTTGTTTTTGTTCATCAAAGAAAAATTTGAATGTATCTTCTATAAAAATAATTCCATCTGCATCTTGGACTATTTGTTCTTCGATTGTTTCTGTATTTGAGCCTATAGAATGCTTCTCAATGCATCTAATTATTTTTTCTTTAATATTTTCAGGAATATCAAACCTGGACAAAAATTTCCGGGAAATTTTAGCACTTTCTTCAGCATGATATTTTCCGGCATCAGCACCAACATCATGTAATAATGCTGCTATTGTAACGATAAATTTATCAGCATTATAGAGCTCTGCTAAATGTAAAGCATATTTTTTGACTCCAAGAACATGCCTAAAATAAATTTCACTCGAACCTTCCTTAGTAATTCTAGATTTAGGGATATTCTTTTTCATAAAATTCTCTGTTTCTTGAATTATTTTTTCTTTATCCATATAAACATGTAAATTCTTTTCCTTTAATTCTTTTTCTTTTATTCTTTTTCTTTTGATTATTTTCTTTTAATAATTATTGCTAAACCTCTGATTTCTGATTTTTAAATAATATTGTTGAACAATTTAGTATAACCTCAGATATAAATTTAGGGATATAAATTTGGGGACATAATTTTATGAGGAGGCTTTGACATGATTCTTTTTCCGATAAGTTTTTATATTTAATTCATTCTCTTTCTACCATGAGAAGCCAAAAGATAGATTTGGACAAAATTATGAAAGATGGCGAAAAAAAAAGACAGAAGGAAATTGAAGATTTAGAATCACGATCAAAACCCTTATCAGAACTTATTGTTACAGAAAACTTTAGCGTTGACGAAGTTGTTTCAGAATCGTATGTAACATCATTCACACCTTATTCGGAAATGGTTTTTGGGGGTAAGCCCCCTGTCTATAAAGGAGGTTTTACTTTAAGACTCCTTCTTAGAGTTTCACCAGAAAACCCAGATATCCCTATTAGAACTCTTATTTTTGATGGTGTTTCAGTTGTAAGAGTTGGCGATTGTATCTCTGCTAAAATTCCAAAATATGAAAAAAAAAGAATCTATAGTGGATTTCATTCAGGACCATGTGATAGAGACAGAGTGTTCTATTTAGATAGAGATTTTAATCCTGAAGAATCCGCAATCGAATTGGCTCTTATTTCTGCAGACGGAAAGGTATTAAGAAGAGACAGGGCTATAAACTACAAAAATTTTGTTAATGATTGAATAGAATATTAAAAAGCAAATATTAGAAATTTTAGATAGTTAAACCACAACTCTTAAAATTTTTTAATTTCCACCATTATCTGTTTGAAATATAAAAATGTTTCAAAAAAACCGAAAAAAATCCGAAAGAAGAAAATTTAATTGATGCTAAGCATGTTAAGCTAATATCAAAATGCACTCATTCTCTAACATTTAACATGAGGTTTTTAACAACATTTATTAAATCGGTTTAATTCATATGCACTATGAGATGGCTACTAAGATCAAAAATCCATAAAGCAACAGTAACAGAAGCCAACATAAATTACATAGGCAGTATTACCATTGATGAGGATTTAATTAAGAAAGCTGGTTTCTGGCCAGGTGAAAAAGTATTAGTTGTTAGTAACACGTCAGGTGTAAGACTTGAAACTTATGTAATTGCTGGAGAACGCGGTTCTGGAAATATCTGCATAAATGGTGCTGCTGCTCACTTGATTAAAATTGGCGATGAAGTTATCATTATGGGGTTTGAATTAACAGACAAACCAATCAAAGCAAAGAATATTTTGGTTGATAACAATAATAAATTCGTAAAACTCCTATAAAAATCAGATAAAAATTAATATCAAAAATTTTTTGGGTTTTGTTTCATCCAATCACATGAAGGAAAATTTCAACCTGAGTTTCGTTCTTGATTTATCTTTTCTGACTTATCTTTTTATAAGATTCAAGAACAAGTCTTTCAACTTCTGATCCACAAATTTCGCAAGGTTCATTTTCTTCTTCACAACAATCAAAAATAACTAAACAATTTGGGCAATAATGCCACCACGTCTCTTCATTATTTAATTTGTAGTTACAGTTCGAACAAAAATAACCTTCTTGAAAAACTTCTACATTATGTCCTGGTTTTACCAATCTACACAATTCAGACATTCTTAAGTCTATAAATCTGTAAAGCTCAGTTTGAGGGATATATCTTAATTCTCTTTCTAAGTCATCCATGTTTCTAATCATGTTTGAAACAATTTTTTTGAGATATTTAATTTTAACTATATCAAAATTTATAAATTTTTAATGCTGTGACACTACTCTAAAATAAAGATAATTAAAACAGATTCATCCATCTTTTTTTTCTGTATCCTATTTCTTTTTTTCTGCACCCATTTATCTCTATTTTTTATCTATATCGTCTCTATCTAATGTACACTAACCTTACTAATAAACCATAATGTTAGATACTTTAGACACCTTAGATACCTTAGAATTCTATCACACATCTACCACACATTTACAGAAATATAACAAAACTATATAAACAGTTAAAAAATCTAAATAGCATGGCTCATGTACTAAAAACAAGCTTTCAAGGCAATCCTAACATAGGTCTTTATGCCTACACAACAGATAAATATTGCCTACTAGGTTACAACATGCCTAAAGCAGAGCAAAACAAGATCAAAAAAATCCTTGATGTTCCTATTCATAAACTTTCACTATGTGGCACTAATATGTTAGGTGTATTTGCAGTTGGAAACAAAAACTGCTTATTGCTACCAGAGATTGTTTTTGAAGAAGAGCTTAAGACACTTGAAAAATTAAAGATAAAATACAAAATTATCAAAACACACTTGACAGCACTTGGCAATAACATACTTTGCAACAACAAAGGCTGTGTTGTCAATCCAGAGTTTTCTGACATAGCTATCAAGGAAATCAAAGAAGCGCTTAAAGTCCCTGTAAAGAGAGGAACTATAGCTGAGTTAAACATTGTTGGCTCTCTGGCAGTACTCAGGAAAAACCATTGCCTTACTCATCCTGAAATTTTAAAGCAGGAACAGAAAAAAATAGAAAGATTATTAAATGTTAGTGTAGATACAGGTACTATTAACTTCGGTGTTCCATTTGTCAGTTCAGGAATAATAGTCAATAGTAATGGTTTCATTATAGGCGCTGCATCTACAGGGATAGAGATTCAGAATACCGATATGGCACTGGGTTTTTTGAAGAGATAAAAAATAATAAAAAAAAATAAAATATAAGTAAAAAAAAGATAAAAATGCTCACAGAACTCGAGAAAAAATATCTCTTATATTTAATGAAGGAAAATTTTAAGAAGTATAAAGAAGAAAAACAGAGTATACTTGGGCCCCCGTTAAAACTTTTTGATTCCGAAAAAAAATACGAAGAATTTCATAAAAAACTGACAAAAAAATTAAAGGGACTTTAAAATGTGTTGTAGATTTCCATTTTACCGATAATAACATTTTTAGGACGTCTAAAAAAAACAGATTTTTAAGTTTTTAATGCGTCAAAAAAAAGCGTTTTTTAACATAACAATGGCAAAAGAAAAAAATGAAAAAAAAGTTGGAACAAAGCTTGGAACAAAGCAAACAGAAGAAGAGAAACAACAGCAACTTCAACAACATTACATAGAAATGCAAATGGCCAGTCAACAAATCAATAATATAGAAGCACAAATAAAGAAGATTGACGAAAATCTGGAGCAACTAAATGCAACTACCGAAGCATTAGAAGATATAAAGAACACAAAACAAGGCACAGACATTCTTGTACCAGTAGGTCCTGGTATTTTTGCAGCAGCCAAACTTGACGATAATAAAAACATAAAAGTCAATATTGGAAGCAAAGTCACTGTCGAAAAGAGCATAGACGAAGCAATAAAAATGATTAACAAGCAAGTTAAAGAACTCATAAACTACAAGCGTGAACTTACAGACACATTATCATTTTTAACACTCCAGATAGAGCAGATGGAAGAATCAATATTAAAACTGAGCGAAGAGTGATACCATGTTCAAGTTTTTACGTGATAAACTCAAAAAAGGTCTTAAGAAATTCTCAGAGAGTTTTGAAGAAGAAGCAGAAGAGATTAAAACCCCAGAAGAGAAGGCAATTGAGAAGGACGAAGCTAAAAAAGAAAAAAGTGAAGAAAAAAAAGAAACTGTTGAAAAGAAAGAAAGGGAAAAAACAGAAATAAAAAAACCAGAAACAGAAACTATTAAAGAAAAAAAAGAAAAAAAAGGGCTATTTTCAAAATTATTTAAGAAAAAAGAAGAAGAGTATAAAAAAGAATTCGAAGAAATTAAAAAGAAAGAAGAAGAGAAAAAAGAAAAAAAAGAAATTCCAGAACCAGCTGAAATAATACCTGCTCCAGAAATAAAAGATGAGTTTGCTGAAATTGAAGAAAAATTAAAATATAGAAAAAAAGCGAGAAAAGAAGAAAAGATCATTCTTGATGCTGAAGAAATCATAGAAAAATTAGATTCAAAAATAGAACAAAAGAAAGAACAGATCGACGAAGAAAAGGAACAAATAGTCGGTGAGATGATTGAAAAAGAAGACCCCAAAAAAATCAAAGCAGAAAAAGAAGAAGTCTCACGTCAAGAAGAAGAAGTAAAAAAATTAGAAGAGAAAAAACACGAGCTTGTTAAAGAAAAAAAAGAAGTAGAAAAAAAGGTTGAAGAACTTGAACGAGAAATTGAAAAAATTCCTGAGACTAGGCTGGAGCAAGAGCTTGAAGAACTAGAAAAAACAAGAGACGAAGAAAGAAAGGAATTGAAAATACAGAAAATTGAAAAAAAAACAAAAGAGAAAGACGAACAGATGGAGAGGTTAAAGGAAGAAAAAGAGAAAAAAAAGATTATAGAAGACATAGAAGAAGCCGAAATGAGAGAAAAAGTAAAAAAAGAAAAACCAAGAGCAGGGTTCTTCAAAAAACTTAAAGAAAAAATAGTAACAAAGAGAATTAGTGCAGAAAAGTTCGAGAAGCTATTCTGGAACCTAGAAGTTGTTCTTTTGGAGAACAATGTTGCTGTCGAAGTAATAGACAAAATTAAAGAAGATCTAAAAAAAGAGCTTGTTGACACCCCAATTCCACGAGGCAAGGTGTTGCCGAAAATAGAAAACTCATTAAAGAACAGTATAGAATCTTTGTTTGATGTTGAGAAAATTAATCTCTTGAGCAATATCCGCAAAAAAAAAGAAAAGGGCGAACCTTATGTGATCTGTTTTGTTGGTGTAAATGGATCTGGCAAAACAACCACAATAGCGAAACTAGCCAATTTGTTTAAGAAAGAAGGTTTATTGCCTGTAATCGCAGCTGGCGATACTTTCCGTGCAGCTGCTATTGATCAGCTGGAAGAACACGCAAAAAAGGTTGGTGTAAAGGTGATCAAACATGATTACGGAGCAGATAGCGCAGCTGTAGCATTTGACGCCATTAAATATGCAAAGGCAAAAGCAATGGATGTTGTGCTAATAGACACTGCTGGAAGACAACACAGTAACATCAACTTGATGGAAGAGCTTGCCAAGGTTATTCGCGTGAGCAAGCCAGACATCACAATCTTTATTGGCGAGAGCATCACAGGAAATGACTGTGTTGAACAGGCAAAAGAGTTTAGCAAAGTTACAAATGTTAATGGAATAATTCTATCAAAGGCAGATGTTGATGACAAAGGTGGTGCTGCCATTTCGATAAGCTATGTAACAAAAAAACCAATTTTATATCTTGGTACTGGCCAAGGATATGATGATCTAACTGAGTTTGATTCTAGATTGATTGTAAAAAGCTTGGGTCTAGAAGGGTAAATAATGGACAAGAGAAATATGTTAATTCTGTTAATTCTTATAGCAACTTTACACAAATTTTAAATATTATTTTAATTATTCTTCACTAATAACTCAAAAAAAGGAGGTATAAACAATGGGAAAAGGATTGGCTATTGCAGGGATGGTGCTAGGTATAGTGTCCATAGTATTTTCTTGGGCATGGTTTATCGCAATTATTTGCGGAATAGTTGGCCTAGTGTTATCATTAGTTGCATTGAAGAAGATCAAAGCAAGACAAGCAGAAGGAAAGGGAATGGCAATTGCTGGTTTGGTTTGTAGTATAGTTGGTATAGCAATTGGAGTAGCTATAGTTATAATAACAGCAGTTGTAATTGGCAGCGTAGTTAGTATAGTGGGTTCATTTGCGTGAATCTATTTTGAATCTTATTTTTATCTTGTTTTTATTTTGGTTTTAAAAATTTTATTAAGAAAGGTCCATACATCAAACACACATCAAAAAAACATTTTATCTCTAATTTTAAAGACATCCTATTTCTATTTAGTTTCAACCCAAAATTAGCAAAACCAGCTCATTGTATATGCGCTTTAAAAATTCATTTTATTATTCATTTTACTTTTTTAATAAGATCATATTTATATATCTACTGACATGATCGGTTTCATCTCTGGCAACAACAGCCACATAACGACCCTTACTCGCCTTATACATCTTTCCACTTACTGGAGTGCGATATTTATTCATTTTCGGTATATCCATATAGCTAAAAGGCTTAGGACTCTCATACACATAGACATTCTGAAGATCTACTAGCTCGCTACCATCATCATTCTTTAAATTCTTTAAATCAACATTCCAAGCAACGGTTCCATCTGAAGCAACACTGAAATCTATTGCAGCAGGAGGTAAATCATCTTCAGGTATAATTTTAATCATATTTTTGCCTTCTTCTACAACTAAATTCTTGTTGCCCCAAATATCTACAGGTACTACTACAAAGCTATACTCTACACCATCCTCTAAGTTGTCTATAATAACATGATACCTATTATCTTTGAAAGAGTAATATGGTTCATTATGTTCTAGAGAAATGTCATCAGCTCTGCCTGGTACACGTTCTACAACAAATTCATTTGGTTTATCTTTAACAGGCCTAGCATCTTCACTTAAATCATAATAAAGATTTTTCTCAGGAATATCAGCAACAACAACCTCTAGTTGCGGGTTTTGTTCTTCTGTAATAGAAACAGAACCTTTCCCATAATAAACAAGATATTTTATTGTGTCTGTGTCTGGGGAATCTCGCCAACTCAACATAACCGAGCCTTCAGCCCTAAACTCATCTATAGCATTGATTGCCAGTTCATTTGAAGGTCCAACCTCGTCAGGAATATCATAAGCAAAATTTATGACTACCTCTTCTTCTTTAACATTTACACCATCCGACACATATAAGCTAAGGCCTGTTTTCGCTTTTATGAGTGCGGTTCTTATAGGTGCTTTTCTGCATTCATGTAAATCCAAAGGCTTTTGTTTTTCTACGCTTATACACGATAATAACTCATAGTTATCATCTATGTATTTAACCATTCTGAGTCTATCAACATCTTTTTCTTCATTTTTATTTCCAACAACAACCTTATTATCGCTTAATCTAAGGTTGTTTACTTTTTCTATCTTATGATTTGAATATATACATAATGCGTGAATTACCCCATAATCGTTATTAGCATAAACAACTTTACCATCCTTCAACAACTTAAATCTGTAGAAACCGTCTTCGTTCTGAGCTTCCTGCTCAGTATAGATCTCATAACCGTCAGGAACATCAAGATCGCAATAACAAAAATGATCTAAAGATGATAAGCATTGCTCGTACTGCTTTGCAAACTTAATCAGTTTGTCTTCATCACTGACACCATCACCAACCACACCCCACCTGAGACCTCCACCAAGCTTTTCTGTTTCTTGTTTTACGCAATCGTCAAACTTTTTCTGCTTATCGAACTTCCCGCACACTTCTTCAACCTTCTTAAACTCTTCAAATGCTTTTTTATAAACCCCAAAGTCAAAATCTACTCTGGTTCTAAAAGATGGATCTACCAGATAGACGCCTGTTGTTTCATAGATTCTATTGACATAGCTTGCATAGGTTGGTGGCGCGACCGAGATTGGCAAGATGCCACCTTCATATTCACTTATAACATCCAACACAAAATCAAAATAATCACTTGTCTGTTTTGTTAAACTAGCACGACACTCTTCAACTGTTTTTTCTTTACAGGAGATACCAGAATTATATTCTATCATTGTTTTTGCGTAAGCTTCTGGGTCACCTGCATATTTTGTATGAAGCATATAAGCCAAATAATTAGTTCCAGCATAGATGTTTTTTTCAGGGTCGAAACGATTATCCATCCGAAAGATATCTTCGTCACTCTTTCCTTGAATCGCATCGTACAACCTTCTTGCCATAGCAGGATTACATTTTGCATCACGAGAATCTTCGAATAGAACTGTTAAACCATAATCCTTGCCGTACTTATACGCAGTCAAAGGCATTAATTGCATCAGGCCGACTGCTCCACACAAACCACCGCCCTCATACGCGGGCCTTTTTGATATTGCTTTATAATTTCCTCTAGATTCTACATAAATAGTGCCCTTGATCAAACTCTCTGGCACGTTAAACTTGTGAGCTGCCTTCTTAATGATGTCATCGTATTGTGCGATTCTATCAATTGCATCTTTGTTCAAATCAACCATTCCTGTAACCTGATTAGAGCCATTGTCTTCTGTAAACCACAAAATCATTCCGCCAAACATTATCAACATTAGCAGTACAAACATTCCATTCCTGATCAGATGTTTTTTCATTTAACCTACCTGATTTGCTTCAATATAATCTGCATACGCATATTTGTTTTTTTCCAAATAGTATACGCAATTGCTTCTTTTTACAAATCTCAGTCCCAGCACGTCTAAACTACCGAGATGTTGCATATAAAATTCAAGAGGATCTTTGGCTTCTCCATCAACATATATCGAAAGGTGTAGATGATCTCCTTTGCTCACGCCAGTTTTATCTGCAAGAGCAATCACCTCGCCTGCCTTAACCTTCTGATTTTTCCTAACTTTTATCTCTTTATTATGTCCATATAGCGAAACAAAATTACCATGATCAATTTGAACAGTATTTCCATATCCTCCCTTCCAACCAACATAAGTAACACTCCCATCAGCAATAGCGTATATATTATCGCCGGCTCCTGCTCTGATATCTACTCCTCTATGGAATTTGCTTGCTCTTCCAGAAATTTTTCTGTTTCCATAACAAGAGGTTACCACATTATAATCTGTTGGCCACACCAGAGGCAGCTGTTTTGAACGAGACACTGTAACCCTGCCTCTTTCAACCTTGAAATCATAAATATAATTTGTTTCAATTTTATCGTCTGTTATTTGTGTTGTAGGAAAGACAAAATATTTATTCCCTATAAGCTCTTTTGCAGTCTGTTTGTCAATACTGTTTTTAATTAAATTTTCTTCATCACTCAAGAATTCTTCTATATCATTTTTAGTGACCTCATTACGCACAATATACCGCTTATTCTTACAAGCATTTGGATCTGTTTTTGAATCCTTATAACATTTTACAAGATCTAGTGATATTGTTTTTACTACATCTTCATGTGTTTCTCCTGCCAACACCACCACATCATAATCAACACTATCTACATTAATTGTTGTTTTCCTCAGCAAGCCTGCTGTGTCAGCGCCAATAGCATCTTTTAAAATACTGATCAGTATAGGCTTCTTTGAAATACCTATTATATCCATAGAATTTTTATTTTCAATTGGCATAAGCACAATATCGTGATTATCTAACGGAACCTTAACATGCAGATTTTTACTGGAAAATTCAGCTGCATACTCTGCAAACGCTAAGTTAAACATTTTGATAAAGTCATTTTCTAACTCTTCTGTTTCAGGTTCACAGTATTGCATTCCCTTGAATTTTCCATTTTCCCATCTAGGTGCATGCCACTTTGGTACACCAAGATACGCACCACATTCTTTTGGTAGGTTGAAGCCAGCCAACTTTGCCAGGTCATATATAGTTTGCTTTGCAGCCAGACTTGTAGCTTCATCTATATAAAGCAGCGTCTTCTCCCCTTCTTTGTAAGCTTCAATCAATGCAGCTTGTTTTTTACCAATAACATGCACTTTGTTTATCTTATTCAACAAAGCAACAGACATTATTGTCAGTGATAGAACAACAACCATCATAAAGCCAACTTCAAACAACCCTATTGCTGCTTTTCTGTTCATTTTAGCTCTTTAGCCTTTTGTTCAGCTTACAAATCTTAATTTAGCTTATAAAATACACATTTATTATTTTTCTATTCAATGAAGGAATTTGAATCCTATAACCCCGGAAACCTGCACCATAGTCAATATTTTTTCCATTATCACATTTAATTGACATAGCTTTAAAGAGATTTTTATCTACAAGTCTGTCTTTTACATTCCCCAACTTATCTTCATAATTCCCGTCAAAACAAGCAAAAGCAATTAGCTCTGCAAAATCTCCATAAATTGTACCAGCACGCAATATATTTACAAAATTTGTTTCGTTGAACTTTGCAGAAAACTCTGCTTTGATTTCGCGTTTATTCTCCTCAAATGTCAAACCTATTATTGAAAAGAATATCATGAAATAAGCAAACAAGATGAATATAACCACCACTAACATAAACATCTCCGAAATACCTTTTTTATGCATTTTTCGTATCATCTTGAAAAGTCAAACACAGTTATATCTAAAATACCATCATAGAACCTATCACCATCTTTGACCTTCACAAAAAAAAGATGCTGATTTCTTCTCGTAGTAGAACTTTTCACTGTCTCGTAAAAATCCTTATTAAAATATAAACTCTCTGTTTTATCCTCACCAGACTCATCTTTATACTTCAACAAAGCTTCTATCGCGATAGTCGTGATACCACCACCCATTGCATCATCTAGTAAATTTTTTTTTCTAAACTCCTCTAAATCAATTATTCCGGTATACACTCTGCCTGTCACATCATCAGTATACATCATCAAATTTTTTCCATACATTAAACGATAGGTCAACACATCTGCCCTCAGACATCCATAGTCTAGTTTTTGTTTGTAAGCATTTTGTAGTATAAAGTTAAGTGCAAATAACACTACAACCACCATTATAAGTCTTACTACCCACTTCATCACTAACTCGGTTATTCCTCGTTTACTTTTCAACAGTTTCATTTCTCTTCCTTTAATTTCATTTTTTTCTTGATTTTTTTAATCTTTTATACTTTCTATACAATTTTATTAGCTTGCTTTTTGATTTCTTTTCTTTGTATTTTTTCAAATTTTTTCTTATTTTTCTTATTTTTTAATCATATTTTTTTTCTTATTTTTTAACCATCATTAGTTTTTAGCATTTTTTAGTTTATCATTTTGGTTTTCTCATTTTAACTTAGCCTTTTACTTTTACTCAAACTCAGTTCCCTTTTTCTCAGCTTCCTCCCCACCGAAAAACATTTCAATGGCTTTTGTGGTCTTGCTCACAACATCATTTATAAAGTCCTTAACAATCGCATTTTTTTCATCCAGTGTAGAGTAAACAAACCTGGTTCTAGCAAAATTAATCTCTACACCATCAACACCCTTCTTTGGTGAAGCTATATAGCCGAATTCTTTCTGTAATAGGCATGCAAGTTTCGCGTACTTTTCCTTGTCAGCGTTATAATATATTTTATTCAAGTCTGAAACCTTAAACATTATAAACAAGTCATGCTCTGGAAGCTGCTCAATAGTATACTCGTAACCCACTCCAGAGCCAGTAGAATATTTTAATGAAAAATAATCTTCATCCGCATCATTAAGCCTTAACATAATTGCTGACTCCATTATCGCATTTAGATCGCTATTGCTCATCATTTTCTCAGTTCCAGCAACTTCTGTGTAAACAGGCGATTCTTCTTCTGCAAGCCTCTCATAATCAAAAACAACTTTACCAGTAATTCTATAATCTTTAATGCTGCATGGTGTCTGTTTTAAAAAGCTTTCTTGGTATTTGCTGGGTTCAAGATTCACTCCAACAACATCGGACTTGAGAAAAACTAGAGGTTGTTTATCAACAGAGCTTTGCACAAATGGCACATTATTATCTGCAATAACATTAAAATACATTATCTGATACTTTGGAGGCTTTTTGCCAGATTTTTCTCTATCAAAAACCTCTACTTTGTGCTGACTGAAATCAAAACTAAATTGTTGTACATTCTTTTCACCATAATCAAACAAAACACTTCCTGGAGCAGCATACAAAGTCTCCAACATCAACGCAGTATCTATCGCATAGAACTTCTTCTCAAACATAGTGTCATTTGTTATAGCTGCTGTATAAGCCAGCAGCGGCAGGAATATTATCACAAACACTAAGATTAGGTGCATCAAGGGCTCCCAGATCAACTGCTGCATTGTTCCCTTTCTTGAGGTTAGCAGATTCCTTGGCCGATTCCTTGTGCGCTTCATTTAAAACACCTTCTTCATTTTTTTATAAAACAGCTTTATCTCTCTAAAAAAAGGGTTAGCCTCATTAGCAGAGTAGAGAGTATACATTCGCATTTTTCTTTTATTAAGAACACCGGCTTTAACGAACACTTCAAGATTCTTATCAACTGTAGCTGGACTCTTCCTAAGCATTCTGGCCAACTCACGAAGATGATACTCTTCACCAGGATTATCCAGAAAAGGTTTTAGCAACCCAAATTCTCTAAACATGATTCTCTCCTTTTTTAGACTACACATCTTTTTAAAAAAATGTTCAATAAATTGAACAATCGTTCAAATTTCATACAGTTGTTTAGAATAATGAACAATCATTTATAAAGCTTTTGTTTGTGCAAACTATCATAGTACTATTTATATTACCATTTGCCATTTTTATTTTTTTCTTTTATATTATTTTTTATATTGTTTTTTTATCAAGCACTCTGTCCTTCGACAGCCCTTCAACATCTATATCGTCTAACAAGAACATCTGCACAAATCTCCAATCCTAACATGATGTACAGTTCATCTTTCTCAAGCATTTTTCAGATTCATGTAATCTCAATTATCAAATTTAATCATTAATTAACACCTTAATTGAGTAAAGCCTTAATCCTACAATTAATCCTACACAATGTCAAAATAATTTTATTTAGCATGGCGTCTCTTGTAGTATAAGAACGACAAGAGTAACGCACACATAAACGCTAAAAAAGCAATTGCTATCCAGACATTGAATCTTTCTTCAACTTCTGCTGACACCTCCATTGGCCTGTGTGAAACCTCAATTGGTTTAACCTTATAGCAATCAGGATCTGTACCCTGTAAACAGTCAGGATCGCACACGAAATCACCTACAGGTACGCAAACACCGTCTGCTGAATAGCTTTTACAATCTGTGCTACAACTATAATAATTTTCTTTGCCATCACAAAATCCATTGCCATTACAAAGTTCAGTTATTTTTCTAGATAGCAATAAGGTTCCTTTTCTATAGACTTGTATATGTTTAATGTCTCTGGAATATTTCATTGGGATTATCGAGATCGTTTGATTTAATTCTCTGACAAATCTCCCAAATAAAAGAAAAATCACCTGATGATTTCTTTCAGATATCAAATCTCCGTGACTATCATAAAGCCGAATCTGATAATCTGCAGATTTTGGTTCGTCAGGCCAGGGATTGATATAGCCAACACTATAGCCCAAGAGTTCAACAGAATCATTTCCTAGAGCAGGATTATAAAATTTCAATGTCACAAAGAAAGCTTTGTCTGCACAAACAAGACTAACAAAAAATAGAAAAATCAAAATACACACACCAATTTTTGTTTGTTTTTTCCAATGATTTAATTGTTTCATCCAAAGACACCTATTCCTTTTAATCTGACATAATTCGCTAATGTTGTGCCTTTCTTACCTTGCTCAGAAGGTACTATAGGGGTAGGATACACTATAATATATTCGGGATCAAGACGTACTTTCCCTATACCCATAATACTTCTTATTTTTTCTTCTGGTTTTCCAAACGGATATCCAGCACAATAAGGATCAATATGATAAACACCACACTTCATATTGTGATCACATCTATATGGAAAATCAGGGTTAGGGTCAAAGTCTTGAGACGCCACACAGTTAAAACCATATTTTTTAAATTCCTTAATCTTCTTAATCATCTCAGCGTTAACATTTTTTATATAATTCTCATATGGAAAGAAGACACGTTCACAACAAGGAGGAAATTCATTTGGGCATCCAATATGCCAAAGTAGACCGGACATAGAGATATCAGAGTCCCGATATGTTTTCCAAGCATACTCATCACAAAACCCCATCGAGTGACCAAATTCATGAGCCAGTGTATCAATGTGTTCAACTTGAGACTTAAATGGATCAGGATGTCTACGAGATATAAAGATCACAGAACTATATAGCCAGGTTGTTCCTATTACATAGGTTTCACAGTCTGGTTCCCCATAATAAGGTTCATTTGGATTAATATATTCTTTATAGAAAGTATCCTTAACACAAATAACCTTATATGGTATGCGCTGTGATGGTAGATTATCAATATCATCTTCATGATATGATATGTATCTTAACAAAGTTTTCTTATCCCTTGCTTTTTTTAGCTCAGCGCAATCAACATCTAAGTCTGTTATATATTTTGCTTCAATTTTTTGAGAAAATAGATCGTATGCTTCTGGATCTGACCTCTTCAAAACATCTTTAAGGTACTCAAAACTTTTTTTGCTGAACTCCCGAAACTCATCATCATCTTCCCAATTAACATCCTTAACAAAATAAAAATAAAACTTCGCCTTTTCTCTCCCTACTCTTGCCTCTAAGCATTCTTCAAAACTATTGTAAGAATTCTCATACTCTTCATCTTTACATATATTTAGATATATTGTACAAATGTCAGAATCATCTACAGCATTCTTACATAAATAAACTTTTTTTTTACCTTCAATTTCCTTTGGCGCTCCTGGCTCTGTTGTCTCTGTTGTCTCTGTTGGTATGTTCCTAATAACCTCTCTATTGTCATCTAATTCAAAAAGCATAGCAGCAACATCATTTGTTACATCAACAAAATCATAAGAATAAAACTTTTGTTTTAACTCTCTAAGATTACTATCATCATTTATTGACACTGGCTTGTCGCCAGGATCATAATACCAAGAAGTTTCACCACCACCGCCTTCTTTATCGTCTCTATAAAAACCCTTGACCTCACACTTATCCTTACCTTGCTTAAACACAATTATATACCTCTTGTAATCTTGTGGATCACCATTGTTATATTCATAGATATACCTGTCGCCACATAATAATTTTCCGTCTTTATCTTCATCAACCGAAATTAGAAAACCAAAATTAACCTTTTCAATCACTTTATGAAAAACGCCATCCTTAAAATACAATGAGAATAAATGACCTTTATAATTAACTGCTATTCTTAGAGAGTCACCTTCCTTATAAACCTTTTTAGAGTCGACTATATCTTGTTCGTCATGCAACAATCTTAGAATTGGTCCTTTTTCTGTAATCAAGATCTCAACATCCTTATCAGGATTGGTGTTTATGTTCAGCTTTATTTTATCGCCTATGTTAAACACATTCTCTTCTGAAACGCATTTTTGGTTTAGGCAGTATTGTCCAAAACTACAATACTCGTTTGCATCACAGTAACATTTATACTGTTGCCAATAGCATCTATTATCCTCTTCGAAAACTGGCCCCAAGCAGTGCTTAGTCTCTCCATGATATTCATAACCATCTGGCACATAAGTCCATCCATCCGGACAGTCGCGTTCATTTCCATAAGATAAACCCAGTACTATCAAAAGCAAAACTGAAAACACAATCATAAAAAGTTTTTGTTTCATCGCTCTATTCTTTTTTTCAAGTAATTTAAAATTCAACACCTCTATGATGAATCTATTTTTACTTATATTTTATTTTTTTATTATTTTTTATTATTTACTTTTAATTTTTTATTGTTTTATATTTTTATATTTAATTTCTTATTTGTGTTTTTATGGTGGTGTCACAACAATCTGTTTACCAACCCACTGCCAAGAGCCAGCCTTTGTTCCTTTTGACATACCCTCGATTCCCAAACCTGTTTCTATTGACGCAGTTGCTTCACCTTCTTTGCTTTTCTCTCCAGCTGCAGACAGTTGTGACGCAGCACTAATCTTGATAACTATCTTCTCTGGGTCTCTTCTGATGGTTACATGCCTAACCTCACCAGGATTTATCTCATTGCCATCCTCCAGTTTAAAATCAACATACCCTTTTGTACCCTTGTATATTTTACAGTCAAAAGAAACACCAGAACTCCGCATGAGACACATACATGCGTTTCCCTTGCAACGAGAATATCCATCTGATTTTGTATAAAATCTTATATGGAATGGTTCCCCTGCTTTTGTTTTTATTGGCACTGTCACAACATCTCCCTGTTCTATATCCCTTATCTCTGAATCAAGTCTCTTGTAACTGTTCATCATGTCCGGGCTAGGTGATTTCAGCATCATCCTCCAGATAAAACGGCCCATTGGAATAACAATGATTATAATGACTATTGTTACAAGAATTAGCTTTATGACTTCCTCTAATGTAAGAGTGATGCCTTTTTTGTTTTGTGAAAATCTTCTGTATGGTTTTTTTAGTTTCATTTTTTCTTTTCTGCAGCAACAGGTTCGCAGCATTTATATCCTTCACAATCCTCAGCAGTTATAGCAACCTCTACCCATCCATCTGGACACTGGCGCATACATTTTCTTTCTGGACGCAAGAAATTCTCACAATTAGCTTTAGCTACTGCAGTTTTAGAGATATTAACCGAAGATTTCCAATTACCAACATAGCCTATAATCAAAGCAACTATAACCACAATAATAATGATAACCAGAACAGCTATTGCTAGAGTGCTCAGGGCTAAACCTTGCGATTTCTTCAGCATCATCACCTCTTCACAGTATATATTTTTTGTTTTTATAAATGTTTTTATAACCTTCTTATGAGAACTATAACTTCTTAAAATATCTTCCTTCTTAAAATGGTTTTATAAGTATATACTATTATGACCTTATACCCAAACTATCACAAAACTATCACAAACAAAACTGTCAACTATCTTTTATCTTCAACGAATATTCAAGATGTTCAAGACATCGAGACATTGTAAAAGATTGCATAAACCAAAAAAACAAGCTAACAATCAATAAATTGAATAATAAACCACAAATTATAAATATCTCTGAATAAAAATCTATCCTATGGACAGCTTGAAAAAAGAAGTAAGGAAGCTCTTAAAAAATAACTATTCTTTTGCTACTATTAGGCAGAGGATGCGCAAGCGTGGTTATTCTGACAGGATCATCAACAAAGCAATAGAGCAAGCCATCGAGAAAAGCCCTTTGATACCTATTCTGACATATGTTGTGATTATCGCTATAATAATAGTTTCAATTATAATAGTGATTCAGGAGATGCCCAACCATAACCTAGTAATCACAAAGGACGGTGTTTCCACTATTAACATTGAAGGTTACAGCAACATGAAAGCATACAGAATGGTGTTCCAGCAATACACTGGTCCTGAAGGCAGCTTTGCTTTTGATGTCAGGGGTTTTGCATTTGGAAAACCGTTTCATTGGTATAATTTTAGCCTAACCAGAGAACTAACACCCAATAATGGCATAAGTGAGATTTATATGTTCGAGACATTTGAGAACAGAAAACCATATGTTTATATCTTTTTAGATAGCGACTGGAAAAGAGATGTGAAAGGAACAACATTGATAATCTATGGTAAAAATCATTCTATCAAACAACCATTTGATTTTTCTGAAAACAGAATAGTTGCAGATGGAATCTACCTGAACAAGATACAAGACAGAACCGAGAGGTTTGATACACCAGTGATAACAGAGAAGATTTTTGTAGGTAATGTTACAGGATTGGAGAAAGAAGATCTTAAACAGGGGATCTTGTTTATGTTAGTATGATTAGAATATTTTAGTGCTAACGCTGAGTGAAATACTCACTTAATATGTTATTGATTTCCTCTTCATTAAAGCTTGATGGAGACTCTGGCCAGTATTGTACATTATATCTGCCTGCTGCATCAACAGCCGCTTCTTTATTAAGGACGCCCCAGATTTGGCTAAAAAGTCCTCCTTCAGGCCATTTAGATAGTTGTTCTTTTAACTGAGGATATACTCCATAGACCAGGGCTCTCGAAGATGTATAGCAGAACTTGTCTGTGTTTACAGGAATGAACAGCATACAAACAGATTGTACAAACGGTAAAGATATTTCATCTGACCATATAGAACCAGTATAACAGCCATACTTATACGCTTTTGAAAAATCAGCTAGGGACTCATCTTCAATTTCATAAATACCATTTTTTGGGCGAACTGGTCCTTTTAACTTAACACCTCTATATGGGATGGAATATTCTTCACCATCTAATTTTATCTTTTTTTGAAATATGGGCATATCTGATTTTGCAGGAAGATCGCATTTACATCTTGCAAAAACCATGATTGCATCGGTTTTGCACGGACTTGCTAAATAGAATGGAACAGAAAAAAAAGCAATCTTTCCTTCTATTTTAATACTTGGATCTTTTATAATCATGCCCATCATAAATGGCATATTCCCTGACCTTGCTTCTAAGGATATAGGCTCCCAAATGTCTGCAAGTCCTGCATAAAAATTAGGGGTTATTTCTATTAATCCTAGAGTATCCTCAGAAACACGTGACGCCTGAGACATTTCATCCATCGCCTGATAGAGATCATTCACCCTTGAGAACATATTTGGGGACATATCAATGTTAGACTTAGCAATAACCCATGACGCAGCTTCATCCTCTGGAAAATGCTCATAATAAGTTAAAAACTTTGGTCCTTTTGTAGTTGAGGTAAACCAGTATCTAGGCGCAAACTCGGTTAGTACCTGCTGGGACAAACTAACATCCTGTGGCAGCACCAAATTTTCCAATTTCATGATGTTATGGCCTGTGGTCACAGATTCGCCATTTTCCATTTTTTTAATCTTCAAATATTTCCATTTCAGACAGATCTGACCGAATGCTACCCCATCCTTGCAGCCGATTTTTTCACCATCCTCGCATCTATGCCTAAGTTCACACCCGCATCTCTTTTTTTCCTCATTAAAACGTTGTTTTGATGGATTGCTTAAAAAATCAGCAGCAAACGCGATTGCCTCTGCAGTACATCTAACTGAAGTTTGTTGCTCTTCTGGTGCAAACACAGGACTTTCAAGTTCAGGCAGTTGATAACCTAACATTTCCTTTACAGTATCCCTTATAACTGGAAAAACCAATGCTACAACCACAATTAACACAATCACCAGAAGTACAGCACTTTTTACTTCTTTTAATGCAACCATTTTATCTCATTAATCTCATTATTCTCATTATTTTCTTATTCTTGTTATTCTCGTTATTCTCATGATATTATTCAGGATTATATATCATTTCTTGATTATATCTTTCCTGATTTTTTGGTATTTGCATAAAAACCAACTCAACAACATCCGAGGTTTAGCAGCCTCAACAATGTTCAGCAACCCTCAGCAACTCAGCAGAGCACAGCAATATTCAAACTTTAGCAAATCTAAAATCTGCCTAGTAAGCTATTCCAAACATCTCCCAGTTTAGAGCCGCCCTTCAGATATAGAATCGCTAGCACCACTATTAACATGGCTGCCAATATGAGCGCTAAGAGGTAGGGCCATGCTATTGCTTTTTTTTTAAGTTTTCTCATTTTCATTTTCAGTTAGCAATATGATCACAATTCCTTAATGCATCAGAGTAAGGTGCTATGGCAATAATCGAAACACCATCATAAAAACTTCCCTGGACTGATGCAGAGATTCCTTCAGTTAGAACCGACCAGATTCTATTTCCCAAGTTAGTTAGATACCCTGTATTGACTCTAGCATAAACTATTGCAAGCGGATTCTTTGTATTATAACTATATGGGATTAACTTTGTTTTAGGAGCAAGGAGTTCTGTCAGATAATCATAATAACTCATCACCTTCTCTTCACTTGGTATTGGATGAGATTTTAGCCATTTTGTCAGATCTCTATCTTCTTTAACCATTTCCTTAACTTCTTTATCAAACTTTATTCTCGAGCATATAACACACATAACATCTGCCTGTTCAAGACCTTGCACATAAGCCAGCTGTTTTTCAAACATCTCTAAGAATAATTTCCACTTAGCAGCCTTATCACTCTCTGCTATACTATCATATGCCCACTGGCCAAACAAAGGCAGCTTACCCTCTCCAAGCAAGCGCCAGCAATCATACATCTCTTTAGCAATAATTGCATCTGTTCTATATCCTGCAAGTTCTTTCTGGTTATCCCAGTCAACACTATAGCCATATTCGCTTATCTTTTTTCTCTCATTTTTAGTAGCTTTTTTTGTAACATCCTTCTCTGTGATTCTCACCAAGCGCTGTGGACAGTCAAGATAGAAAAGATCAACCCCAAAAGTTTTTGTATTTGCATTCAACAATGCAGATGTTCTACAGATCTGATCACGTTCTGCTTGTTTACCACCCTCGCCAACATTTACGAGAAAGCTTCCAAGAATAGCAAAAGTCATCACCATCAATATCAGATAAACCAGAGTTTCAATCGTAAAAGTACCACCGCTTTTTTCAAGCCTTCTTAGCCTCATTTTACATCTATTTTACATCTATCTCGATCGTTTCTTTATGCCTATTTAAAACTATCGTTCGGGTGTTATGGAAACTAACCAATGTTTGCTGGATCTCTGTCTGTCCAGGTATATTAACCAAGCCAGATGCAAACGTCAGATCAAAGTTAAAGCGTTCACACCTGTAGCCATATCCTGCTTTTGCATATATGCACATGCATGGTTTATCTTTACACTCTTCTGGCCGCTCCCTTGTTACATCCTTTGGTTCGACCTTATAGAACACAACTTCAGAGTTCTTAACTACAAGCGGCACTTCAACATTCACATCACCAGGCTGCATATCCATGATTTCATTATAAACACGATAAAAGCTATGCTCTGTATCCTTATCAAGGTCTAATGGCGGTTTAACCCCGGTTTCGATTGTATTTTTCACCAGAAGAAACACTATTGCATAAACAATCATTATTAGTAGAAGGATCACAACAAAGCGCAGGCTAACATGAATCGTCCCCTTTTTTCTTCTCATACAGATTTTATATTCATTAGCTATATAAAAGTTGTGGTGAAATGCAGAAATCTAAGGTTGTCCTGGCTTCTTTGCTTTAACACAACAATGTTTAGGCCTCTCACAATCAATAAGACCTGTTGTTGGAATCCTGTTTTTAGGTAACTCTTGGACTACTTCATCAGCACCTACACCAAGTCTAGTCGCAACATATTCATCTTCACTACATTTTACATCTGGATCAACACAAATACCCCCGGCTCGAAAGCAAGAATTTACTTGAGTTTGTGCAGCCTCTGTCTCATTCTTCGTCACCCTGATCTGACCTGTAAAAATCGCAACCAATGCAATTAGAACAATTATAACCAATACAGCTATTATGATAGTTTCAAGAGAAAGTCCTTGAGCTTTTCTCTGCATGATATTCACCTCTTCCTTTATAATATAGTTTAAAAACTCATTCTTATATTTAAATGTTTCCATAACTTTTTCAACAAGAATGATACATATTCATATTTGAATCAACAACAAAAATAAATAAAAATAACATAGAAGACTAAACAGCACTGACCACACATAGACATATCTTTGATCAACACAATCCAGAATATCAGCAATGAAAAAATTTTGTTAAGAATAATTTGTTTTGTTGTTCAGTTATATAGTTTATTTTAGTTACATAGTTTTATAAATAGTTACATAGTTATAAATTAAATATCTATAAGTCTATTCTCATCATAATTGGGCAATGGTCTGAACCAAGCACATTTTTTAAGATTCTGCTGCTCTTCAGTTTCTTTCTGAGACTCTTGCTTATAATAAAGTAATCTACGCGCCAGCCAATGTTTCGCTTTCTTGCATTAAAACGATAGGTCCACCATGTATAATTCCCGCCTGCTTTTGTAAACTCTCTGAATGTGTCGATATAACCCTGTTTCAGAAAATCATCAAACCACTCGCGTTCTTGGATAGTGAAGCCTGCATTATTTTGATTTTGTTTTGGATTTGCCAGATCAATCTCTTTATGAGCCACATTAAAATCCGCTGCAATCACCAGAGGCTTTCTCTTTCCCAACCGTCGGCAGAATCTAGAAAACTCCTGGTTAAATTCAAGCTTAAACCTCAACCTTGTTAGGTTTCTATGGGAATGGGGGAAATAAGCATTTACCAGATAATATTTTTGAAATTCTAAAACCAGAACCCTTCCCTCACTATCAAATCTTTCAACACCCATCTCCTTAATCACCCTGATGGGTTTCTGCTTGGAATATGTGTACACACCACTATATCCTTTCTTCATTGCAGGATGATCGTATAAAATATAACCTTTAAGATTCTTCAGCTGCTCACTTAGATCTTCAACCTTAGCCTTAACCTCTTGAAGACAGTAAACATCTGCCTTTTGTTGTCTCATAAATTTAACCAAGCCTTTTTTTTCGCATGCACGAATACCTGCAACATTCCAGGATACAATCTTCATTCTAAACACATCCTAAGTCCTAGGTCCTAGGGCAGATATATCTTCAACAGGATATCATCAGAATAACCATAGCCTGCTGGTAGAGAGAACTTTTTCCGTTTAAATGGTCTCTTTTTATCTTGACAGTTCTCTAGCGTTGTTTCATAGTTACAATATTTTTTCTTCATAGCAATGCTACTAACCTCCATGTAATAATCAAATTGATCTGCAATGGTCTTAAACAATGTCTGATTTATAACTATATCCATGTATTCACAGGATGTATATGTCTGATCTATTGTAGTGCACATCACAAAGTTATTCTGGTTAATACAATCTTTTATTACATCCTGGAACGAGTCAACGCGACATTCGTCAGCATCCATATTCAACATCGCATACAATGTGTTGGAAGATAACTTCTCTATATAGTTCTCCTGCTCTTTGCTGGCTTTCTTGCCGCTACCAAGTATAATCATCAATGTTATACCGATGATTATGAGAATCACCACAACAGCTAAGCCAAGAGCTTCTGATTGCGCTTTTTTCTTTAGTCCACCTGACATAATTATTCCTGACATGATTACTTCACTTCCTTATCTAACATACTTCTAACATACTTATCTCACACTTCACTTTCTACATCTAACATGCTTATCTAACATAGTAATAGTCCAGCTTCAATATAGCATAATATTTCTGTTCATTTATTGGATCATACAAAAACACAGGCATTTTTTTTGTCAGAGTGTCGTGCTTCACAACAGGCTCATTTTCATAAATAGTGAATATTTCATCTATTTCACTTTTTAGTGTCTCAAGACTAACTTTGCTCTCCAGCATGATATCATAAAAATGGTCTATAAATTCTGGTTGTGTGTGATTTTCGGCATTAAGAACCTTTACCTTATAAAGATCAAAACAATTAACCTCCTCCTGGCCAGTACTGCTAAGACATTTCAGCTCAGGCAGCGCCATTATTTTTGCTAGAACAGAGCTAGCTGCTTTTTCTTCGCGTTCTTTATGTTTTGTACCTGATGTTTGTTTCTGATAAACAGTAAAAAATGCAATGCCAAACACAAGTATAAATACAAAGATGATGATAACCATGATGTTCTCAGCCAGCCTTATCTGAGCTTTTTTATTGGTTCTCATTTTTCCAGGTTTTTAGTTTAATCTTGATTCAACCTAAGATTCTTATTTTTGAAGATTCTTATTTTTGTTGATCTGGTTTAGTCAGTATATACCTGCACAATACCTATACCTCACAAGATTGTAGTTTTCATCTTCTATTTGCCTAGACATTTCATATAATTCCTTAAATGTGTCAGCATTAGATAGATTATCTATTGCATCTTGTATTTCAATACATTGCTTCTGGAGAAGCTGACTCTCAATAAACTTCTCAATATAATAGTGACATTCATGCTCTGGAGGATAAGATTCATACAACATCTCTGCTCTTTTTTGGGTAAATTGATTTACATCCTTGAACCGTTGCATAAAATATTGCAGATTGCATTCATATTGCTGTGCATCTTGTGCAAATATCGCAGCAAACACAAGCGACCGTCCTAGATACGGCCGAGTTTTGCCTGGTGTAAACTCAGCCCCAACAACATCAAAGAACTGAATCTCGCCTGCACCATCAAGTCCGCCATAACCCTCATCTGGTAGTATGTTTATTGCTGTATCTGTTTTTCGCATCACCTCTTCTGGAAAAGTTAGTTGAAGATCCTGCCCTTCACCAAAATCCGTTGCTGCATCTACCATCACAAACTTGACTTTATAGAATGAATCAATCTTTTGTATAATCTCCTTGAAAACATTTTTCTGCTTTGTGCTCACAAAACGACTAAAATCTTCATGACTTATCACCACCCTACTGATGTTTGCAGGCAAACCATACGTCGGATCTTCAAGCAACTCCTTCACATAACCCCACTGGTCCTCAATAAAGACATACAACACCTCTGGCGAGGTTAGATACAACATATTATCAATCCAGTATGGCATCTCCCATGGAAGAGTCCACAGCAAGAGCTGTTCTTGACTAGGCTTTAGATAACTAGGGGAATATATCCCTTGTGTTTTTAACGAAGAACGACCAATCTTATAATACATCTTGCCAAAGTCGCACCTTTCCAGCTTGAAATCTTTTGGTGTCTGCAACTGCTGAAAAAAAAGTCTGTCAGCCCTAATCTTTACAAATGCGTCATTCAGCTGGTCGCGAATGTTATCTGTAATGGTTTTTTCACCATAACCCTGCACATACACAATCACGCGAGAAAAAAATATCAGTATCATGGCTCCGGCTATAAGAATATAGATCCAGCTAAGCTGGACAGTGATTGCCTTTTTTCTCGGATCTGTGTACATTTTTTAATTATTTATTTTTTATCTTTAATTTTTTTATTTTTATTTTTTATTTTTGCACATATCTCAAAATTAAAAAAATTTAAAAAAATGCATTCCTGCTTATCTACCAATCCTAGCTTCTGGTCTAGCTTCTGGTCAGCTTCTTAGCATTGGTCAGTCTCTGTACTCATTCAACATTTCTATAGTTATTTCTTGTCATCTTATAGTTATTTTCTATCGTCTCTCCTTAACTCTCCTCCTGCGGGCTTATCTCCAAATAGCGATTATGCCCCTCAAAAAAAAGATAAACACGACCTCTTGTTATATTAAAACAACCCACTATAGTATTCTGGTCAGGCACCTTTATTCGTGCATCTGCCTCTAGCGCCTTAAATTCATTTTTTCCTATCAGAAAAATATTACTCCTTGTCATAAAACTGTTAGAGCTAGTATCATACTCTGCCAGTATCCTGGGATCTACACCATCTAGGATTGTTCCATCTTCATTTCTAAAACATATACGATCAAAGCTGTCTCCAATTAGATAATTGTGGTTTATTCCATCATCATTCCTTGACTCTAGCTCAATATCATTAATTATCTGGTTCTTAAAACGTTCAAACTGTGCCTCTCCCATTTTCTGCGGGATCTTCCCTACAAAATAAAATCCCAACGAAAGCACAACAACCATCACAATCAATGTGATAATATAATTAAACATGGTTTTTGCCTGCGCCCTTAAACAACCTAAACAAACCCTTACCATTTTTATTTTGTTTTTTTGATTTTAATTTTTGATTTTAATTTTT